>JALGVU010000002.1 GCA_025774545.1 bacterium | reverse complement strand
AGAGAGCATCGAAGAAGATGCGGGAATGGATAGGTCCTGGTGGGCCTCGAGGGCTTCAAACCCTTAAGTCGGGCGGCTAATCCCGTCCGAGGTGGGTTCGATTCCCACACATTCCCGCCAGTTCTTCCCCCGGGGCTCAAGACGGGCCCGCGCTCGACCGCGGGCAGGCTCGAGGTGTCCAAGGCAATGAAGGCGATCGCGCTCGTTTCAGGTGGGCTCGACAGCATCCTGGCCGCGCGGCTCTTGATGGAACAGGGCATCGAGGTCGTGGGCGTCAGCTTCGAGTCCCCGTTCTTCGACGCCGACAACGCCAAGCGGAGCGCCGAGGAACTCGGGATCGAGCTCATCGTCATCGATATCAGCGAGGACGTGCTCGATGTCATCCGCGGGCCAAAGCACGGATTCGGGAGGCACGTGAACCCGTGCATCGACTGCCACGCGCTCATGCTGCGCCGCGCCGCGGAGAGGATGGAGGAACTCGGGGCGTCGTTCATCGTGACCGGCGAGGTCGTCGGACAGAGGCCGAAGTCCCAGATGCGCTACGGACTGGCGGCCGTCGAGAGGGAGTCGAATCTGACCGGACTTCTGCTCAGGCCGCTCTCCGCCAAACTGCTCCCGGCGACGATTCCCGAGACCGAGGGATGGGTCGACCGCGCGGGGCTCCTGGGCCTGCACGGCCGGACGAGGAAGCCCCAGATGGACCTCGCGAAGCAGTTCGGCATCACCCGCTACGCGTCGCCCGCGGGAGGGTGCCTGCTCACAGACGAGAACTACTCGCGGGGCGTCCGCGATCTCATGGAGCACGACGGGCTGTCGGTCGCGGCGATCCGTCTCCTCGCCGTCGGGCGGCAGTTCAGGATCTCCCCCAGGGCCAAGCTCACGGTTGGACGGAATCACGGCGAGAACGAGGAGCTCTTCGGGCTGAAGCCTGCCGACGCGCTCTTCGTCAAGGTCCTCGATCGGAAGGGACCGGTGGGCGTCCTCGAGGGGAGCCCGGACGCGGCCGACCTCGAGACGGCCGCGGGGGTCGTGGCGCGCTACGCCGACACCGAGGAGGGCGACGTGGTGCGGGTCCAGATGTGGGAAGTGGAAGGGGACGCTCAGGAGTTCACGGTCTGTCCTTTGGGGCCGAGAGGCGTGCGGGAGCTGGCGATTTGACGTTTCTGCGAGGGGCCGTCTCGTGTTTCGTGGTAGTCTCTCTCGCTGGCGCGCTCGTTGCGCCGGCGGCCGGCGCCGACGGGGAAGACGATTCAGCAGACGCGGCCCGGCTCGAACCGCGGTCGCCGAGTCCGGCTCTCGTCGATCGCGCGTCACGGACATCGGCTCGCATCGAGCGCGTGTCCCCGAACGTGGCTCGCATCGAGCGCGCGCCGAACGCAGCGCAGGCGCTCGTGGCCTCGGCGGTCTACCCGGGGCTCGGGCAGCTCCTGAACGGGACGGAGGCGAAGGCCGTGGCGGTCGGAGGGATCGGGGCTTTCCTCGCCGCGAGGCTCGTGCTCGAGGACCGACGGACCCGGAACTCGTACCGTCGCTACCAGGAGACGGGCGAGGGGCGTTACTTCGACGAGTACTCGGATCACTTCGATCGCCGGCAGACCCTCGTCTGGTGGGTCGTCGTTGCGGCGATCTACGGACTCGCCGACGCCTACGTCGACGCCCATCTCGCGGATTTCGACGAGCCCTCATCCCCGTCGCTCGAGGGCTCGCGGAGCGGAGCCGGCGCGCACGACGATCCCGGCCTCAGGATCGGGGTGGCGATCAGATTCTGACACGAGACGATGCGCCCGCGCGCCTGCGCGGGCGAGGAGGTGACACGGCATGGCGAAGCGGGGGACGAGCTCCAAGCGAGCCGCGCAAAGGAAGGCCTACTTCAGGGACTTCGTCGAGACGGTCGTCACGGCCGTCGTGCTGGCGCTTGTCCTGCGCGCGTTCGTGGTCCAGACCTTCAGGATCCCGTCCGGCTCGATGGAGGATACCCTGCTCGTCGGGGACTTCCTGATCGTCAACAAGTTCATCTACGGCATCAAGGTGCCGTTCACCGACATCCGCCTCCGGGGAATCCGGGAGCCGGCGCGCGGCGACGTCATCGTCTTCGAGTACCCGAACCCCGATCCGCGCGCGAAGAAGGAGAACTACGTCAAGCGCTGCGTCGGCGTCCCGGGCGACATCGTCGAGCTCAAGAACAACGTGCTCTACGTGAACGACGAGCGCGTCGACGAGGAGTTCATCAAGCTCAAGCCGCCCACGCCGCGCTGGGCAGACTTCGGACCGGTGAAGGTGCCCGACGGGTCGCTCTTCATGCTCGGCGACAACAGGAACTGGAGCGCGGACAGCCGGGACTGGGGCTTCCTCGACATCGGACGGCTCAAGGGCAAGGCGCTGCTCATCTACTGGTCGTGGGACGGGACGCTCAAGCGTCCCCGCGGCGACCGGATCTTCGATCTCATCCGTTGACATCGTCGGCCTTTCCTACGGTGCGGCTCCGCGTCTCCGACCGGAGGTGGTGACGTGATCCCGCTCCCGCGCACAGCGCGGTCGGCGCTCCTCTGTGTTCCCCTCGTTTGTCTCTCGTTCGGGTCCGCTCGCTCGGGCGGGGCGCCCAAGGCCGGCCGACCCGGCACGGAGTCGGCGGTTCCCATCGTTCAGGTCTCACTCTCGTCCTCAGAGGCCCCAACTCCGCCCGGTCGGATTCTCGACCGCGCCGCGTCGCTCTACCTCGGGCTCGCGCGACTCCACTCGCCCGAGGACGGCTACCCGCGGAGCGTGCGCGGCGGCGAGTGGAACCTCGTGCGACCCCGCGCGTGGACGAGCGGGTTCTTCCCCGGGATCCTGTGGCAGCTCTACGACGTCACCGGCGAGAGCGCCCTCCTCGAGGAGGCCCGGCGCTGGACCGATCCGCTCAAGGATCAGAGATTCGCGCCGAGCCACGACGTCGGCTTCGTGATCCTTCTGAGCTTCGGGCGCGGGTACGAGGCCACGGGCGATGAGAGCTACCGCGCCGTCGCGCTCGAGGCGGCGCAGCACCTGGCGGGCCGGTTCGACCCCGACGTGGGCGCGATTCGATCCTGGGACGGCTCGCGCCGCTTCGCGTACCCCGTCGTCATCGACGGCATGATGAACCTCGAGCTGCTCTTCTGGGCGGCGCGCGAGGGAGGCGACCGCTCTCTCGCCGAGATCGCGCGGACCCACGCGTTGACGACGATGCGTGACCACGTCCGCGACGACGGGAGCACGTTCCACGTCGTCGACTACGATCCCGAGACGGGGGAGATACTGTCGCGCGGGACGGTGCAGGGGCGTGCCGATGATTCGACGTGGGCCCGAGGGCAGGCGTGGGGGCTTCACGGCTTCGCGGTCGCCTACCGGGAGACCGGGGATCCTCTGTTCCTCGAGACCTCTCGCCGCCTGGCCGACGCGTTCCTCGAACGTCTTCCCCCTGACGGCGTCCCCTTCTGGGACCTCGATCTCCCAGACGACGCGCACGAACCGAAGGACTCGTCGGCCGCCGCGATCGCCGCGAGCGGGCTTCTGAAGCTCGCGTCGGCCGTCCGCGACACGGCGGAAGCGCGGCGGTACCGCGCCGCCTCGCGCTCTCTCGTCGGGCGTCTCTCGACGCCCGAGTATCTCGACGCCGGGATCGAGGCTCCGGCCCTCCTCCTCCACGCCACGGGACACCGGCAGAGGCGGCAGGAGCTCGACGTCCCGATCATCTACGCGGACTACTACTTCCTGGAAGCGCTCGGACAAGGGCTTGAGGCGCGCGATGAGGCAGTCCGGCCCCCCGTTTCGCCTTGACACCCTCCTTCCGCGGCGCTATCTTGTGGCCTTAGCACTCTCCTGATGAGAGTGCTAAGGATCGAAGGCACGGGAGGTGGGGAGTGAA
The DNA here is from genome assembly GCA_025774545.1 of bacterium. Taxonomy (GTDB): domain Bacteria; phylum Joyebacterota; class Joyebacteria; order Joyebacterales; family Joyebacteraceae; genus JALGVU01. The sequence goes on along the minus strand of JALGVU010000002.1, from coordinate 53,851 downwards.
GAAGGTGCAGCTGGCGGACCGTGAGGAGACGATCCTCCGGTCGATCATCGAATGCCACGTCAAGACGGCGAGGCCCGTGAGCTCGGGCGCCGTGGTCCGGCACGGGCCCGTGAGTTTGAGCTCCGCGACGGTCAGGAACGTCATGCGGTCACTCGAGGACGCGGGGCTCATTCACCAGCCCCACACCTCCGCGGGGAGGGTTCCGACCGACGCCGGGTATCGTCACTACGTCGATCACCTCATGGAGCCCGCGAGCCTCTCGGAGAGGGAGCGCGTCCAGATCGACGAGGGCCTCTCGCAGCTTTCGGGAGGTGATCTCGGCACCATCGTCTCCGGCGTCTCGCGACTCATGAGCGAGTTCTCGAAGGAACTGGCAGTGACGGTTGCCCCTGCGACCGAGACACAGATCATCGAGCAGGTGAAGCTCGTCTCGCTCGAGGGCCGACGCGTGCTCGCGGTTGCGACGACGCGCGCCGGGATGACTCGGAGTGCCGTCGTCAGCACGGCCCGGTGGCTCGGCCCAGAGGATCTCTCGACTGCCACGGCGCTCGTCACGGAGTGGGTGAGCGGCGAGTCCGTGGGGCAGGCGCAGGATGCGCTCAGGGAACACCTCGCGGAGCTGCCGGTCCCGGTGAAGAACCTCGTCGCTCGGCTCCTCGCGGAGAGCTCGCCGATCTTCCACCCGCGGGGCGACGAGCGCATCCACTACGAGGGAACTCGGTTCATTCTCCGGCATCCGGAGTTCTCCGCGGACGCCTCGTTTCTGGGCGAGATCTTCGACAACGAGGATGAGCTAGCGGACCTCGTGAGGAACAGGGCGGGGGACTCGGGCGTCACGGTGACGATCGGACGGGAGAACCGCCGGAAGGAAATGAAGAAGATGTCGCTCGTGGTCGGGTCGTACCGTGTGGGTGCGAGCCTCGGCCAGATGGGCGTCATCGGTCCGACACGGATGAAGTACCCGAGGCTCATCGGCCTCGTCGACTATTGCTCGGAGGCCCTGGGCGAGATGCTGTCGGGGCGCGGCGCCTAGCTGGGGGGGACCGCCCGGGGGCCTGGGCGGGCCGGGACCCGCGCACGCGTCCGGGGCAGGTGCTGGGCCAAGTGCTGCGGGCGGGAACATTCGGGAGAACGGATGCCAAGACGAAGAGGCGACACGCGCCGCGGAGACGGCGTCGACGAATCGAAACTGGGCGCTGCGCGTAGAGAGGATGGACGCCCGGAGACAGCGGACCGCGAGGGGCGCGGAAGTTCCCGGGCGGACGCGATGTCGGCGGAACCCTCGAACGGCTCCGACGCCACCGCCGCCGACATCATCGCTGAGATCGAGAGCCTGAGGGGCGAGCTCACGGATCTGAACGGCAAGTGGCTCCGGGCGCTCGCCGATCTCGACAACTTCAAGAAGCGAGTCGAGCGGGACCGCTCGCGCTGGGCCCAGAGCGCGCGTGAGGAGATTCTGCTCGACGTCCTCGAGGTCGTCGACAACTTCGAGCGCGCCGTGGCCTGTGAGGACCCGGGCTCGCCGCCGCCGGACGATCCGTTCCGGCAGGGGGTGGAGCTCACCCTCACGCATCTCGTGGACGTCCTCGAGAAGCACGGGGTGCGTCCCCTCGTCGCGTGCGGCAGGGAGTTCGACCCGAATCTCCACGAGGCCGTGGGCCACGTGGAATCGGAGGAACACGAATCGAATCAGATTGTGCAGGAAGTTCGCAGAGGATACACGATCGGAGACAGGCTTCTCAGGTGTTCGCGGGTGACCGTCGCGAAGTAGCTCGCGACGACGCGCCGCGCGCCGATCCGGCTCCTTGCGCGGAGAGCTCGGGGAGCGTCAAGCGAAGGCAGTTGAGTTCTCGCAACGGCGGGGACGGAGAGGAAGAGATCACATGAGCAAGGTCATCGGAATCGATCTGGGCACCACCAACTCCTGCGTCGCTGTCATGGAGGGCGGCGAGGCGACGGTCATCCCGAGTCCCGAGGGGCAGAGGACGACGCCGTCGGTGGTCGCCTTCACGAAGACGGGGGAGCGGCTCGTCGGACAGGTCGCGAAGCGGCAGGCGGTCACGAACCCGGAGAACACGATCTTCTCGATCAAACGATTCATGGGGCGGCGATACGACGAGGTGAGCGAGGAGATCACGCTGGTTCCCTACAAGGTCATCAAGGACTCGAACGGCGACGTGAGGATCGAGGCGCAGGGCAAGCAGTACGCCCCGCCGGAGATCTCGGCGATGATCCTCCAGGCGATGAAGAACACCGCCGAGCAGCATCTCGGCGAGAAGGTCGAGAAGGCGGTCGTCACGGTCCCGGCCTACTTCAACGACGCCCAGCGTCAGGCGACGAAGGACGCAGGTCGGGTCGCCGGGCTCGAGGTGCTCCGCATCATCAACGAGCCGACGGCGGCTTCCTTGGCCTACGGGCTCGACAAGAAGGGTCAGGAGAAGATCGCCGTCTACGACTTCGGCGGCGGCACGTTCGACATCTCGATCCTCGAGATCGATGAGGGCCTCGTGAAGGTCCTCGCGACGAACGGCGACACGCACCTGGGCGGCGACAATCTCGACCAGCGCGTGATCGACTGGATCGCCGACGAGTTCAAGAGTGAGAACGGCGTCGATCTCAGGAACGACCCGATGGCGCTCCAGCGTCTGAAGGAGGCCGCGGAGAAGGCCAAGGTCGAGCTCAGTTCGACCCTCGAGACCGACATCAATCTCCCGTTCATCACGGCCGACCAGACGGGCCCGAAGCACCTCACGATGAAGCTCACGCGGGCGAAGCTCGAGTCGCTCGTCGAGGACCTCGTGGAGCGGACCGTCGGTCCGTGCAAGCAGGCGCTCGCCGACGCGAAGCTCGCGGCCGGCGACGTCGACGAGGTCATCCTGGTCGGCGGCACCACTCGGATGCCGGCGGTTCAGGAGAAGGTGAAGCAGATCTTCGGCAGGGATCCCCACAAGGGCGTGAATCCGGACGAGGTCGTCGCGGTCGGCGCGGCGATCCAGGGCGCGATCCTGGCCGGCGAGTCGGACGTCCAGGACGTCCTCCTTCTCGACGTGACGCCGCTCTCGCTCGGCATCGAGACCTTGGGTGGGGTCATGACGAAGCTCATCGAGCGGAACACGACGATCCCGACCAAGAAGAGCCAGATCTTCTCGACGGCGGCCGACAGCCAGCCGGCCGTCTCGATCCACGTGCTCCAGGGCGAGCGCCCGATGGTCGGACAGAACCGGACGCTCGGACGGTTCGATCTGGTCGGCATTCCGCCGGCGCCGAGGGGCATGCCCCAGATCGAGGTGACCTTCGACATCGACGCGAACGGCATCGTCCACGTCTCGGCGAAGGACCTCGGGACCGGCAAGGAGCAGAAGATCAGGATCGAGGTTTCGAGCGGGCTCTCCGATAACGAGATCGACAAGATGGTCAAGGACGCCGAGGAGCACTCGACCGAGGACGAGGCGAGGAGAGAGGAGATCGAGCTTCGGAACCAGGCCGACTCGCTCATGTACACGACCGAGAAGACCATGAAGGAGCACGGCGACGCTCTCGACTCGGGCGAACGCTCGGACATCGAATCGGCGATCGAGACCCTGAAGGCGACGCTCAAGGACGGCGATGCGGAGGCGATCAAACGCGACATGGACGCGCTCCAGACCGCGTCGTACAAGCTCGCAGAGAAGATGTACGCCGGCGCCCAGGCCGGTCCAGGGGCCGGACCGCAGGCCCAGGCGGCCGGCGGCGCCCCCGGCGGTGGGGCCGCGCCCGAGGGCGGCGGTGACGACGGCGTGGTCGACGCCGACTACGAGGTCGTCGACGACGATTAGCCCCGGTTCGGGCGCCAGGCGAAGGGAGACCCAAGGCCCATGCCCCGTGACTACTACGACGTCCTGGGTGTCGGACGCGACGCGTCCCCCGACGACATCAAGAAGTCGTACCGGGATCTCGCGTTCAAGCATCACCCCGACAAGAATCCCGGGGACGAAGCGGCCGAGGAGAAGTTCAAGGAGGCGACCGAGGCCTTCGAGGTCCTCTCGGACGCCGACAAGCGCGCCCAGTACGATCAGTTCGGGGCGGCGGGGATAGGAGCCGGGCCGTCCGGCTTCGGTCCCACCGACTTCGACATGAACGACGCCCTTCGCACGTTCATGAACGCGTTCCGTGGTGAGGGGATCTTCGAGGATCTCTTCGGCGGGGCCGGCGTGCGCGGCGGGCGTCCCGGGAAGCGCAAGGGCTCGGACATCCGGGTCCGTCTCAAGCTGACGCTCGAGGAGATCGCGGAGGGCGTCAAGAAGAAGATCAAGGTTTCTCGCCTCGTGCGTTGCGGCGAGTGCGGCGGCTCGGGCGCGAAGAAGGGGACGAACCCCTCGACCTGTCCGGAGTGCCGCGGCTCGGGCCGGGTCATGACCCAGCAGAACCTCGGGCTCTTCGGCGCGTTCCAGTCCGTGATGCCGTGCCGGAGGTGCGCCGGGATGGGCGAGATCATAGAGGAGCACTGCGAGAAGTGCGGGGGGAAGGGGCTCACGAAGGGGAGCGAGGTCGTCGAGGTGACCGTCCCGCACGGCGTGGCGACCGGGAACTACATCCCGATCGAGGGCGGCGGGAACGCGGGACCGCGGGGCGGGCCCAACGGGCATCTCATCGTGATGATCGAGGAGCTCTCCCACAAGCTGTTCGAGCGGCATGGCGACGACGTCCTGATCGAGCTCCCCGTCTCGATCGACGTCGCCGCGCTCGGCGGACAGCTCGAGGTCCCGACGCTGAACGGCAAGGCGCGCCTCAAGATCCCCGCCGGAACGCCCTCCGGCAGGATCCTCCGGATGCGCGGGAAGGGGATCCAGCACCTCCGGGGCAGGGGAGTGGGCGACGAGCTGGTCCGCGTCGACGTCTGGGTCCCGAGGCGGCCGAACTCCGAGGAGAGACGAGCCCTGAAGCGCCTGGGCGAGCTCTCGTCCGGGAAGGTGCCCGGGCCGAAGAGGCCGAGCTAGCGCGCGGTTCGAGAGGGTCGCGGCCGCGCGGCCCGAGGAGGCGAGCACTTGGCGAATCGCGATCTCGACGATCCGCGCGTCTGGCAGCTCGACACCTACGTCGTTCCGCCCGGTTCCCTCAGGTGTCGGGCGGTCGTCATTGATGGTCCCGAGGGACACCACGCCATCCGCGTCGCGCGCGTCCGCGAGGGCGATTTCGTTCGGCTCATCGATGGGCGTGGGTCCGAGGCGATCGCCCGGGTCGAGCGGACGTCATCCTCCTCGATCGAGGCCGACATCCTCGACGCGCGAACGCGCTCCCGCGACGAGGGCGTTCGACTCACGGTCGCACAGTCGCTTCTGAAGGGTCGCTCCTTCGACGAGATCGTCCGGCGGTGCGCCGAACTCGGCGTCGCCGCGATCGTGCCGCTCGTCACCGAGAGGACCGCCGCGGGCGTCGACGGGCGGGTCGACGCGAAGAGGATCGAACGGTGGGAGGGGATAGCTGCCGCGGCCGTGAAGCAGTCGCGCGGGGTGTTCCTCCCGCGCATCGAGGCCGCGAGGAACCTCTCGGAGATCGGCGCCCTCGCTCGCGGCTCCGACCTCGCGCTCGTCGCGTGGGAAGAGGAGGGGGCGGCGTCGCTCCGCGAGACGCTCAGAGAGGCGCGCGGGGCTCGGACGGCCGTCCTCGTGGTCGGACCCGAGGGCGGACTGACGCCCGCCGAGATCGCAGCGCTCGCGGGGCACGGAGCGCGCTCGGTGAGCGTCGGGCGGCGGATCCTCAAGGCCGACTGGGCGGCGGCGGCCATCGCCGCGATGATCGCGTACGAGGTCGGGGAGTTGCTGCCGTAGGCTCTCACGTTCGGATCGGCGCGACCACGGATTCCCTCACGACAAGATCGCGCGTCACCAGGCCCGCGACTCTGAGAGCGACCATCTCCACTTGAGCTCGCCGAGCTCCTCGTCGAACCCCCACGATACGATCCCCGTGCGCGGCGACAGCTCGAACCGCAGCTGCCTTCGCGAGTCCTCCTCCGTGATCGTCACGGCGGCCACGCGCCCATGCTCGGGATGCTCTGAGACCGCGACGGTCGTGGTGTAGCCCTCCGGGGAGTGAGCGACGTACCCGTCCTCGAGAGGGAGGGGCAGTGTGAACGTCCTCCTGCCGAGATGCATGGTGCTCTCGAGTCGGAGTGTGCCATCTCGAATCGTCATGAAGCTGGCGGTTCCCAGAAACGCGAGCCTCGGATACTCCTCGGAGAGCGCGTGGGGCTCCGGGGCCCAGTACGTCTGCCTGAGCATCCACTTCCACTCGCTGCCGTAGACCGAGGGGTCCGGCGTCTCCACGATGATGTGCCCTTCGCCCCGCGTCGGGGTCGGAGCTCCACCGATCTGGCCCGTGAGCTCGACATCGAATGCCCAGTGGTCGCCGGGCATCATCGTGACGGGCCAGTCGGTTCGCGTGGGACCGGAGGGGTGGCGTTCCACGCCGGACGTGTCGTCGAAGAGAGGGATGCACTCCTGAGTTCCGATGCGGCACGGCGCCGGGAGAGGCGATGCGATGAGCCAACTCCCTCCGTCGAAGACCAGGCGGTAGGGGATGTCCTCCCACAGGGGGTCGGTCAACACGCGTTCCCGGCCCTCGTCGGTCTCCGCGATCCGGCGGGCGTTGACGTGAACCGTGGCGCTGTTTGCCTCGGCCTCCTGCAGTTGCAGATGCCACCTGTCGCAGCGCGTGTGGGGACCATCGAAATCGAAGCGCGCGAGCTCGCGCCCCGCCTCCGTCGTGAACAGACCCCACGTCGCCTGTTCCGTCCCGATGTGGTAGATCGGGTAGCCCTGTCCGAGGATCTTCCTCACGACAGCGCCGGGTTGATCCGGCTGTTGGGCCTGCGTGTTCGTGATCGCGGCCCACACCGCGCGCGGCTCCGACGAGAGGATGACGAGGTTGTCGCCGTCCACTCCCTTGCCGAAGATGAGCGCGCCGCGGCACTCGAGGAGCTCCGACACGTGAGCGTACGCGAAGTCCCTCTCCCAGACCTGCGCTCCGTTCACGCGGCCGAGCGCGGTCACGTGCTTGCCCGACGCGATCACGTAGACGTTCTCCTGCCCGATCCAGACGTCGTGCGCGTTCTCGACCGTCCGTGTCCAGCGCGCTGTGCCGTCGGTCGCGTCGAACGCCACGACGCCGCGGCCCTGGACGATCACGAACCCGTCGCTCCCGTCGATGGCGAGGTCTCCGTAGCTGCCCTCGATCGGCAGCGGATCGAGGCGCCAGAGCTCGCCATCATCGCGCTTCCCCACCGCGACGAGGCCGTCGGTGTGAAGCGACACCACGATTCGGTCGCCCCCGACATCGATGTCCCATCTCGGGGCGACCTTGCCTCCCGCCTGCTCATCGACGCCCTCCGTGGTCCGGGGAAGGCCGTACGCGCCCGTCGCGGCGTCGATGCGCACGACGGCGCCGCCGAGCGTGAAGTAGACGTCACGGCCGTCGGAGACGAGGGCGTCGATCGGAATGCGGCGCGCCTCGGGCGGAAGCCAGGATGAGATCGGCGAGTCGGACTTCTCCATGAACTCGGTGTCCCAGAGCATCTCGCCCGTCAGACGATTGAGTCCCACGAAGCGCTCTCGCGGCACGTAGAGCACGAGCACGTCTCCCGCGATCGCGGGAGACGTCCAGAGCTCGTTCGGGAGCGTCTCCTTCTCGGCGAGCGACTTCCCCGCCTCGATCGCCTTGGTCAGACTCTTCAGGCCGCCGAAGAGCGACCCCCCGGCCTCCATGGCCTTCTCCGTCGTCGTCGCCTCGCGCCGCGCGTCGAACGTCCAGAGAAGCTCGCCGGTGCGCTCGTCGATGGCGTAGAGGTACCCGCTGTCGCTGCCGACGTAGACGACGCCGTCGTGGATCACCGGGCGGGCGTTGACGTCGCCCCCGGTTTCGAAGATCCACAGTGGCTCGTGGTCGACGAGGCGTGTGCACTGCACGGCCGAGCGCTTGGACGGGCGGTACACGATGACGGCGCCGTCGGTCGCGATGGGAGTGGGGGTCACGTCCCAGGATCCGAGAGCCTCGGTTCGCGACGACGTCAGCGCCCAGAGGGGCGTCATCTGCTCGAAGTCGACACACCGGAAGCCGCCCGACCAGTCCTGGGCGGCCGCGGGGATGGGGACGCCGAGGGCGACCAGCATCAGTCCGATGGTGGCCCGGATGAGCACGAGGACGATGCGTTCGAGGACCAGGGGACGGCGAGGGTGGGGGGCGTGCCGGGGGCCGGGGGCGTGCCGAGACGGGCGTCTCTGCTCGGGGGAGCACATGGATTCCCTCCTCGCGTGTGGATGGGTCTGATTGGGGTTCATCCTCTCTCTTACCAGGGTTCGGGGGACGGCGCAAGGTCCTAACCGATGGGGCGGGGTGGCAGGGCGGCGGCGACGGACTTGCGGAGTCGAGGACGCCCAGCCTCCGCGTCGCCCGAGAACGGGGGCGAAGGACAGACATGCGTGGCTCAGACACACACTCCAGAAAGCGGTTGACAATCACACCATGTCTGGATACCATGATCAGTCATCGGAAGATCGCTTCCCCCACGGCGCGGCGCGCGACCTTCGCGCGCGCGTGGTGTGTGAGGGGGCGACTATTGCTGTCGAGAGTCAGCGTGTCCGGCGAACCCGGGAGGGGGTGGGAAGTTAATGCCGGGAGTCCGAGTCAAGGACGGAGAGTCCTTCGAGCGGGCGCTGCGCCGCTTCAAGAAGCGGTGTGAGAAGGCTGGCGTGTTGTCCGATCTCAGGAAACACCAGCACTTCGAGAAGCCGAGCGAGCGCAAGAAGAGGAAGAGAAGCGCCGCGAAGCGGAAGCTCAGGAAGCTCAAGATCAAGCAGGCGAAGAGAAGGTAGTCGAACCGGGGTTCCGGGGATTCTACGATGAGCATCATGGAGCGTCTCGAGCGCGATATGGTGCGGGCCGTGAAGGCGCGCGAGGCAGACCGCCTCGGTGTCATCAGATACGTGCGTTCCGAAGCCAAGAACCGGCAGATCGAAGTCGGACGCGACCTCGACGACGACGACCTGATCGAGGTTCTGTCGAGGCTGGCGAAGAGGCACCGCGAGGCGATCGACCAATTCGGTCCGGCCGGGCGCGACGATCTGGTGCAGAAAGAACGGAGCGCGCTCGCGGTCGTGGAGGAGTACCTTCCAGAGCAGCTGACCGAGGAGGAGATCTCGGCGCTCGTCGACGAGGCGATCGCCGAGACCGGCGCCTCGGTGCCGCGCGATGTGGGCAACGTGATGAAGGCCGTCATGCCGAAGGCGAAGGGCAGGGCCGACGGCAAGAAGGTCAAGGAGCTCGTTCAGTCGCGTCTCGCCGGAACGGACGACGAGTGATCCGCCGCGCGAGGCTCCCCGTCACAGACGTTGGGGCCTCTTCCGATATCTGCTGGAGGGTGGGATGAAGCTCAAGAGACTGTTCGACGCCGCGATCGCGCACGGCGTCTCCGTCGATCCGCGGGGCAAGGCCAAGGTCCGCAAGGAACTCAAGAAGGTCAGCGCCGCCTACGAGGACCTGAAGGACGATGCGAAGAAGCGGTTCGACACCGAGCGTCTGACCAACCCGTACTCCGATTCGCGGATCCTCTACGGCGGTGATGACGCGGACGTGAGGGGAGCGCTCGTCGGGATCGACATGGACGTGGGGGAGATTCTCCTGGCCGACAGGCTCAGGGAGAGGGGCGGGCGCGTCGATCTCATCTGGGCGCACCATCCGAAGGGCGCCGGCGTCGCCCGACTCGGCGACGTCATGGCGATGCAGGCCGACATCCTGAGCGGATTCGGCGTGCCCATCAACGCGGCGCAGGGCCTCCTCGAGCCGAGGATCAAGGAGGTCGAGCGCCGCGTCCTGCCCGGCAATCACATGAGAGCGGTCGACGCGGCGAAGCTCCTCGGAATCCCGATGATCTGCACGCACACCCCCGCCGACAACTGCGTGGCCGACTACCTCCAGAAGATCTTCAACAGGAAGAAGCCCGACACCGTCGGCGACGTCCTCGACGTGCTGAGGTCGATACCGGAGTACGAGGAGGCCGAGCGGGACAGCATGGGGCTCAAGATCGTCGCCGGCAGCGCGAAGCGAGCGGCCGGCCGCGTCTTCGTCGACATGACCGGCGGAACGAGCGGCTCGGAGAAGGCGTTCGAGACGCTCGCCAACACGTCCGACATCGGGACGATCGTGGGGATGCACATCCCCGAGAAGCACCGCGAGGAGGCGGAGAAGCACCACATCAGTGTCGTCATCGCGGGCCACATGGCCAGCGACACGTTGGGAATGAACCTCCTCATAGACGGTGTGGAGAAGGCCGGGAAGACGAAGCTCTCGGTCATAGAGTGCTCCGGCTTCAGGCGGCACAAGCGCAAGGGCTAGCCGCCTCCCTCTGTCCACCATCCGATTGCGTCGGACGCGAGCCATGAATGACCACGCGCTCGGCGTTCTCGAATTCGACAAGGTCGTGACGATGCTTGTCGAGAGAACGTCGTTCGGCCCAGGCACAGAGCGTGCCCTAAGAACTGCTCCCACCGCCGATCTGCGGTCCATCGAGGACGATCTCGAGAGGGTCAGCGAGGCGAGGGGCCTCCTCGATGATGGCGAGGGCATTCCGCTTCAGGGCGCGCGGGACGCGCGCGTGGCGCTCGAACGAGCGTCGCGCGAGGGTGCGACGCTCACGTGCGAGGAACTCGTCGACGTCGGGAAGTTCCTCGCGGCCGTGGGAGCCGTCCGCGGCTTCCTCACGGCGCGGCGTGAGAGGCGGCCCAAGCTCGGGGAGCTGGCGGAGGGGCTGACGCCCCACGACGACGTCGCCGACGCGATCGGACGCGCGATCGACGAGGTCGCGCTCGAAGTGCGTGACTCGGCGAGCAGAGAGCTCGCGAGGATCAGACGGTCGATCGAGGCCACGCGATCCCGGCTCGACGACAGGCTCCAGTCGATCCTGAAGGAAGGACTCTCGGGCGACACGGTCCAGGAACTGGCGATCCACATCCGGAACGGACGTCACGTTCTGCCGGTCAAACGCGCGTCGCGTTCGAAGCTCAAGGGGATCGTTCACGACCAATCCGCGAGTGGGGCGACGGTCTTCATCGAGCCGATGGAGATCGTTCCCCTGAACAACGAGCTTACCGATCTCGCGGCGGAAGAGCAGAAGGAGATAGCCCGGATCCTGAGGGGACTGACCGCGCTCGTCGGCGAGCGCGTCGACGACCTCGGACGGTCGCTCGCGACGCTCGGGGAGATCGACTACGTCAGGGCGGCCGCCTTCCTCTCGCGCGATCTCGATTCCGCGCGACCCTCGCTCAACCGCGAGGGGAGGCTTCGGATCTGCGGGGGACGGCATCCCGTCCTCCAGGCGATGGTGAGCGGGGGTGGGGGTGAGGTGATCCCTCTCGACCTCTCGCTCGGCGACGGCGCGACGACGCTCGTCATCTCGGGACCGAACGCGGGCGGCAAGACGGTCACGCTCAAGACGATCGGGCTCCTGACACTCATGGCGCAGTCGGGGCTTCACGTGCCTGCGGCGCCGGACACGGAGCTCTCGGTCTTCGGCGACGTGCACGCGGACATCGGGGACGAGCAGTCGATCGAGCAGAGCCTGTCGACGTTCTCGTCGCATCTCAGGGTCATCGACGAGATCCTCGAGGCCGCCGGACCCGAGACGCTCGTCCTGATCGACGAGATGGGCGCGGGGACGGATCCGGACGAGGGCGCGAGTCTGGCGATCGCCATACTGGAGGAGCTGACGAGCAGGGGCGTACCGACGATCGCGACGACGCACCTGGGCTCCGTCAAGAGCCACGTTCACAACCACGGCGGCATGACGAACGGCTCGATGGCCTTCGATCCCGACTCGCTCGAGCCGAGCTTCCGGTTCGTGCCGGGCGTGCCGGGCGCGAGCCACGCCCTCGCGATCGCGGAATCGCTGGGGCTTCCGCCCTCGGTCGTCGGAAGGGCCCGGGAGCTGCGCGATCAGGACGCAGCGAAGGTCGACAGCCTCCTGGCGGATCTCACGGAGCGCGAACGCAGGCTCGCGGAGTCGCTCGATGACGCCGTCAGGGAACACGAGCGGGCGAAGCTCATGGCCCGCGACTACGAGGAACGGCTCGCCGGGGTCAAGGACGAGCGGCGGAAGATCCGGACCGAGGCCCTGGCGGAAGCACGGGAGATCCTCGATCGCGCGCAGTCCCTGGTCGAGAAGACCGTGAGGGAGCTCAAGGCGAAGGAGGCGGCGAGCCGGACCATCAAGGAGGCGCGCGAGCGTCTGAGAGAGCGACGCGACGCGGCCGCGAGGGCGCTCGAGGCTGTGCAGAGAGAGGCCGCCCCGCCCGAGGATGGCGAGCCGCCGGACGAGCTAGAGGTCGGCATGCGGGTCAGGATCGCGCGTGTAGGTCGCGAGGGCCAGCTGCTGGAACTCCCGGACGGACGCGGAAGGGTCCGGGTGAGGATAAAGAACGCGACGGTCGAGGTCAACGCGGACGACCTCAGGCAGGCCGACGGTGAGCCGGCGGTTCCAGAGCGCCGGGGAGGCAAGGTCTCGTACACGATCGACGTGGACGAGTCGCCGGCCGTCGAGCTTCGCCTTCTGGGCATGACGACCGACGAGGCGGAGAGCGAGATCGAGAGATTCGTGAGCACCGCCCTCGTCCAAGACATCTCGACCATCCGCATCGTTCACGGAAAGGGGACGGGCGCACTGAGGGAGCGAACCCATCAGGTGCTCCGGGGCCTTTCGTCCGTCAGGTCGTTCAGACTCGGCGGCTGGGGAGAAGGCGATACGGGGGTGACGATCGTCGAGCTGAAGTAGCCGCCCCATCGGGTGTGGCGAATCGACGACCGGAACTCTGCGAGGCCCGATCATCTCTGGGAAAGGATGCAGCGTTGGCGCGGAGGATCCCGCAGGAACTCATAGACGACATCAGATCCGCGAACGACATCGTCGACGTGATCGGCGAGCGCATCCAGATCAAGAAGGCGGGCAGTAACTACAAGGCCAACTGCCCGTTTCATCGCGAGAAGACACCCTCGTTCAACGTCAGTCCGGAGCGACAGATCTACCACTGCTTCGGTTGTGGTGCGGGCGGAAACGTCATCACGTTTCTCATGGAGTACGAGAAGATTGGGTTTCTCGATGCGATACGGGAGCTCGCCTCGCGCGCCGGCATCCGCATTCCCGAGACCGCCCGCTTCAGGGACGAGACGGAAGACCCGGCCTTCGCGACGAACGCCTTCGCGGTCGCCCACTTCCGGCGCCGTCTCGCGAGCAGCGCGGGCTCGGAGGCCCGCGCGTACGCGCGCGACCGTGGACTCACAGACGAGTCGCTCGAGGCGTTCCAGATCGGGTACGCGCCGCCTGGGTGGGACGGTCTCCTCCAGGCCGCGCGCAAGGAGGGCCTGTCTCAGACAGCGCTCGAGGAGGCGGGACTCGTCATCCGCAGGGACGACGGGGGAGCCTACGATCGGTTCCGCGACCGCCTCATCTTCCCGCTGCTCGTGTCCGGGGGCCGGTGCGTCGGCCTCGCCGGACGCTCGCTCGGGGACCAGGAGCCCAAGTACCTGAACTCGCCGGAGACGCGGGTCTACAAGAAGAGCACCTACCTCTACGGCCTCTCGCAGGCGAGGCACGCGCTCCGGTCGTCCCGCGAGGCCATCCTCGTCGAGGGGTACATGGACGTGATCGGCCTGAACCAGGCGGGCTTCGTGAACGCGGTCGCGTCTTCGGGCACGGCGCTCACGCGGGAGCAGGCGAGGGCGCTCAGGCGGTACGCAGACAAGGTGTTCGTCGCCTTCGACGGTGACGATGCTGGGATCGGGGCCGCCACGCGAGCGGCGGAGACGCTCGTGCGGCTCGGCCTCAAGGTGCGCGTCGCGCTTCTGCCCGACAGCTCCGATCCCGACGCGTTCGTGAGAGCGCACGGCGCCGAGGCCCTCCGGGCCGAGCTTGTGAGCTCGCGCGACTTCATCGATTTCTACGCCGTGACGAACCCCGTCGGGACGCCGGACGAGCGCGAGGAGGCGGCCCGCGCGCTCATAGACGCCGTCGCGCACGTCGAGGATCCGATCACCGCGGACCTCATGCTCGAGAAGATCGCGACGACGCTTTCGATCGGGCGCGGCGCGATCACGCGGGCGCTCGAGGCGCGGACGGCGGAGCTCGCCGGACGGAGGCGGGCGGCCGACGCGGCGGAGGAGCCACGTGGGGAGGCCGGCGGCGAGGCGGGCGAGCGGGCGATCTCGGGGGCGACGCGGGCGGCCGAGAGGGGCCTCCTGGCGCTGCTTCTGGCCGGGGGAGAGGGCGCCGCGAGGGTGACCTCCCTGGTCACGACGGACGACTTCGCAGACCCCGAGCTTCGAGCCATCGCGGAGCGGATTCTGCCCGAACTCTCGGACGGCGGCCCGGTCGACGTGTCGGCGCTCGTGGGGGAGCTCGGGGACGCCGGTCAGGGCGCTCTTCTGACCGAGCTGACGCTCGCCTCGGGGGAGGGACGGGATGGCGAACGGCTGTCGGGCGACTATATTAGGACCATCAGAAGAGCGAAGATCGAGACGGAGATCAAGGCGGTCGAGCGCCGGATTCGAACCGCTGAGATGACGGACGACGAGGACGAGCTCCTGGCTCAGGTGGCTCGGCGCCACGAGCTTGCCCGACGGCTCAGGGAGCTGTCGGTCGAGCTCTAGAGTCTTCCCGAATTCCCTGAGGAGGCGTGGACGAAGGCATGGCGAAGCGCTCAGCAGAGAAGATAGTCGGTGCGATCAAGCGACGCGTGGGCAAGGGTGGGTCCCTCACCTACGAGGAACTCGACGCGTTCTTCGGCGATGACATCGACATTGAGATGGTCGATGACATCTACTGCGAGCTCTCGCAGATCGGCGTTGAGGTCGTCGACAAGAAGACGAAGGAGGCCCGGCGCAAGCGCGAGAAGAAGAAGAGGATCAAGTCGCAGCCGCGGCTCCGCTTCGATGATCCGGTGAGGATGTACCTCCGCGAGATGGGCCAGGTCAAGCTCCTCAATCGCGAGGGGGAGGTGGAGATCTGCAAGCGCATCGAGGTGGCCGAGTGCATGGCGTACGCGGCCATCTTCGAATCGCTGACCACGATGAAGAGGCTCACGACGCTCTCGGAGCGGCTCGAGACGGAGAAGATCAGGCTCGATCGAGCGGTGCGCGTCGACCGCAAGCGGAAGAACGCGACCGGCAAGGAGGAGCGCCGCCGCGTCATCAGGCGGATCGAGAAGATCGTCAGGCTCGACGAGGAGAGGAGAGAGCTTGAGCACAAGCTAAAGAAGACGAAGCCGCAGTACGCCACCCAGACCAAGAAGGCCATCGAGCGACGCCGGAAGAGCCTCACGATCGAGACCACGAGGCTCTTGCTCCACCCGAGACAGGTGACGCGAATGTGCGTCCGGATCGACGAGCTCATCGGGAAGCTCGAGCTGCACGAGAGCGACGTCGACGGGCTGAAGCGTCAGATCGCGACGCTCAACAGGCGGCTCGAGAAGGGGCCCGCGAAGCGGAAGACGAAGACGACGAAGGGCGCCACGAAGACCGCCACCAAGACGGCGACGAAGAAGCGGACGGCGAAGACGCCGGCCGTCGTCAAGAAGGAGATCGCGGTCCTCGCGAACGAGGTCCGCAACAAGAAGAGGGTGATCCGTCGCATCGAGAGCGAGTGCGGCATCTGCACCGGCGACCTCAGAGACGTGGTCGAGAGGATCCGCACGGGCGAGAAGAACGCGATGCAGGCCAAGACCGAGATGGTCGAGGCCAACGTGAGACTCGTGATCTCGATCGCCAAGCGCTACACGCATAGGGGTCTCGACTTCCTGGATCTGATCCAGGAGGGCAACACGGGCCTCATGCGGGCCGTCGAGAAGTTCGACTACACGAGGGGGTACAAGTTCTCCACGTACGCGACGTGGTGGATCCGGCAGGCCATCACGCGCGCGATCGCCGATCAGGCGAGGACGATCCGCGTGCCGGTGCACATGATCGAGGCGATCAACAAGGTCGTGCGCACGACGCGGCAGCTGGTGCAGGAGGAGGGAAGGGACCCGTCCGTCGACGAGATCGCCTCGAAGCTCGATCTGTCCGAGGACAAGGTGAAGGGCATCCTGAAGGCGGCGCAGCAGCCGATCTCGCTCGACCGCCCGATCGGCGAGGACGAGGACTCGAGCCTCGGCGACTTCGTGGAGGACACGAAGGTCGTGTCTCCCTCGGATTACGCGTCGTTCAAGCTTCTGCAGGGGGAGATCAACGAGGTTCTGTCCGAGCTCGATCCGCGGGAGGAGCGGATCATCCGTCTGAGGTTCGGGCTCGAGAAGGACCAGGCGCCGATGACGCTCGAGGAGGTCGGGACGATCTTCGGAGTGACGCGCGAACGCGTCCGTCAGATCGAGAAGAAGGCGATCGGGAAGCTCAGACACTACAAACGGCGGAGTCGACTGCGCGGCTACATCGACCTGCCGTAGCACACGCACGCGCGGCCGCTCCGTTGACACCCCAGTAGGGTCGTGCTAGACTACGGCGGATTCGCGGGCCCATAGCTCAGCGGTAGAGCAGCGGACTCATAATCCGTAGGTCCTTGGTTCGAATCCGAGTGGGCCCACCATCCTTGAAAGCAGAAGGGGCGATTGGCTCAGTTGGTTAGAGCGCCGGTCTCACATACCGGAGGTCACTGGTTCGAATCCAGTATCGCCCACCATGGCGCGCGGGCGAGGCCGGCCCCGCACGGGAGAGCGACGGTGAATGCCGGAGGTTGGGCGAACGGATCATGGTGTGGTTGAAGAACTCCTGCCCCCGGGGGCCCAGGCTGGGCGTCTACCCGGCGCGGCATTCAGAGCGTGCGAGTCGACCGAGGTGTACCCTTTCGGGTACACCTCTTGTTTGCGGCTCGGGGCGCGGACGACGCCTCGTGAAGGGGATTGCACGTGCTTGAGCAACTCGAACTGCTCCTGAGACTCCAGGAGATCGACCTCACGCTCTCCGAGCTCGAGAGCGACGAGGAGCGGCTGCCCGATGAGATGAGCGAGCTCGAGGAGGAGAAGGAGAGGGCGCGGGCCGACGTGGCTGAGCGGGAGCAGGGGCTCGAGGAGGGGAGGAAGAGGCGACAGCATCTGGAGAGGGATCTCGAGGACCAGACGGTCCGGCTCAACGACCTCAAGGCGAAGCAGCTCATGATCAAGACCAACGAGGAGTACGCCGCCCTGTCGCACGAGATCACGTTCGCGGACAACGAGATCGCGAGCACCGAGGACGCGATCCTCGAGTTGATGGAGGACCTGGAGCGTCAGACGAGCGCACTCGCTGCCGCCAAGGAGGCGGCTGCGAGCGAGACGGCCGAGGTCGAGCGGAAGGTCGGCGAGCTCAAGGCCGAGTTCACTCGTCTGATCGACGCGCTCGCCGTCAAGCGTGACGAGAGAGTGCGCGTCGCGATGCACGTCGACAAGGTGACCCTCGCGCGCTACGAACGAATCCTGGCGAGCAAGGGCGATTGCGCCGTCGTCTCCGTGGAGGGCGGAGCGTGCCGGGGGTGTTACGTGACGCTGCCGCCGCAGGCCATCATCGAGGTGAAGCGATCCGACAGGCTCATCCAGTGCGACGGGTGCGGGAGGATCCTGTACTGGCGACTGGAGCGCGACGATGGGTAGGAAGGAAGAGCGATTCGTTCGCGCCCTGATCGACGGCGCTCCCTGGACCGACGCCGCTCGGGCGGCGGGGCTTCCCGAGGCGCGCGCGAGGAGCTTCCTCGAGAGCGTCGCGCGCTTCGCGGGCGCGGTCGGCTCGGTCTACGATTTCGCGACGCCCGCCGCACCGTCGCAGGAGGCGAGCGTCGGCGCGAGAGCGTCGACCGAGTTCGTGATCCACACGGACGGCGCGTCGCTCGGAAACCCCGGCGCCGCCGGAGCCGGAGCCGTGATCGCGACGTCGGACGGTGAGGTCATCGACGAGGTGCACGAGCACCTCGGAGTCCGGACCAACAACGTGGCGGAGTACGAGGCCGTGCGAATCGGCATCGCGCGGGCGATCGCGCTCGGGGCGCGCCGCATCGTGGTCCGGACTGACAGCGAACTCGTCGCGAACCAGCTGACGGGACGCTACAGAGTGAGGGACCCGAAGCTGATCGACGCCTATCTTCGTGTGGAGCAGCTTCTGGCACAGCTCGACCACGTGAGGTTCGAGACGATACCGAGGGAGGAGAACAAACGAGCCGACGCGCTGGCGAAGATGGGGGCCCGGGCACGTCCCGCGGGGTCCGTCGGCGGTGACGCGTAGGGCTCGATGGTGTAGGGCGCCGCGAGGCGCGGGCGCGCGTCTTGCGGGATCTGGAGGAGACCAGGCGGTCGCGGGGCGGCTCTGCCGCCCTGAGGAAAGTCCGAGCTCCGTAGGGCAGGGTGCTGGGTAACGCCCAGTGGGAGTGATCCTAAGGAAAGTGCCACAGAGAGGGAAACCGCCTAAGGGGCCCGGCGACGGGCTCCCGGCAAGGGTGAAAAGGTGAGGTAAGAGCTCACCAGTGCTCTCGGCGACGGGGGCAGCTTGGTAAACCCCACCCGGAGCGAGACCAAGTAGGAGAGGAGAGGTGGCCCGCCTCGCTATGACTCTCGGGTAGGTCGCTCGAGGCGCGGAGCAATCCGCGTCCCAGATGAATGACCGCTGCGGAAGGCCTGCCTTCCGACAGAACTCGGCTTACGGTCTGCTCCAGATCCCGGAGGACGCGACGTCAACAGGCGCCGGCTCGACCGGCGCCGCTCGATGCGCCGCCGCGCTCCGCGGGGCGGCGAGGTGAGAGAATGGGGGGGGCGTGAGGCGCAGGTGGCAGGTTCCGGATGAGGCCGCGAAGGACCGAGCGTCGCTGCTCGCGACGGACCTCGGTGTGCGGGCCGCGTTCGCCCAGGTCCTCGTGAGTCACGGTGTCGGAACCACCGGTGAGGCCCGTTCCTTCCTCAATCCCGACCGGTCCGGGCTTCACGACCCGCTGCTTCTTCCCGACATCGGAGAGGTGCTCGATCGCCTTCGCCACGCGGTCCGGAACGACGAGGCGGTGTTCGTCTGCGGCGACTACGACGTCGACGGGATCACCTCGATCGTCCTCGTCAAGCGCTGTCTCGAGGCCGCGGGACTCAGGGTCGGGTTCTACATCCCGAACCGCCTCCACGAGGGGTACGGACTCTCCGAGAAGGGCGTGCACGCTGCCAAGGACCAAGGCGCGAGCCTCATCGTCACGGTCGACAGCGGCGTGACGGGTCACAAGGAGATCGAGGCGGCGCGCCGGCTTGGCATCGACGTCATCGTCACCGACCACCACGAAGCGCAGGACACGCTGCCCGATGCGGTCGGCGTCGTCGATCCCAAACGGAACGACTCCAAGTACCCCTACAAGGACCTCGCGGGCGTCGGCGTCGCGTTCAAGGTGATGCAGGCGCTCGCCCGCGAATACCGAGACGTCGCGTACACGGTCGAGGAGAACCTCGACCTCGTGGCGGTCGGCACGGTCGCGGACATCGTGCCGCTCACGTCCGAGAACCGCATCCTCGCCTCGCTCGGGCTCGAGAGGCTCCGGAACACGACGAACCACGGGCTCCGTGCCCTCATGGAGATAGCGAAGGTCGAGCCCGTCGAGGCCCGCGCGACGCACATCGGCTTCGCCCTTGGGCCGCGGCTGAACGCCGCGGGGCGGCTCGGGGACGCGTCGATCGGCGTCGAACTCCTCACGACGCAGGACGCCGAGACGGCGACGCGGATCGCGATGAAGCTCGACAGGGAGAACAAGAAGAGACGCGATCTGGAGTTCGACGTCCTCAAGGACGCCACGAACGAGATCGAGACGTCGTTCGATCTCGGCCGGCGTCGCTCGATCGTGCTCTGGTCGTCCGGCTGGCACCCCGGAGTGATCGGCATCGTCGCCTCGCGCATCGCGAAGCAGTACCATCGCCCGACGGTGCTGCTCTCGGTCACCGACGGCATGTCCAAGGGCTCGGGGAGGAGCATCCCGGGCTTCGATCTCCACTCCGCGCTGGCGGAGTGCCGGCACTGCCTCGACAGCTTCGGCGGACACATGCACGCCGCCGGCGTGTCGCTGCCGGAGGAGAGGCTCCCGGAGTTCAGGGACTGCGTCGAGGAGGCGGTCTCGAGGGTCCTCACGCCCGAGGACCTGATCCCCGTGGTCGCCGTCGACGCGCTCATCTCGCTCGACCAGTGCAGTTTCGATCTCGTCAACGACATGAAGCCCATGCGCCCGTTCGGCGCCGGCAACCCGGAGCCGGTCTTCGGGACGCACGATCTCAAACTGATCGCGGCGAAGATCGTCGGCAACGGACACCTCAAGATGACGGTCGCGCAGGGCGATCGCACCATCGACGCCATCGGCTTCGGTATGGCCGACTCACTCGATGAGCTCAGGGGGAGCGGCGGCATGATCGCCGCGGCCTACGTGCTCGAGGAGAACACGTGGCGCGGCGTGACCGACCTGCAACTCAGGCTCAAGGACGTACAGCCGGAGGAGTACTGACGGATCGCCCGGCCCGCACACGCCCGGCGCAGGGCGTCCCGCCTCACCAATGCCCATGACGGCCACCGAATTCGCTCAGGGTCTCCTCAAGATCGATCCGAAGCTCGCGGTCGACGTCGTCGAGCGAGCGCACGGCTTCTCCGCGCGCGTCCACGAGGGGCAGCTCAGGAAGTCCGGCGATCCGTTCATTGTGCACGTCGAGGAGGTGGCGAAGATCCTCGCGTGCCTCGAGCTGGACACGGCGACGGTGGTCGCCGGGCTTCTGCACGACGCCATCGAGGAGGGCGACATCGACGTCGCCGACGTGGCCGCGGAGTTCGGCGACGAGGTCGCCGAGCTGGTCAACGGGGTCACCAAGATCACGGGCCTCAAGTTCGAGAGCCGGGAGCGCGAGCAGGCGGAGAACTTCCGCAAGATGCTCCTCTCCGTGGTGAAGGACGTCCGCGTCATCCTCATCAAGCTCGCCGACCGCCTCCACAATATGCGCACCATCTCCTATCTCAGGGACGAGCAGATCGACAGAATCTCGCGCGAGACTCGGGACATCTACGCGCCGCTTGCCGGGCGGTTCGGCATGGCGCGGATCCAGCGCGAGCTCGAGGATCTCGCCTTCGGGTGGCTCGAGCCCGAGGCGTACCGGGACTTGAGCGAGAGCATCGCCGGGACGCGCGACGAGCGTGAGGCCTACATCGAGGAGATCACGGCCCCGATCCGGGAGAGGCTCGGGCGCGACGGGCTGACGGCGGGCATCTCGGGAAGGGCGAAGCACCTCTCGAGCATTCACAGGAAGATGGTGACGCGGGAGAAGGACTTCGAGGAGATCTACGACCTCATCGCGACTCGCATCATCACCGAGGACGTCGGAGAATGCTACCGCGTGCTCGGCCTCGTCCACACGCTCTTCACGCCGGTGCACGATCGATTCAAGGACTACATCGCGGCGCCGAAGATGAACGGCTACCGCGCGCTTCACACGACCGTCGTGGGGCCGCGCGGGAGGATGGTCGAGATCCAGATCCGCACGCGGGAGATGCACGAGCTGGCGGAGATCGGGATCGCCGCGCACTGGTCGTACAAGGAGGGGAGGCCGGGCGACGAGGAACTTCGCAGGAGGCTCGCCTGGGTGCGGCAGCTCCTCGAGGGCAACGTCGACGTGACGGAGGCCGACGAGTTCCTCGAGTCCCTCAAGGTCGATCTCTATCGGGACGAGATCTTCGTCTTCACGCCGAACGGCGACCTGAAGCACCTTCCGAAGGGAGCGACGCCGATCGACTTCGCGTACGCCATCCACTCGGACGTCGGGACGCACTGTGCCGGCGCGAAGGTCGACGGACGACTCGTGTCGCTCAAACACGAGCTCAGGAGCGGCGACACGGTCGAGATCATGACCTCGGAATCGGCGCACCCGAGCCGCGACTGGCTCGGCACGGTCGTCAGCTCGCGCGCCAGGGGCAAGATCCGGCACCACCTCAGACAGCAGGCCGACGCCGAGAGCGTCGTCCTCGGACGCCGGGTCATCGACCGCGAGGTGAAGAGGCTCGGCGCGAAGGCGGCCGACGTCTCGCTCGATGACGTGGCGCAGAGCTTTGGGCTCGACGGCGCGCAGGAGCTGATCGCCGCCGTCGGGCGCGGCGACGTCGCCGTCGGCGAGCTCGCGCGGAAGCTCCGGCCGGCCGGTTCGCGCGGTTCGCGGATCGTCGAGCGCATCACGAGAAAGGTGCGGCGTCCCGACGCGGGCGTGAGGATCGAGGGCGTGGGAGACCTCATGGTCAGCTTCGCGAAGTGCTGCCAGCCCCTGCCGGGCGATCAGATCGTCGGGATCATCACGCGCGGACGGGGCATATCGGTGCACAGGGTCGACTGCCCGAACACGTTCGGCCCAGACATCGATCGCCAGCACAAGATGACGGTCGACTGGGACGTCGGCGAGCGTCAGACCTTCCCGGCGAGTTTCATCGTGAAGGGCAACATGAGGCAGAGCTTCCTGGCCGACGTGTCGAAGACGATCGTCGACGAGGGCGTCGACGTCACCGGTGCGTCGATGACCACCGAGGACGGCCTCGTCATAGCGCGATTCCGTGTCGCCGTCGGCAACCTCCACCGGCTCAAGAAGCTCATCAAGGTGATCGCGAGTCTCAAGGGCGTGCGAAGCGTCGAGCGCCGCCGGTCCGTGCGGGAGCACGACGGGGAGAACGGAGTGCGATGAAGGCCGTGCTGCAGCGCGTGTCGAGCGGCCGCGTGACGATCGACGGCAGGAAGGTCGGCGAGATCGGACGCGGCCTCGTCGTGCTCCTCGGCGTCGCCCAGGGAGACTCCGACGCGGACGTCCGCTGGCTCGCCGGCAAGATCGAGGAGCTTCGCATCTTCGAGGATGACGCGGGGAAGATGAACGTCTCCCTCGTCGAGATCGGAGGCGAGGTCCTCCTCGTTTCGCAGTTCACCCTCCTCGCGAACTGCCGGAAGGGTCGGCGCCCGAGCTTCACCCGCGCGGCGCCGCCCGAGCTGGGGGAGGAGCTCTACGAGCGCTTCGCGGAGCTCCTTCGGGCGGACGGGGTCCGCGTCGCGACCGGTGAGTTCGGCGCCATGATGGTCGTCTCGATCGAAAACGAGGGCCCCGTGACCATCGTCCTCGATTCCGAGGAGAGGACGCGTCCGAGGTCGGGCCGAGCGCGTCCGAGGTCGGGCTGAGCGCGTCCGAGGTCGGGCTGCGCGGATAAGGAGCGTGCGGTGGTCTGTCGACTCGTGAGCGGGCTCGTCGACGAGCGTCCGTTCATACTCGCCTCGAGCTCGCCCAGGCGGCACCGGATCCTGTCCGGGCTCGATCTCGACTTCGTCGTCGACCGTCCGGGCATCGTCGAGCTCGCGCGCGACGGGGAGGATCCCGGGGAGCACGTCGCGAGGCTCTCGCGCGAGAAGGCGCTCGTGGTGGCCGGGCGGCACGACCGAGGGACGGTGCTCGGCGCCGACACGGCCGTGCTGATCGACGGGACCCTTCTTGGAAAACCGGCCGGTCCCGAGGAAGCGATCGAGATGCTCGGAAGGCTGTCCGGGCGATGGCACGAGGTGCTGACCGGGCTCACGGTGGTCCGGTGCTCGGACCGTGCTCGGGTCTCCGCCGTCGAGACCACGCGCGTTCTCGTGCGTCGTCTCGGGGACGAGGAGATCCGCGAGTACGTCGGGGGCGGAGAGCCCCTCGACAAGGCCGGGTCCTACGGAATCCAGGAGTGCGGCGCCGCCGTGGTGGAGCGCGTCGACGGCTGCTTCTACAACGTCGTGGGTCTTCCGGTCGCCCGGCTCTGCCGGGCCCTCGAGGAGCTGCGCGGGACGCCGGGCGGCTCGGCGTAGGCGCGGAAGGCGGCCGGCTCAGGACAGGCGCGGAACGCGAGCCCCGTGTTCGGGACGGGACCGGGCCGGATTCGAAGGGGACGACGATGACATCCGAACGACATCCGAGGACCATCGAGTGGCTGGGCGACCGGGTCCGGCTGATCGATCAGACGAGGCTGCCCCACGAGCTCGTGTTGAAGGAGATCGCCGACTACCGCGAGATCGCTGAGAGCATTCGCCGTCTGGAGGTCCGGGGCGCTCCGGCGATCGGTGTCGCCGCGGCACTGGGCATCGCGCTCGCGGCGCTCGCTAGCGGGGGCTCGATCGACGCGCTGCGCGGAGACGTGCGGCGCGCGGCGGACGAACTCGCGTCGACGAGACCGACGGCCGTCAATCTCCGGTGGGCCGTCGATCGCATGCTTGGGGTTCTCGACGATCCGTCTCTGGGCGCGCCCGACGCCGTGCGCGACGGGCTCGTGCAGGAGTCGCTCGCGATCCTCGAGGAGGACCGGGAGCTCTCCCGGCGGATCGGCGCGAACGGCGCCGCGTTGATCGATGACGGCGACGGGGTCCTGACGCACTGCAACGCGGGAGGACTCGCGACCGCGGAGTACGGAACGGCGCTCGCCGTCATCTACGCGGCGGTCGAGCAGGGGAAGAACGTCCGGGTGTTCGTCGACGAGACGCGACCGCTCCTCCAGGGCGCGCGGCTCACGACGTGGGAGCTCATGCAACGTGGGATCGACGTCACCCTTCTCGTGGACAGCGCGGCGGCGTCGGCCATGGCCAGGGGCTGGGTCGACAAGGTGCTCGTCGGCGCCGACCGGATCGCGCGGAACGGCGACGTCGCAAACAAGATCGGCACCTATCCGGTGGCCCTCGCCGCGCGCGAGCACGGGATTCCGTTCTACGTCGCGGCGCCCTACTCGACCCTCGATCCGTCGCTTCCGGGCGGCGGCGAGATACCGATCGAGGAGCGGGCGGCCGAGGAGGTGACGGCCGTCCAGGGGGTCCGGACGGCCCCCGCCGGGGTGCGCGCGTGGAATCCGGCCTTCGACGTGACACCCGCGCGGCTGGTTGAGGCCATCGTGACCGACGTGGGGGTCTTCCGGGCGCCCTACGAGAACTCGCTTTTTGCACGGCCTCGAGCGAGTAAGGCTTGACAGGTATCCCGGTTGCCACTAAACTGAGAGGTCTTGACCGCAAGGAACGCGGCCTCGTGGGGGGGGCTGTGCCCCGGCGACGTCTGCGCTCAAGAGACGTCCCCCCGGTCGGCCGTGCTTCTCAGGCGCGGCCCGATGAGAAATCGAGAAGTTGGAGGTTGTTTCATGCCGACACACGTCACGAAGCCATCCGAGATCGAGCGGCGTCACTACGTGATCGACGCCGACGGGCAGATCCTCGGGAGGCTGGCCACGAGGGTGGCGTCGCTCCTGCGAGGGAAGGGGAAGGTCTACTACTCTCCTCACCTGGACACGGGCGACTTCGTCATCGTGCTGAACGCCGCGAAGGTCAAGGTCACGGGCAAGAAGATTCAGACCAAGACCTACTTCAGCCACAGCGGCTATCCCGGGGGCGCGAGGTACCTCTCCGCGAGCAAGCTCATGAAGACGAGGCCGCAGGAGGTCGTCAAGCGCGCCATCAAGGGCATGCTGCCCAAGAACAAGCTCGGACGGAAGATGCTCAAGAAGCTCCGCGTGTACGGGGGGCCCGAGCATCCTCACCAGGCGCAGAAGCCTGAGTCGATCGGGCTCTAGCGGACGCCGGGACGACGCGTCCGGTGAGCAGTCAGGCGAGAACGTCGAAGGAGTTCGTCAATGACCAGTACGTTTCAGTCAGTCGGCAGGCGCAAGGAGGCGGTCGCTCGAGTGCGGCTCGTGCCGGGGACCGGTCAGCGGGTCGTCAACGGAAAGCCGATCAACGTGTTCTTCCCGCGCGCGACGACGATCGAGATGATCCTGAAGCCGCTCGAGATCACCTCGACGGGCGACAGGTACGACGTGCAGGCGAGCGTGAGGGGCGGTGGCGTCATCGGCCAGGCCGGTGCCGTGCGGCTGGGCATAGCGCGCGCGCTCGTCAAGGTGGACGAGAGCTACAGGAAGCCGCTCAAGCAGGCCGGCCTTCTGACCCGTGATCCGCGGATGAAGGAGCGGAAGAAGTACGGACAGAAGGGCGCCCGCAAGCGCTTCCAGTTCTCGAAGCGGTAGGAGTTCGATCCCCACGCGCGCGCCGATTCGGGCGCAGGCGCGTGGAGGAATCACACACGCGGCCGGACCGAGGTCGGGGGTCCGCCGGGGGCGCGAGGGCGTCGCGGCGGCCGGCGTCGGGTTGAACGCCGCGGAGGAAACAACCGAAGCGAGGGAGGCAGGAGCACACATGGGCAATCCGGACACAGCGGCTCTCCTGGAGGCTGGCGTCCACTTCGGACACCAGACCCACCGGTGGAATCCCAAGATGAAGCCGTACATCTTCATGAGGCGCAACGGGATCCACATCATCGATCTTGCCAAGACGCTCGTCTGCATGCACAAGGCCAAAGACGCGATCACCGAAGCCGTCCGGCGGGGCGACAGGATTCTCTTCGTCTGCACGAAGCGGCAGGGCCAGCAGATCCTCAAGGAAGAGGCCGTCCGCTGTGGCATGCCCTACGTCACGGAGCGCTGGCTCGGTGGCACGCTCACGAATCTGCGAACGATCCGCCAGAGCGTGAGACGGCTCGAGGACATCGAGCGCATGGCTGAGGACGGGACCTACGACCTGCTGTCGAAGAAGGAGGCGCTCGTCCACGAGAGGCAGAGGGCGAAGCTCGCGAAGGTGCTCGACGGCATCCGCATCATGGATTCTCATCCCGGGCTCGTCTTCATCGTCGACACCCGGAAAGAGAAGATCGCCCTCAGCGAGGCGAACAAGCTCGACATCCCAATCGTCGGAATCTGCGACACGAACTCCGATCCGGAACGAATCGAGTATCCGATTCCAGGGAACGACGACGCGCTCCGGTCGATCAGGCTCTTCTCCGCGTTCGCGGCCGATGCGGTTCTCGACGCCAAGGCGACGGCGCTCGAGGGACGGGACGCCGTCCCGGAGGCTACAGAGCCGCCCGCGCGCGAGGAGAAGATCCAGGCGTAGGACCACGGGAGCATGCGGCGCGGGGGCGCTCGCGCCGCCCTAGAAGAGACCCACACTCAAGACATCCCACGAGGAAGGCTGGAGCAACAGATGGATATCACCGCCGCTCAGGTCAAGGAGCTACGGGAGAAGACAGGCGCGGGCGTGATGGACTGCAAGTCGGCCCTCGCCGAGACCGAGGGGGACGTGGAGAAGGCCATCGAGCACCTGCGGAAGTCGGGTATCGTGAAGGCCGCGAAGCGGACGGGCAGGGCGACCGGAGAGGGCATCATCTGGTCCTACGTCCACGCGGGCTCGAAGCTGGCCGTGCTCGTCGAGGTCAACTGCGAGACGGACTTCGTGGCCAGGACCGACCAGTTCCAAGCGTTCGCGAAGGACGTCGCCATGCACATCGCCGCGCAGAGTCCCCGCGTCGTTTCGCGCGAGGAGCTCTCGGAGAGCGCGCTCGCGAAGGAGCGGGAGATCTACCGTGAGCAGGCGATCGCATCGGGGAAGCCGGAGAAGGTCGTCGACAGAATCGTGGACGGGCGGACCGAGAAGTACTACGCTGAGGTCTGTCTGATGGAGCAGCCCTTCGTGAAGGACACGGACATGACGATCGAGGATCTGCTCAAGCAGACGATCGCGACTCTGGGCGAGAACATCCGCGTCAAGCGTTTCGTGAGGATGAAGCTCGGCGAGGCTCACGCTGCCGAGGAGAAGCCAGCCTCAGATGCCTGCTGCCAGTAGACGGGTGATCCTGAAAGTGAGTGGCGAGGCCCTCTCGGGCGAGGGCGGCAAGCCCGTCTCTCGCTCGTCGGTTCGTCGTCTGGCGTCCGAGATCAAGGCCGCCGCAGACACCGGCGCCGAGATCGGCATCGTCGTGGGCGCCGGGAACATCATACGTGGGTCCTCGACCGCGCCCGGCGGCGCGGCCCGCGTGAGCGCCGACTACATGGGAATGGTCGCGACGATCGTGAACGGCCTCGCGCTCGAGAGCGCTCTCGAGGAGCTGGGGCAGAAGACGACCGTGATGAGCGCCATCCCGTGCGGAAGGGCAGCCGAGCAGTACGACCATCGTCTCGCCGACGCCCATCTCGCCGCCCGCAAGATCGTCATCTTCGTGGCAGGCACCGGGAATCCCTTCTTCAGCACCGACACGGCCGCGGCGCTTCGAGCCGCCGAACTCGGCGCCGACGCGCTGCTCAAGGCGACGAAGGTCGACGGCGTCTACGACAGCGACCCCGTCGAGAACCCGAATGCGACCCGTTTCGACGAGCTGACGTACCGGGACATCGTCGAGAGGGAGCTCGGCGTCATGGATCTCACAGCCGTGACGCTGGCCAGGGAACGGGAACTGCCCATCGTCGTCTTCGCCCTCGCGGAGCCGGGCAACATCGCGAGGGCCGTACAGGGGGACGTCATCGGAACCCGCGTCAAGGGAGGGAAGTAATGCAGGAGCTCTTCGCCGAAGCTCAGGAGCGCATGGACAAGGCGGTCGAGGCGATGAAGAGGGAGTTCGCCAAGATCCGGACGGGGAAAGCGACCGTCTCGCTCCTCGACGGCGTCAAGCTGGAGTACTACGGGAACAAGGTCCCGCTCCGGCAGGTGGCGAACATCAGCGTGCCGGAGGCGAGGCTTCTTGTCGTCCAGCCGTGGGACAAGAAGATCGTCGGCGACATCGAGAAGGCGATCCGCGCGGCCGACCTGGGCCTGAATCCCTCGAGCGACGGTCACCTCATCAGGGTGCCGATCCCCGCGCTCACCGAAGAGCGTCGGAAGGAGATGGTGCGCTACGTTCACAAGCTGGCTGAGGAAGGGCGCGTCGCGATCAGGAACGTCAGGCGCGACGTCAACGAGATCCTCAAGCAGAAGCAGAAGGACGGCGAGATCTCCGAGGACGATTTCCACAGGGCCCACGACAAGACGGTGCAGGAGATGACCGACAAGGGGGTCCACGAGGTCGACCACATTCTCGCCGCGAAAGAGACGGAGTTGATGGAGGTCTAGCCAACCGGGCCGGACGGAACGAGGGGACCTTCGTAATTCACGAGGAGGTGAACTGTGGCTTACGTGATCAACGACGCCTGCACCGCTTGCGGTGCCTGCGTCAGCGTGTGCCCCGTGGAGGCGATCTCAGAGGGTGAGGAGAAGTACACGATAGACGCCGACGCCTGCACGGACTGCGGGCTGTGTGCCGACGAGTGCCCGTTCGACGCGATCGAGCAGGGTTGAGCGGCTCTCGGGCCCTACGCAACGTGGATGAGGACGGCTGGCTCGGGCCCGCCGTCCTCCTCTATCCGGCGGGAGTCGAGAAGGGGTGGTGATGGGGCGCAGGAAGAGCGCGGATCTGGCCGAGAGGATCCTGAGGAGGCCGGAGAGGCTGCCGCGGCACGTGGCCATCATCATGGACGGCAACGGTCGCTGGGCGCGGAGGCGGGGACTTCCGAGGATCGCGGGGCACGCGGCCGGGCGCACCGTGGTTCGCGACATCGTCGCGGCGAGCGCTGAGCTCCAGCTCCGTGAGCTCACGCTCTACACGTTCTCGATGGAAAACTGGAACCGACCCCGCACCGAGGTCGCGGCGCTGATGCGTCTCCTCGACCAGACTCTGAAGGAGCAGGTCGAGGAGATGGACAGGAGCAACGTCAGGCTGAACGCCCTCGGCAGGCTCGAGCTTCTGCCCAAGTACGCGCGCTCACGCGTCGAGCGCTCGATCGAGCGGCTCTCGAAGAACGATGGGCTGAGGCTCAACATCGCGCTGTCGTACGGGGGCAGGACCGAGATCATCGACGCCGTCCGCGGGATCGTGGAGGCGGCGCGGCGGGGCGAGGTCCGCCCGGCCGACATCGACGAGGATCTCTTCCGTCGGTTCCTCTACGTGCCCGATCTCCCGGATCCGGATCTCCTCATCAGGACGAGCGGGGAGCTCCGGATCAGCAATTTCCTGCTCTGGCAGCTCGCGTACACCGAGATCTACATCACCGATGTTCTGTGGCCCGACTTCCGGCGCCGGCATCTCTACGAGGCCATCGAGGTCTACCAGACTCGCGAACGCAGGTTCGGCGGTGTGGCTCAGGCGTCGAGCGGCAGGCGGTAAGCATGGCGATCAAACGCCGACAGCTGACGAGGCGCCTCATGACCGCGGCGGTGGGAGTCCCTGCGGTCATCATCTGCTCGTTGGTCGGCGGCATTCCGTTCCTCGTGGCCATGAACTGCGTCATCGGTATCGGCCTCTACGAGTTCTACCGCATGATGGAGGCCAAGGGGATCCGGCCGTACAAGCTCGTCGGCGTCGCGGCGGGGCTCGGTGTCTCGGGGTACGTCTACTTCAAAGGTGGGATGTTCTCGGGCCTCTTCATCACGTTCGTCCTCATCGTGGTCATGGTCTTGGAGCTCTTCCGGCGGGACGGTGGGTTCGCGGTCTTCCACATCTCGACCACCATCTTCGGTGTCTTCTACGTCGCGTGGCTCGGAAGCCACATCATCCTTCTCCGGCGGCTCGGCCAGCACCTTCCCACCGGCGACGTGGGGGGCATGTTCGTGCTCCTCGCGTTCGCCCTCGCGTGGGGCGCCGACACCGGCGCCTACTTCTTCGGGAACGCGATGGGGAAGAACAAGCTCATGCCGCGCGTGAGTCCGCAGAAATCGGTCGAGGGCGCGATCGGCGGGTTCGTCGTGTCGCTCGTCATGGCGTTCATCGCCAAGTACACGTTCGCCTCGTCGTTCCTGTCGTTCCTCGATGCGCTCGTCCTCGGCATCGTGGCGCCCGCGATGGCCATCCTGGGCGATCTCGTCGAGTCGCTGATGAAGCGCGACGTGAAGATCAAGGACACCTCCAAGGCGCTGCCGGGCCACGGGGGAATGCTCGACCGGTTCGACAGCGTTTTCTTCGTCGCGCCGCTCGTCTACTACTACCTGAGGTTCCTCGTGGTGTGATCGCCCGAGGGAGGGAATCGTGTCGACGTCGAGGAAGCGCGTCGCGATACTGGGATCGACCGGCTCGATCGGGCGGGGCGCGCTCGCGGTGGTTGAGGCGCATCCGGACTCGTTCGAGGTCGTGAGCTTGTCTGCCCGCGGGAACGTCGAGCTTCTCGCGTCTCAGGCGGCGCGCTTCGGCGTGAAGCGCGTGGCGCTCGTGGACGGTTCCCGGCGAGGAGACATTCCGCTCGGCATCGACGTGGCGGTCGGGCCCGAGGCCCTTCTCGAGATCGCGTCCGACCCCGAGGCCGACCTCGTCGTCAACGCGCTCGTCGGGGCCGCGGGACTCGCGCCGACGTTCGCAGCGATCCGAGCGGGCAAGCGTCTCGCGCTCGCCAACAAGGAGTCGCTCGTCATGGCAGGCTCGCTCGTGATGCGCGAGGTCGCACGGACGGGCGCCGCGCTGATTCCGATCGACAGCGAGCACAGCTCGCTCTTTCGGTGTTTGAGGGGCGTGCCGCCGGCGGAGGTCGCGGCGGTCGTGCTGACCGCGTCGGGCGGCCCGCTCCGGGACGTCCCCGAGTCAGAGATCGGCGCTGCGAGGGTCGCGGACGTGCTCCGCCATCCGACGTGGAGCATGGGGGAGAAGGTGACGGTCGACTCCGCGACGCTCGTGAACAAGGCCATGGAGGTCGTCGAGGCGCGCTGGCTCTTCGACGTCCCGTTCGATTCGATCGAGGTCGTCATCCACCGCGAGTCGATCGTGCACTCGCTGGTTCGTCTGACCGACGGCACCTTTCTTGCGCATCTCGGCGTACCCGACATGCGGGTGCCGATCCAGTACGCGATGTTCCATCCCGAGCCGGCCGGCGTCTCCTTCGGGGAGTGCGCGCCCGAGCGGCTCGGGGCGCTACATTTCGAGCCGCTCGTCCACCGGCGGTATCCATGTTTCGACCTCGTGCTCGACGCCGCGAAGCGCGGAGGCACGTCCCCCGCGATCGCCGCCACCGCGGACGAGGTCGCCGTCGCCGCGTTCGTCAAGGGCGAGATCCCGTTCGGGGGCATAGCAGGAGTGATCGAGGAGACGCTCCGCGCCGTCCCGGGCGGCGCGGCTTCGGATCTCGACGCCGTCCTCACGGCGGAGGCCGCGGCACGCGACGCCGCCTTGGCCTCGGTCGGGCGGCTTCACGCAGGAAGGAACTAGCGCCCGGACCGCGGAGCTCCGCGGTCGTCGGGCGGGGAGGCCACGTTCGTGTTTCATCTCGTCGCAGGCGTCCTGCTTCTCGGCATCCTCATCATGGTCCACGAGATCGGTCACTTCCTCGCGGCCCGCCTGGCGGGGGTGGCGGTCGAGCGCTTCTCGATCGGACTGGGCCCGAAGCTCGTCTCCTTCAGACGCGGCGAGACCGAGTACGCTCTCTCCCTCATCCCGTTCGGCGGCTACGTGAAGATGGCCGGGATGGACCCGTCCGAGGAGGTCGACGAGTCGATCCCGGCCTCACGTACCTTCCTGGGGAAGCCGATCGGCGTGAGGGCGCTCATCGTCGTCGCCGGTCCGATCACGAACTTCGTGTGGGCCGTGCTCGTGTCGGCGGGCGTGCTGTGGCTCGCCGGACTTCCCACGCTGGGCGAGCCGATCATCGGCGGGGTGGACGAGGGAACGCTGGCCGCCGCGGCCGGCCTCGCGATGGGCGATCGCGTGATCGAGGTCGAGGGCGCTCCGGTCTCCGACTGGGAGGGCGTTCTCAATGAGGTGGCCGCGCGCGAGGAGGGACCGATCGAGTTCCTCATCGAGCGCGAGGGCGCGCCCACGAGGACCGTCGTCGTCGAGGCCGTTCGCGACACGGCGACGGGCGCCCTGGACCTCGGGATCACGGCGTACGTCCCGCCGGTGCTCGGCGACGTGATGAGCGATGGGCCCGCTCACCGGGCCGGCCTCCGGACCGGCGATCGCGTCGTCTCGGTGGCCGGGACCGAGGTCAACACGTGGTACGAGCTGGGGGACATGATCCGCGGCAGCGCCGGCGAGACGCTCGCGATCGTGTGGGAACGCGACGGAGAGCGGATGCAGACGACGGTCGTGCCGGAGGAGGGGGAGGAGCCGGTAGGCCTGACCGGTGTTCGCACCGTCGGCCTCATCGGCATCATGCGAACCTGGACGGTGAAGAAGCTCGGGCTCGCCGGGGCGATCGCGACGGGCTTCGAGATCTCCATCGGCAACATCGCGCTCATCGGCGAGTTCTTCGGGAATCTCATCTCGGGCGAGGTGGCTCCCGAGATGCTGGGCGGTCCGATCAGGATCGTGCAGCTTGCGGGCGAGAGCTCGCGGTGGGGCGCGAGCTACTTCTTCGGCTTCATGGCCTATCTCTCGCTCAATCTCTTCCTTCTCAACATGCTGCCGTTGCCGATCCTGGACGGCGGACACCTCCTGCTCCTCGTGCTCGAGAAGGTGAGGAGGCGCCGGCTCACGGAGAGACAGCTCGCGGTGTGGCAGCAGATCGGGCTGGTCTTCTTCGCGTGCCTGATGGTCCTCCTGATCATCAAGGACGTCATCAGGGTGAGCTAGCGGTGGTGGGTTGCTGTGTCTTCCCGGTCGGACGCACCTTCGTCGGACGCGGGCCGGACGTGTCGGGGGTGGCCGGGAACTTCGATCGGAGCACGTCGACCCGCTCGTCTATCCGTCGAGCGGCTTCCGCCCACCTCACCGGATCCCTGCGCAGGTACGCCGTGAAGTTCTCGATCTCCCCTCGCGTGTAGGTCGGAGCGCCCAGCTCGGCAACGCGGTCCCTGGCGTCCTCCCCCGTGAGTCCCTCCTCGAGAGCGAGACTCAGGGCGGCCACGTGCTCGACGAACCCGCTCTCGGTGACGCCGCGCTCAGGCGGTGCGGCCTCCCCGTCGCCAGGCTCAGACTCGGCGCCGCAACCACTGAGCAGGAGCGCCGCAACTGCCGCGGCCGCGACTGAGCGGATCGCTCCCTGAAGAGGTGGGACGGGAAGGCGTCTCACCAATCGAGTCATCGGTTCCTCCGATCCCGCGGCCGCGAGGAGCGCGGGGACGTTCGTTGGCGGGCATCTTGCTCCCTCGCGGAGTCATCATGCGGGCCGCGTCCCCCGAAGTCAACCGCCGGAGTTGACACACCAGGAGTGTGGGCCTAAGATCTCTAGTATGGAGGCTTGGAGCAAGACGGTGTCCCGGAAGAAGCGAGCACCATTCGTCATGGTGGCAGCCACGCTCGCGCTCCTCGTGTTGGCGGGCGCGGCGGAGGCCGCGAGGTTCGGTCGAAACAAGGTGCAGTACAGAAGTTTCGACTGGAGCATCGTGCACACGGAGCACTTCGACGTCTATTTCTACGAGGGCTCCGAGGACCTCGCCGACGCGGCTTCCAGGATCATGGAGCAGGCGAACGCCGATTTCGAGGCCCTTCTGGGTCACGAGCTCACCACGATCATTCCCGTCATCATCTACGCCTCGCACAACGACTTCCAGCAGACCAACGTGTCGCTCGCCCATCTCAGCGAGACGGTCGGTGGGTTCACAGAGCTCTTCAAGAACCGCGTCGTGGTGCCCTTCACCGGATCGTACGACGACTTCAGGCACGTGCTCTACCACGAGCTGACCCACGTCTTCATGTTCGACATCGTCTACGGCGGCCTCGTCGAGTCGGTCGTGCGACAGGCCTACACGAATCCCGTGCCGCTCTGGTTCGTCGAGGGACTCGCGGAGTACGTCTCCCAGGGGTGGGACCCGGAGGCGGAGATGATCCTGCGCGATCTGACCGTCTCCGACATCGTCGTGCCTCTGCAGCATCTCTACGGCGGCTATCTCGTCTACAAGGAAGGCCAGTCCGTTCTGAACTTCGTCGCGGAGCGATACGGCGAGGAGAAGATCCGCGAGATCGTCCGGGCGATCGCCAAGACGCACAACCTCGACCGAGCGCTCAAGGAGTCGCTCGGCCTCCTGACGCCCGAGCTTCACGACGAGTGGGACAGGTGGCTGAAGGAGAAGTACTGGCCCGAGGTGACCGATCGTGACCGCGGAGCCGAGATCGCGAAGCTCATCACGAACCACCGCAAGGACGGCTCGTACTTCAACATCGGGCCTGAGATCTCGCCCGACGGCAAGAGCGTGGTTTTCGTGTCGGATCGGACGGGGCTCGCCGACGTCTACCTGGCCTCGACGCTCGACGGGGCGATCATCGATCGGCTCGTGAGCGGTCAGCAGTCGGACGACTTCGAGACGATGCACATCCTGAGGACGGGCTTCACGTGGTCGCCCGACGGGAAGGAGATCTGCTTCGTCGCGAAGGCCGGCGAGAGCGACGCCCTGCACTTCATCGACGTCGAGAGCGGGCGGCTCGCCAGGAGCTTCCGGTTCCCCCTCGATGGCATCTTCACCCCTTCCTGGTCCCCCGACGGGGAGCGGATCGTCTTCGTCGGCACTCTACGCGGTGCCACCGATCTGTACGTCACCGACCCGAACGGCTCGGACCCGATTCAGCTCACGGACGACTTCTTCGACGAGCGCGATCCCGAGTGGTCCCCCGACGGCGCCCGCGTCGCCTTCGCCTCGGACCGCGATTCCCCAGAGGAGAGGGGCTTCCATCGCGACTACGATCTCTACGTCGTCGACGTCGCGACGCGCGAGGTCGAGACGCTCGTGGCCAGGCCCGGCACGGAGGAGTCCCCGACATGGTCGCCCGACGGCGACAGGATCGCGTACGCGTCCGACGAGAACGGCACGATGGACCTCTACATCGCCGACCTCGCCGACTCCGTGACCGCGCAGGCGACGAAGCTCATCGGTGGCGCGAAGGCGCCGAGCTGGGCTCGCACCGGGGACTGGTTGGCCTTCTCACACTTCGGCGAGGGGGGG
The DNA here is from genome assembly GCA_025774545.1 of bacterium. Taxonomy (GTDB): domain Bacteria; phylum Joyebacterota; class Joyebacteria; order Joyebacterales; family Joyebacteraceae; genus JALGVU01. The sequence continues at coordinate 18,129 of JALGVU010000002.1, read as the reverse complement.
CACGACATCGCGGTCGTCAAGCATCCGCTCGAGCGTTTCGAGGAGCGGCTCGCGTCGTCCGGCTGGCGGCCGACGATCGCGCGCCGGAGCGAGGTGGAGCCCAGTGGGGTCGATCTCGCCGCTGCCGTTGCGGATTCGGCGGCGGCCGCGGGTGCGGACCTGTCGATCGCCGCCGGTGCGGATTCGGCGGCGGCCGCGGGTGCGGCCCTGTCGATCGCTGCCGGCGCGGATTCGGCCGCGGCCGCGGGTGCGGACCTGTCGATCGCTGCCGGCGCGGACTCGGCGGCGGCCGCGGGTGCGGCCCTGTCGATCGCTGCCGTTGCGGATTCGGCGGCGGCCGCGGGTGCGGCCCTGTCGATCGCTGCCGGCGCGGATTCGGCGAGCGCGACCGGCGCGGGCTCTGCGATCGCGCCCGACGAGACGCCGGGTGACGATCTGGTTGCCGCGGGCGTCCCCGGCTCCGCGGAGGAAGACGCGGTCGAGCTTGAGCTCGACCACGGGAGCGCGTCCGACGAGGAGGACGCACCCGACGGGGACACGGTTCGGAAGGCGCGCGACGCGTACCGCGGCGCGTCCGGAGTGCCGGGGCACGACGATGAGTTCACCGATGGGCGGGAGCCGGGAACGATCGAACCGTACCGCCCGAAGTTCACCCCCGACTGGGTGAGCGGCGGGCTCGGCTACACGTCGTCGTACGGATTCACGGCGGCCCTGTCGGTGGCCATCAGCGATGTGCTCGGGAACCACCGCTTCTACCTGGCGTCCGATCTTGTCTCGAGCGTCGAGGCGAGCAACTTCTACGTGCTCTACGAGCACCTCGCAAGCCGCGCCAACTACTCCTTCGGCGTCTACAACTTCAAGGAGTACTACTACTCGGATCGGACCCGTCTCGGCGAGGACCTCGGCGAGAAGCGCTACTTCAGCGAGAGAAGCTACGGTCTGTCCGGCGGCGTGGCGTATCCGTTCAGCATGTTCCGCCGCGTCGAGTTCGACTTCTCGGTCCTGTCCGTCGACCGCCAGTTCGCGGAGGAGACCGACGCCGGGACCGTCGAGTTCACGGACGAGAGCCTGAAGAGATCGCTCCTCATTCCGAGCGTTCGGTTCGTCTCCGACACGACGCTCTGGGGATCCGTGGGACCGGTCGGCGGAGGGCGCTCGTCGATCGTGCTCTCGAAGGCGTGGTCCCCGGACGGCGACTTCGACTACCTGACGGCGATCGCGGACGTCCGCCGGTACCTGCGGCTCGGGTCGCGCCACACCTTCGCCATCAAGGTCGTCGCGGCGCGGAGTTCGTCGGACGACGCTCAGAACTTCTACATGGGAGGCGTGAACGGACTGCGGGGCCACGACGACTTCCAGTTCCGCGGGCACAACCTCGGGCTCGTGAACCTCGAGTTCCGCTATCCCTTCATCGACTACCTCGACATCGCCTCGCCGATCCCCCTGACCCTGTGGGGGCTCAGGGGCGTCGCGTTCCTCGACGTGGGCGCCGTCTGGGACGAGGACTTCCGCGGCGTCGTGCGCGCCGACCACGCGCGCCTGAACGACATCAAGGCCGGCTACGGGTTCGGGATCAGGTCGAACCTCTCCTTCATGGTGCTCCGCCTCGACTGGGCTTGGCCCACCGACCTCAGAACGTCGGGCGACGTCGAGGTTCACTTCGCCCTCGGTGCCGAGTTCTAGAACCACCCCTCGCGCTCCCGCCGTTCACGCTTCGACGGAGCGCGCGTCTGGAGGTCACGGCCTGAAGACCGATCTCATGAGGGACTTGAACCCCGCGCAGCTCGAGGCGGTCCGTCACGGCGACGGGCCGCTCTTGGTGCTGGCCGGCGCCGGAAGCGGGAAGACCCGCGTCCTCACCTACCGCATCGCGAGGCTCATCTCCGAGCGCGGGGTGAGCCCACGCAGGATCTTCGCGGTCACCTTCACCAACAAGGCCGCCGACGAGATGAAGAGGCGGATCGCTACGCTCATCGGCGGCGATTCGGGGCTCGCGTGGATCGGCACGTTCCACTCCATGTGCGCCCGCATCCTCCGCGCCGAGGCGCGATGGGGGTGGTGGACCCCCGGGTTCTCGATCTACGACGAGACCGATCAGATCGCTCTCATCAAGGAGTCGATGGAGAAGGCCGGGGTCTCCGCGTCTGTCTTCACGCCGAAGTCGATCAAGGGCGCGATCTCCCGCGCCAAGGACAAGCTCAAGAACGCGGACCTCTGCGCGCAGGAGGCGGGAGGCTACTACGAGGAGTGCGTCGCGAAGGTCTACGCGGCGTACGAGAGGGGGCTCGTGACGAACAACGCGCTCGACTTCGACGATCTCATCATGCGCGCCGTCGAGCTCCTCCGCTCGAACCCTCCCGTGCTCGAGGCGTACTCGACGCGATTCGAGCACGTGCTCGTCGATGAGTATCAGGACACGAGCCACGCCCAGTACGCGCTCGTCAACCTGCTCTCCGGCCACCACCGGAACATCTGCGTCGTCGGTGACGACGACCAGTCGATCTACGGCTGGCGTGGCGCGGACATCAGCAACATCCTCGACTTCGAGGGCGATCACCCCGACGCGAAGGTTCTCACGCTCGACCAGAACTATCGCTCGACGAAGAACATCCTCGCCGCGGCGCACGACGTCGTCGTGAGGAACCGCAAGCGCAAGGAGAAGAAGCTCTGGACCGAGCGCCCCGACGGCGCGGCGGTCGAGCTCGTGCGCACCGGCAACGAGTACCAGGAGGCCGACGTCATCCGCGACGTCGTGCTCTCGCGGACGGCCGATGCGGAGATCGACTACCACGACTTCGCCGTGCTCTACCGAACGCACGCCCAGTCGCGCGTGATCGAGGACAGTCTGAGGCGGGCGGGCGTTCCCTACGACATCATCGGGGGGGTTCGCTTCTACGAGCGGGCCGAGGTGAAGGACATCCTCGCGTACCTCCGTGTGATCACGAACCCCGCGGACGCGGTGAGCCTGGCGAGGATCGTGAACGTTCCCCCGCGGAAGATAGGCCAGAAGAGCCTCACGCGTCTCACCGACGCGGCCGGGGCCCAGGGGTGCTCGCTCGTCGAAACGCTCGCCCGAGCGTCGGACGTCGACGGCCTGCCCGCCGCCGCGGCCACGGCCGCCGAGTCGCTCGCCGTGATGTTCGCGGGGCTTCGATCGAAGGTCGAGACGGCCCGGTGCGACTCGATCATTCAGGAGGTGCTCGCGGACTCGGGGTACGTCGCCTGGCTCGAGCGGCAGGCGACCGAGGAGGCCGCTCAGCGTCTCGCGAACGTCGAGGAGCTCCTCTCGGCGGCCGGCGAGTTCGCCGAAGCGAGCGGGGAGGAGAGCCTCGCGGCCTTCCTGGAGCAGGTCTCGCTCGTGGCGAACATCGATCTCTGGCAGGATCGCGCGAACGCCGTCTCCCTCATGACGCTTCACAACGCCAAGGGCCTCGAGTTCCGGGCCGTGTTGATCCCGGGTCTCGAGGACGGCCTCCTGCCGCACGAGTCGGCCTTCCAGAACGACGAGGAGCTGGAGGAGGAACGGCGCCTGTTCTACGTCGGGATGACCCGCGCGATGGATCAGCTCACGCTCATCTCGGCCGACACCCGGAGGCGGGGTGGCGTGATGGACACGCGCGTGCTCTCGCGCTTCGCGGACGAGATCGCGCCCGAGCACCTCGAGGTCACGTCGATCAGCTTCGGGAGAGGACCGTCCCGCCGTCCCGCCGCCGTCTCCCGGCCCGCGGACCGGAGACGGAGCGTCTTCCCGGACTACGAGAACTACTCGCAGGAGCGCTCCGAGCTGGGACCGGGGACCCGCGTGGTCCATCCGAGCTGGGGGGAGGGCGTGGTGCTCGACGTCTCAGGTCTTGGCGCCGACACGATCGTCCGCGTTCGCTTCGGCGATGACACCGAGAAGCGGATCATGGTAAGGTACGCGAAGCTCACGATCGTCCCGGACTGAGTCCTCCGGGGCGAGCCGGTCCGACCCACCCTCTAGAATCGGAGGAGCCCGATGCCCGTCACCATCGACGACGTGAGGCACGTCGCGACGCTGGCGAGGCTCGCCTTCTCGGACGAGGAGCTCGAGGGGTTCACGAGCGAGATGAACGCCATCCTCGCGCACTTCGAGCGGCTCCGTGAGATCCGTGTCGAGGGAGTCGAGCCGGCGTACCGGATCCTCCGGCGGACGAACGTCCTCCGGGAGGACGAGATCGGTGAAGCGCTCTCGCAGGAGGACGCGCTCGCGAACGCGCCCGACCAGGACGGCGGGTTCTTCCGCGTGCCCGGTTTCCTTCCCGAGAGCTAGGCCCGCTGTGGCGCGGTGAAGGCCCGGCCGCGCTCGACCTTACGCTTTGAGACTCCACGAACTGACATACACCGAGGTGAGAAAAGGGCTCTCCGCGCGAGAGTTCTCCGCCCGCGAGCTGGCCGCCGCCGTGCTCGATCGCATCGAGTCGGTCGAGCCGAGCGTCCGCGCGTATCTGCGCGTGCGAGGGCGAGACGAGGTCCTGGCCGACGCCGCGAGCGCCGACCGCGCGCGGGACACAGGTGGGGCCGCGGGGCCGCTCGCGGGCGTTCCCGTCGCGATCAAGGACAACATCGTCACGAGGGGGCTCGTCACGACGGCGGGATCGAGGATCCTCGAGGGCTTCGTGCCGCCGTACGACGCGACGGCCGTCGAGCGGCTGAGGGGCGCCCACGCGGTGATCGTGGGGAAGACGAACCTGGACGAGTTCGCGATGGGATCCTCGAGCGAGAATTCCGCGTTCGGCCCGACGAGGAACCCGCACGACCTCTCGCGCGTCCCCGGCGGGTCGAGCGGTGGATCGGCCGCGGCCGTCGCGGCGGGGGAGGCGGTTCTCTCGCTCGGATCCGACACCGGCGGATCGGTCCGGCAGCCGGCGGGCTTCTGTGGGGTCGTCGGCGTGAAGCCGACCTACGGGCGCGTCTCCCGGTACGGTCTCATCGCCTTCGCCTCGTCGCTCGATCAGATCGGGCCGATCGCCGCGGACGTCGAGGGAGCGGCGGCCCTGCTCTCGGCCGTCGCCGGACCCGATCCTCGCGACTCGACGACCGCCGCCCTGGCGGTTCCCGATTTCGCGTCGGCGCTCGACGAGGGGGCCCGAGGCGTCACGATCGGTTTGCCTGCGGAGTGCTTCGGTGCGGGGCTCGACGCGGAGGTCGGCGAGGCGGTGCTCTCGGCCGTCGACCTCCTGAAGCGCGAGGGCGCCCTCGTCAGATCGGTGTCGCTCCCGCACACGGGGCACGGCATCGCGACCTACTACCTCGTGGCCGACGCGGAGGCGTCGTCGAACCTCGCGCGGTACGACGGGATGAAGTACGGCCGCCGAGCTCCGGTAGAGGGGGATCTCGTCGACTCCTACTCGGCGACGAGGAGCGGCGGGTTCGGGTCGGAGGTCCGGCGGAGGATCATGCTCGGGACGTTCGCGCTCTCGGCCGGGTACCGCGACGAGTACTACGTCCGCGCGCAGCGCGTGCGAACGCTCATCGCGCGCGACTACGCACGCGCGTTCGGCGAGGTCGACGCGATCGTCACTCCGACGTCGCCGACGACCGCCTTTCGGCTCGGCGAGCGCATCGACGATCCGCTCGCCATGTACCTCTCCGACGTCTACACGACCCAGGCGAACCTGGCGGGCGTGGCCGCGATGTCGCTCCCGTGCGGCTTGAGCGCCCAGGGCTTGCCGATCGGCCTTCAGATCACGGTCGACGCGTTCCGCGAGCGCGACATGTTCCGAATCGCCCGGGCCTTCGAGAGGGCCGTCGGGCTTCCGCGTCTCATCCCGGAGTTCTAGGATCCGCGCGTCCGGTCGGGGAGCTCTGGGGCGCGCGGCGCCCGAGCGGGAAGCGAGGAGACCCTTTGGAATTCGAGCCCGTCATCGGCTTCGAGGTGCACGCCCAGCTCACGACGAGGTCGAAGATCTTCTGCTCGTCTGCGAACGAGCCCGGCGGTCCTCCGAACACACGCGTCTGTCCCGTCTGTCTCGGGATGCCGGGCGTGCTGCCCGTCCTGAACGAACGTGCGGTCGACCTCGGAATCCTCGTGGCCCTCGCCCTCGACGCCGACGTCGCCGGCCGGATGGGATTTGCCAGGAAGAACTACTTCTACCCGGATCTCCCGAAGGGGTATCAGATCACCCAGTTCGCCGAGCCGCTCGCGACGGGCGGGCACGTCGACCTCGAGATCGACGGCGCCACGACGCGCGTCGGCATCCGCCAGATCCACATCGAGGAGGACGCCGGCAAGACGATCCACGCCGCGACCGCCGGGGAGGGGGCGAGCCTCGTCGACATGAACCGATGCGGCGTGCCGCTCGTCGAGATCGTGACGCGGCCCGACGTGCGGAGCATTGACACGGCCGACGCCCTTCTCACGAAGCTCAGGAGGATCCTCGTCTTCCTGGGCGTCGCGACGGGGCGCATGCACGAGGGGAGTCTCAGGTTCGACACGAACGTGTCGCTCCGTCCTGCAGGCGAGGAGGCGCTCGGGACGGCGACCGAGATCAAGAACATGAACTCGTTCCGGGCCGTGCGCCGCGCGCTCGCGTTCGAGATCGAGCGGCAGGCGCGCGTCCTCGCGTCCGGTGGAGAGGTCGTCCACGAGACCCTCCTGTGGGACGAGGACGGTGATCGGGCGATCCCGATGCGGTCGAAGGAGATCGCGTCGGACTACCGCTACTTCCCGGAACCGGATCTGGTCGACGTCGTGATCGATCGGGAGCGCCTCGAGCGGCTGCGAGGGGCGATGCCGGAGCTTCCGGACGCCATGCGCGATCGCTTCGTCGACGAGTACGGACTCGCGCGCTGCGACGCGGACGTGCTGACGGCGGAGCTCGACACGGCGCTCTACTACGAGGCGACGGTGCGCGAGCTGGTGCGGCTCCTCCGCCCGGAACTCGATCTCGCCTCGGCAGGCAGAGTCCTCGCGCCGTCTGCCGACGTCCTCGGGCCGCCGTCTGCGCGCGTCGACTTCCGTCTCCTGCCGCTGCCCGGCGAGGCCGGCGCGCGCGGGGAGATCTCGAAGACCGCGGCCAACTGGGTCGTGGGGAAGCTCGCGGCCTGGCTGAACGCCGCCGATGGCATCGCGCTCCGCGATCTCGCGGGGGCCGCGATGCCGCCCTCGAGGCTCGCGCGGGTGATCCTGTCGCGTCTCGACGGGACGCTGAACGAGCCGGCCGCGAAGCGGCTGTTCGAGGCGGCCGTCGAGTCCGAGGATGCGATCGACGCGCTCATCGAGAGGCTGGATCTCGCGCAGGTCTCCGACGAGGGGACGCTCGGAGAGGTCGTCGGCGCGGTGCTCGAGGAGCATCCCGGCGAGGTCGCCCGCTATCGGTCGGGTGAGGGGAAGCTCTTGGGTCATTTCATGGGTCTCGTCATGAAGGCGACGAACGGCAAGGCCGATCCCGAGGTCGCTCGGGCGATTCTCGAGGCCTCTCTCGAGGACCGGTGAGTCGTCCCGAGGCGCAGGCGGCGTCGGTTGCAGCGTTCCCCGCGGCCACCCGTTGACGCATGCCCGGTCTCGGGTTAGGATGGCAGCATCGACCGTTCGACGACGAGCCACCGTCGTGGAGGATCCGCCGTGAACACCATGTCCCCATCGGAGCACGATGCGAACGTGCTTCCCGAGCACACCCTGAAGCTCTGCCAGCTCCGCTGGCTCGACGACGCGCTCCTGCCGCTGAACTCCTTCGAGAAGTCGTGTCGCTACGCCATGCAGAAGGCCCGCGGCCTCAGGCGGAGGTTTCGCGTGCTCCTGTGCCTCATGCGCGGCGAAGAGCCGCCGTCCCCCAAGGTCCGCGGTCGCGCGCAGGCCGAGACTCTCCAGTGGGGCGATCCGTCGAGCCCCGGCAGCGACCTGGCCCTCGAGGCGTCGACGGACGGGGACGAGTCCGAAGCGCCCGCCGACGCGGCGGCGCCGTCTGCGGTCGGGAGCACCACGCCGGGACGGCGGAGAGGGAAGCTCAAGGCGGGTGACCTCGTGGTCGTCCTCTCCCGTGAGGAGATCGAGAGGACGCTCGACGAGGACGGGAAGCTCAAAGGCCTCAAGTTCCTCGATCCCATGCTCGAGTTCTGCGGGAAGACGTTCCGTGTCTTCAAGCTGGTTCGCTACATCCTCGACGAGCACGCGCACCAGATGCGGAAGGTGCGCAACGTCATCCTTCTCGAAGGCGTCATCTGTGAGGGGAAGGGCATCTACGGTCGCGAGAGCTGCGACAGGAGCTGCTACTTCTTCTGGAAGGACGCGTGGGTGAGGAAGATCGACGGGTGACGGGGGTCGCGCGTTGAGATCGAGATGGAAGGCGCCCGCTCGAAGGAGCGGGCGTCGCTGCGCGAGGGGCCATCGAAGCTCGCGCCGGGGCATCGAAGCGCGTGCGGGGCCATCGAAGCTCGCGCCGGAACTTCACCTGCCAGCGCACGTGAGCGCCGATCCCTCGGATGCCACCGATCCCTCGGATGCCACCGGCGACCGCCCCGCACCGATCGGCCAATGTGAGTGTTGCTCATTGACCAGACGCTCGTTCTGTGCTATATTGACCGCAGAGAGGCTCAACGTGACGGTGCTCCCGGCTTGAGCCGGGGGTGGAGGGGGAGAATCATGTCTGCACAGTGGAGAGATCGGGCGAACGTCCGCGTCGCGGCCGCCGTCGCGGCGATGCTCCTGGGCGTCGTCGCGGCCGTCGCCCCGGCCGCCGAGGGCCGCACCGAGGTCCGGGCCGTCGAGGGCGGCATCGAGGCCGATGGCTACTTCGGGGACTACGAGGCGATCAACTGCAAGGCGATCGACGGGATCTACGACGACGCGGATCCCGACGGACACGCCGGCGATCTCCTGGCGTTCTACGTCGACCAGAACGTCGACCGCCTGGTCTTCCGCGTCGGGATGGTCATGATGCGGTCGCTCGATGGCCTGCACGACTCCTTCCGGGAGGAGGGGGCGGAGGTCTTCGTCCTCATGGACTACGCGGACGGCGGCACGATGGAGTTGCCCGACACGCGCGACCTCCGCGTGCCCCTTCTGTGGGACGCGGCCGTGCGGATGGGCCATTCGGAGAGGGGAGAGTTCGAGGCCGTGGGATTCATGCCGGGGCGAGAGGAACCGATACCGCGCCTCGTGCGTCGCGTCGCGATCGAGCCCGAGCTCCACACGATGGAGTGTTCCATCCACCTCCCCGGCAGCTTCCGCGAGGCCGTGACGCGCTCCGCGGGCGCGTCGTGGTCGGAGTACGACGCGGTCGCGCCGGACGAGGCCGCCCGCGAGGCGACGCCCGTCCGCTACCTCGTCGTCTCGGTCGTCGCAGGCAGGATCGTCGACGAGGTCGCCGCCACGAACGAGCCGCGGCGCGGCGACCACAACGTGGCCTTCGTCCAGCACGGGAACCAGGGGCTCACCTACACGACGGTCTTCTGGGGTGAGAAGGGCGAGAACGCCGCCTACGCGGGCGACCCCGCGAACCCCGACGACGGCTTCGACGAGCTTCTGGACGCGCACGACTACTACGCTCTCCCGGGCAACTTCCACATGGCCGGGACGCTCAACACGGGCGCCGAGTGGCACGATCCGGCGTTCAACGAGCAGCTCGTGGACGGCGTGAACGAGGGGTGGGCGCAGATGCTCACATCGGCGTACGCCCAGCACATCATGCCGTTCGTCTACGACGACATGAACAGCTGGTCGATCTACGTCCACCGACAGCTCACGAACTACCGCTACGGACAGTGGCCGCGCGTCGCCTGGGTGCCGGAGCGGGTCTGGTGCGAGAGCCCAGACAGCGACGGCAACGGTATCAACGCCTCGTGCTGCGTGAACGACGGGACGATCAGGGACGACTTCTTCGACAACGACGTCGACGCCGTGATCCTCGACGACTACGTGCACTGCGGGTACTCAAACGACGTCTTCAACGATCACCACGTCTACGTCCTCGACAACGGGCTCAAGGTGCTGCCGATCGACAACGACTTCGTCGGGCAGATGAACTACGACGGCGGCGCGGCGCTCGCCACGATCCTCGCCGGCACGCCCGACGAGATCATCCTCTACGGGAACGACTGGGAGGTCGCGGCCGAGGTCGCAGGCTTCGACGTCAGTCACCCGAACGCCCTCGAGAACTACATCTACGTGCTTCAGCAGTGCAGCCTCATGAGCGACCAGATCAGCGTCTGGAAGGTCGACGACGTCATCGACAGCTTCCCCGCGACGCCGATCACCCTCCAGAACGGGACTTACGGGCTCCTGGGCGAGTGGTGGGGCTACGGAGGCGGCTGCAACGACTGGTACTGCCATTGGGCGGGATACACGGGCGACGAGAACCTCGACGCGCACGATCCGAAGTGGAGCTACGAGCAGATCTGGCAGAACACGTTCAACAAGATCGCGGCGGGGCCCGACAACGGCCTCTCGCAGGCCGCGTGGTACGTGATGATGTCGATGCTCCACGAGACCGGGTGGCAGGACGGGGGCGAGATCGCCGGCTGGGAGAACCGGTACTCGAACCACATCAAGAACGCGAACCCGTACTCCGAGGCCGCGCGCTGGGCCGAAGGGTGGGGGAGCTACGGCACGAACCCGACGGGGTGCTATCTCACCGACTTCGACGAGGACGGCGCGGACGAGGCCGTCATCTACAACGACCGCGTGATGGCCGTCTTCGAGGGAATCGGCGGAAAGGCGAACTGGATATTCGCGAAGGGCGACGACGGAGGCCGCTCCCCGTACGGCTACTCGGTCGTCGGGAACTGCAACGTCTACTGGGCCGAGACGAACGGCGACTGGAACGAGACGAACCACACCGCGGCCCTCTCGGACGTGAGCGTGGGCGGCATCGACCGAGAGCACGATCCCTACGCCCTGGAGGTGATCTCGGGCTCGGGGAGCGTGGTCGAGCTCAGGCTCACGCACCAGGACGGGGCGGTCGAGAAGCGCGTCAGCCTGTCGCTCGGGGACCCGTATCTCGACGTCGTCTACGACGCCGGCGGCGAGACGGTCTACATCAAGAGCGGCTGGACGCCCGACCTGGTCGACCTCATCTGGGACACCGAGCTCACCCGAGTCTGGGAGCCCGACGGGGGCGAGTACACCGGGCAGAGGAACGCCTCGAGCGGCGCGACGGCCGCGTTCGTCCTCGGCGACGGCGGCGCCACGCACAACCTCACGCACACGGCGACGCTCGTCGAGGTCGACGAGATCGTCGGAACCGGGCAGTTCGAGTTCTACGTCTACGCGGGCCACGCGAGCCCGCCGGTCGACGACGAGATCGCCGAGCTCGAGGCGCTCGCGGCGACCTTGACCGACGAGCTCAAGCCTCGGCCGGTCGTGGCACACTACTACCCGAGCGCCGATCGTCTCGACGTCACGTTCAACGAGATCGTCCAGTACGACAACGTGGTGCTGACGGGGATTTCGATCGACGAGAACGACGACGGCACGCCCGAGGTCACACTCACGACGGGCGCCTCCGTCCAGAACACGTCGGACGGCCACGTCATCAACGTCCTGGTGACGGCGCCGACGGCCGGGGCGATCGAGGCGCTGACGCCCGGCACGCTCGAGCTTCTGCTCGCCGCGAGCGCGTTCGTCGATCTCGCGGACAACGGGAACGCCGCGGTCACGAACGACGACGACGTCCGCGTGATCTACGGGGCCGACACCCGGATCACGATCGATGGGCTCTTCGACGACGAGTGGCGGCCCTTCACCCTCGTGGTCGACGATCCGGACGACGACAGCGGCTGGCACCCTCCGGAGCTGCCGCTCATGAACGAGCTCTACGGCCTCTACGTCGACTGGGACGAGGATCTCCTCTACGTCGGTGTCAACGGCCAGATTCAGACGAACAGCTGGCTCCTCTACATCGACACCGATCCGGGCGGGCCGGACGGGGAGACCGACCTGACGGCCATCGACGCTTGGGACCGCGACGCGACGTTCACGGCTCCAGGCTTCCGCGCCGACTTCCAGTACGGCTGCTACCAGCATCAGAGCGCCTGGGACTCGGACAGCTTCTTCTCGATCGACGGCCCGACGACGACCACGGATCTCACCGAGTCGATCATCTCGGCGTTCGATTCGTTCCACACCTACGACGTCGACGGCGGGAGCGAGATCGCGATCCCGTGGGACGTTCTCTATGGGCTCGGTCCCGGGCTCGTTCCCGTGGGCGCCGAGTTCTCGCTCGTCTGCTCGATCTGCTGGGACGAGGGCGAGCTGGGTGGCGACTCGGTGCCATCGAATGCGTCGGCCTCGCTTCCGGTCATCGACACGGCCTACACCCTCACGATCGACCACGACGGCGACGGCGTGCCCGACGAGGGCTCGACCGGAGTCGACGAGGGCGAGGACTTGGGAGTCGTGCTCGCCGCGAGCCGCATCGTCGGGAACCGGCCGAACCCCTTCAATCCAACGACGACGATCGGCTACGTGGTGGCCGAGGGGAGCGTGGGCGACGTGCGCCTCGAGGTCTTCGACCTCGCGGGCAGGAAGGTCGCCTCGCTCATCGACGGAGCCATGGAGCCGGGCAGGCACTCGGTGGCCTGGACCGCGCTCGACGCGGACGGCCGCGGGCTCGCCTCCGGCGTCTACTTCGCCCGCCTCACGGTCGGCGAGGACGTCGACACGGCGAAGATGATCATGTTGAAATAGGCCGGGCGCCTGGTGAGAGCCTGGACCGGCACGACCTACGAAGCGCGCCGTCCGACCCGGGCGGCGCGCCGTTCTGGAGCGGGGGCAGACCGATCCGGTCCCTCCCGGCGGCGCCTACGGCCGCAGGGCGTCTCGCCTCGGAACTCGCCAGTCGCACACGACCGGCCGGGAGCTTCGTGTCCTACTGGGTCCCTCTTGTGCTTTTCTATTGCCCTATGTCAGATCACACTGTACAATTGCTTTGCGAACATCATCTCACCGCACAAATCCCAGAGCCTGAGCCGTGTTGGGCCTGTGGTTGACGCCGGCTGAGTCGCGTCGTCGTGCAGTCGGCCCACGCGCACACAAAGGAGGCCCGGTCATGCGTCCATCCGATGGTGCACGACTCGTTCGCTCGCTCTCGACCCTCTCGGGGACGATGCTGGTTCTGGCTCTGCTGGCCCTTCCCTCCGCTGCCTACTTCTACGATTCCGACGGTGATGGACTCCCGGACTTCCGTGAGATCAAACACGGCCTTCACGGCGACCTCGCCGACGAGGGGCACGATTGGGACGGCGACGGTCTCGGCGATGCCGAGGAGGACGCAAACGGGAACGGCGTCGTCGACGTGGGGGAGACCGATCCCTACAACTGGGACAGCGACGGCGACGGGCTGTCTGACGGTATCGAGACGCTCGATGACGATGCCGACGACGCTGATGATCTGATCAATGCGCTCGACCTCGACTCCGATGGTGACTGGATCCCAGATTCGGTCGAGGAGCAGATCCAGATCGGTGACACGTATCGCGACGGCGTCTACGAGGGCCCCGGCTCGAACGAGACCGACTGGCTCGACGCGGACACCGACGATGACGGGATCGTCGACGGTCTGGAAGTGATGTGGGGCACCGATCCGCAGGTCGCCAACACGGACAATCCCAGCGATTCTCCCAACGGAGATCGGTGGTCTGACGGCGAAGAAGTGATGCACGGCACCGACCCTCTCGATCCTGACACCGATGGCGACGGCCGGGTCGACGGTCTGGGCAACGAGGATGAGGGCGACGCCGACGGCGACGGAATGTGCAACGCGGTCGACTTCGACAGCGACAACGATGGGCTCATCGACGGCGACGAGGACTCGAACGAGAACGGCGAGGTCGGCGCCTGGGAGACGGATCCCGAACTCTACGATACGGACGGCGATGGGTTCAGCGATGGGTACGAGGTACACCACGCCCACACCGATCCCCTCGACGGTGGCGTCGATTCCGATGGCGACGGCTGGATGGACGGCGAGGAGACCGTCCTCTTCAAGACCGATCCCTACAACGACGATACCGACGGCGACGGCATCGAGGACGGCGTCGAGAATCCGGTCTTGAGCCCGGGACTCGATTCAGACGGCGATGGTCTCATCGACGACGTGACCGATCCGACGCGCGTCGACACCGACGGCGACGACCTGCCGGACGGAGCCGAGACTCAGATCTTCGGCTCCGATCCGACGAACGCCGACGATCCGTGGGACGGCGATGACGTGAGCGCCGGGGACGAGATCTACGTCTTCGAGACGCGCTTCGACACCAACGACACCGACGCCGACGGAGTGCCGGAAGGGCTCAGCGGCGGGACCGACCGCGTGGACATGAACTCCGACCATTCCCGGCCCCGCCCCTTCGGGGACTCCGCGCTGAACGCCATCGACCGTGACGCCGACGGCGATGGCCTGACCGATGGTGAGGACTTCTGGATGGGGCGGAGGTGCACATCTGGCAGACCGATCCCACTCTCGACGATACCGATGACGATGGCCTTGAGGACGGAGAGGAGGCTCAAGGACACGGCACGGATCCGACCGACTACGATACCGACGGCGACACCGTCGGCGATGGGATCGAGGTCAACGTCTGGGGCACCGACCCGCTCGATCCCGACACGGACGGCGACGGGATCCTCGACGGGGAGACGGTGACGGGGACCTACGTCGACGCCGACGGGGTCACGCAGCAGTGGACCTTCGTCGAGGACGATTCGGACCTGGAACTCGGGCAGGACGGTCTCCCGAACGTGCTCGATACGGACTCCGATTGGCGCGAATCGCAGGGACCCCCAGGCTACCAGTACGCCGACTTCCACGACCGCACCGAGATCGCCTACGCGGACTGGGTGGCGGCGGCCGCCGCACGGGGCGCGTCGGGCCTCTCAATCCAGGCAATCCCGACACCGATCACGACGGCTACTCCGACGCCATGGAGGTCGCGTGTCACTACGATCCGCTCGACGCCAGGGACTACGGGAGCTGTCCCTACACGTGGGTCGACACCGATGGCGATGGCCTCTCGGATCTCGAGGAGCGTGTGCTCGAGGGGGGTGTGATTCCCACGATGCACCAGGTCGTCGACTTCGACGGTGACGGCCTCTGGGACAGCGACGAGCTGCATCCGGGTTGGTGGGACAACGACGGAGTCCCGCAGACGTGGGCGACGAATCCCCTCATGGCGCACTCGGAGCAGGAGTACGGGCCCCCCACGTCCTCGACACCGACGGCGACGGCATCGCCGACGATGACGATGTCGCGTGGTACGACCCGCTCGATCCTGACTCGGACGACGACGGCCTTCGCGACGGGTTCGAGGACGCCGACGGCGATGGGAACGTCGACCTGTCGGAGACCGATCCCCTGGACGGCGACACGGAGGACGACGGGATCTACGACGGCGACGAGGTGACGCTCGGCACCGATCCTCTCGACTGGGACACCGACGACGATCTTCTCACGGACGGTCTCGAGGTCGGGTACAGCGCGCTGACCATCGGGCCCGACACGCACCCGGGGGCGTTCGGGGCGGGCGACCAGGATCCGTTGACGCAGACCGACCCCCGCGTCGCCGACAGCGACTTCGACGGGTGGGAGGACGGCGTCGAGGACGCCAACCTGGACGGCGCCGTCTCCCCGTGGGAGATGGACCCGGCCGACCGGGACACCGACGACGACGCCCTTCCCGACTGCTACGAGGGGACCGGCAACGACCCGACGGTCTACCCGGCGTCGGTCTTCTCCGCCGGGTGGGTCGACAACACGCTTCATCCGACGGATCCGACGAATGACGACACCGACGCCGACGGACTCCGCGATGACGTCGAGTTCGAGCAGCAGACGAGTCCCGTCGACGCCGACTACGACGGCGACGGTCTGCTCGACGGCGACGAGTACGCCGTCTGGCGGACCGATCCGACGAACGCCGACACCGACGGCGATGGCTGCGACGAGACCGAGTCGGTCTTCTCGATGATTGAGGCGGTCGACGCCGATTCGGACGGCGACGGCATCACGAATGCGCTCGACGTCGACAGCGACAACGACTGGGTCTGGGATGGAGTCGGCACTGAGGACTGCGCCGGGTTGAACGACGGCGACAGCGATGGCGCCCCCGACATCCTCGACAGCGATACCGACAACGACGGCCTCGCAGACGTCCAGGAGATGGGACTCGACACGTGGCACCACTTCGCCGACAACGACCGCGATTTCGACGAGGACGGCATTCTCGACGGGGAGGAGTACTACCACCCGATCCACCAGCCCCACATCGGGGAGCCCGGGTTCGAGGCGTCGAACCCGAAGCTCCAGGACACCGACCGCGACGGGCTCCACGATGGGTTCGAGGTGGGGAAGACCGGGCCGATACCGGTACATCCCGTCTACGGGGGCACGCTGCCGGACCCCGGACACTGGGACCACGACGGGACCTCGAACTCGTGCGCCTATCTCGGCGACACCGACTCCGACGGCCTCGCGGATCCGGACGAGGATCTCGACGCCGACGGCGACGACGCCGATGTCGGCGTGACCGAGACCGATCCTCGGGACGACGACACGGACGACGAGGGGCTGAGCGATGGGTACGAGATCCTCTCTCTCGTCACGGATCCTCTCCTCTGCGACACCGACGTCGACGACCTGGCGGACGGACTCGAGATCGGGCTCCTGGGCGCCATGGGGAACGATACGTCGCCGGTCAACCCATGTCTGGGCCAACGCTACGACGTCGTCGAGAACGGCGCGTACACGACGGACCCGCTGCACTGGGACAGCGACGGCGATGGTCTCCCCGACGGCGGGCCGCTTCCGGGGGAGGATTCCGACCGGGACGGCTTCCGCGATGGGAACGATCCCTACGACGCCGTCTCCGACTGGGGCGGGCCGGGCGAGACCGATCCGAACGTCGCCGACACCGACCGCGGCGGCGTCGACGACGGCGCAGAGGTGATGGGTGGGACTGACCCGCTCCTGAACTCCTGGGGCGACTGGGACATCGACATCGACAACGACGCGTTCGACGTCGTCGGGAACGTCCTCACGGTCGGGGCGCCCGGCGTGGGGATCCTGCCCGGATCGTCGGGCGCGGCCGACTTCGTGGTGTGGCACACGGACGTCGCGAACAACCCGGACGTGGCCGACGGTCCCTCGGCCGGGATCGTGCTCGACAACGTCTACGTGCGGTCGACCTCGTTCCATTGGCTCGAGGCGCTGGCCGGCGTGACGTACGAGGTGCCGGCCGAGAGCGATCAGCACTGGTTCCACTACTCGGCCCTGAGCTTCAGCGACGACGACATCGACGGCTTCGTGGCCGGCACATCCAGGACGATCACCGTGGCCGTCGACGTTCCGGAGGGCGTGATGCCGGGCGTCTACCTGGGCTACGTGCAGGTGGAGACCGCCCGCGCAGCCCCGCAGGAGCTGCCGGACGACTGGGTCGAGGTGAGGGTCCTGGTTGCGCCCTGGCAGGATCTCGACGTCTGCGACGACGACGGCAATCCCATCGGCGTCGGCCTTGCGTGCGATCCGCCCGAGTTCCCGGAGCCGCCGGCCGAGGGGGAGATGCATCTCGCCGGAGTCCCCGGGTTCGCAGGTCCGATCACCGGTGTCTTCCTGCTCGCGAACCCGAACACGAACCCGGACGGCATCTGGCCGTACCCCGGCCACGCGCCCGATGGGGTCAACGACCTCAACGGACTTCCGGCTCAGCCCGCCGTCGGCCGCACGTGGGACACCGACACCATGGATCTGCAGGGCAACACCAACATGACCGCCGAGATCAGGGCGCAGTACGAGTGGTGGGCAGTCGGACCTGTCGATCCGACGATGGCGATCAGCTTCGACGACCCGCTCCTCACGGGTCTCGCGCTCGCGGAGCTCGACTCGGCGCAGGTGTATGTCGACGCTGCGACTCTGCCACAGGGGCTCTACAAGGGTCAGGTGAGGGTCTTCGAGGACGCTCACGGGCCAATGCCGTTCGACCCGCCGGACGGCGTCTGGCAGATCGACGAGACGTTCGACACGTTCACGCTCGCGTTCAACCTCGGGATCCCGGATCTCGACGTCGACGACGACTACGCGAACATGGCCGGGAACCAGCTCACGATCGACGTCGAGCCCGGCGACGTCGACATCATGATCGGCGAGATCCTGCTCCATTGCGCGAGCGCCGACCACC
>JALGVU010000115.1 GCA_025774545.1 bacterium | reverse complement strand
AGCTGCTCTCCTGACAGGGCGCCGTCGTAGACCCGCGCATCGTCGATCGACCCCTTGAACCAGCAGCAGCTCGCGCTGAAGCTGCCGATGAGCACTGTGCTATCGTCGCCGTCAATCACCGGAACGCCGACGGCCCTGTCGACCTCATCTCCGTCCTTGTAGAGGATCATCGTACCGCCGTCGGCGTCGGCGTCATAGGTAACGGCGACGAAGGTCCAGACGTCCGGTGTGAACATCTCCGGATCCACGACGGCGTCCCAGCTCCCGTTGTGCCCCGAGGCGAGCCGCATCCCGCCGCCGGTGCTGTGGATCCAGAAGGTGTGGTTCACATCACCAGAGAGGATGTTGTTGTGGGACTCCCCCGTCTCCCAGTTCACCCACGCAGTCTTCGTGTAGGCCAGCAGCGGCAGGCAGGCGCCAGCATCGATGTGGTCGTTGCCGTCGAAGTAGTAGCAGCCCTGGCCATCGTGTCCCGCCGTGGAGGTCCAGGTCGGATCGCCGTACGCCGTCCCGTGGTTCCCGCTCCCGGAATAGTCGTCGAGCGATGTCGATTCGCCTCCCTCCATAGGCAGTAGGAGTGTCATGAACGGAGCCCTCGAGCTCGACATGTACCAAGCCGTCGCCGTCGTCGTCGCAGCGCCGGCGAGGTTGTAGGTCGCGATCAGGTCGTCGGTCGCGAATCCGTTCCCGGAGACCGACCTCAGCTCCAGGTTCTCCACCGCAGGGCCGCCGAACGGGGCGACATCGACCTGGAACGCCTGCGTGTCGCTCCCCTTCGATGCGTTCGTCGCCGTGACCTCGACGTCGTTGAGGCCCTCCTGCCCGGGGGCAGGGACCCACTCGATGAGACCCGAGATCTCGTCGATCGTCATGCCGGTCGGCGACACCGTGAGTGCGTACGTCGGATCGGGGTACCCGCTGGCATCGACGTCGTAGGCGTAGGGACGCCAGGCTTCGCCGTCGCCGTCAGTGACCGGTGTGGACACGATCTGAGGCGGTGCCGGGCTGCACCCGACACCAAGAGCGCCGACGAGCCCGCACCCGGGAGCGGCCGCGCACGGCGACTCGGCGCGGAGATGGAAGTCGCCGCCCAAGGCATCGCAGAACAGGGGGTCTCCCGAGAAGTTCCCGTTCACGCCCTCGAATGCCGCGATATCGTCGGTGTAGTCCCCTCCGGCGTTCCCGTAGATGTCGGAACACGCTAGCGTCGCGCTCCCGCCGTTCATGTAGTTGATCGCCGGCCCGCCCAGCGTGCCCGCAATGATGACGTACGCGAGGTCCGGTGTGCTCTGGTCGCCACACGTCAGCGTCGCGCCGTCTGCTGCCGCGGAGTTCCCGAAGAAGGTGACGTTGGCGAGCGTGGGCGCCGTCAGCGTGCTGCAGTGCAGACCGGCACCGTAGGAGCCTGTGTTGTCGACGAAGAGACATGCGGTGACGTCGGGGGCCGAGCTGTCGTCCAGATAGAGCCCGGCCCCGTGCTCGGCCTGGTTCCCCGTGAAGACGCACCCGTCCAGCGTCGGTGAGGAGGACAGGATGCAGGACAGCCCGCCTCCCCAATCACCACCATCGTTTCCCTCCAGCACGCAGTTCACGATCCACGGAGAAGAGGCGGAGCACCTGATCCCGCCTCCGCCGTCCGCGACGGCGACGCCGCCCGTGATCGTGATCCCCTCGATGCGCGTCGAGATGTCGGCGCCGTCGCACGAGATGACCCGGCCCTGTCCGCCCGCATCGATCGTGACGCAGTCGGGCTCGCCCGTCTCGCTCCGGAGCGTGACGCCGGATTTCATCTGGATACTGTGCTCGTAGTAAGTGTCACACGCCAGCTCGATACGATCGCCCGCCGATGCGGAGTCCATGGCGGCCGCGACCGTCGGGGCTTGTGCTGGGACGTACCACGTTCGCCCGCACCCTCCGGCACCGTGCGCGCCGATTCGCACGCCCCACTCGTTGTTCTCGGGAAGGCACGGAGAGTCGTTGGCAAGCGTCAGTTCTGGGCCCGTCGGATTGCAGAACATGGGGTCGTCGAAGATGTTGTCCAGGTCGTCGCCACATAGCTCGTCTCCCCCGACGTTGCCGTAACTGCAGCTCCGCACGATGGTCGCGCCTCCTGCTTCGCAGAAGAAGGCGCCTCCTCCCATGCCGAAGGCGATGATGGTCTCCATCACCAGTGGAGTGCAGGTATTGTCGAGGTAGATTCCGCCCCCCGCGTTGGCCGCGGAGTTCCCGTAGAGCGTCAGGTTCCTGAACCTCGAGCTCGACGACCCGTTGCAGTACATCGCGCCGCCCTGATCGGTCGCGTGGTTCTCGTAGAGCGTCACATGTGTGAGCTTCGGGGCTGCGGTCCCACCGTCGACGAATATGCCGCCCCCGCGATTGGACCGGCATGATGCGATGACAAGGTTCTCAAGCTTCGGCTTTCCACCGCCGCCGATGAAGATCCCGCCTCCGAAATCAGGGGTCACCCCGTTCGCGACAGTCAGACCCCGAACGATCGTGGTCGTATCGGAACTGCCGCTTATGAAGAATCCCCTCCCCAGCTGTTCGCATTCGATCGTCACGCACTCGGCCTGTCCTGTCTCACCACGGAGGGTAGATGTCGTGCTCGTAGTACGTCCCGCATGCGAGCTCGACGATCTCCCCCGCCGACGCGGAGTCCATCGCCGCGGCGATCGTGGGAGCGTCGTCGGGCACCCGCCATATGCGACCACAGCCAGCACCGAGTGCTCCCATCTGAACGCCCCAGCCGTTGTTGGCCGGAAGGCACGGGGAGAGGTCGCTGAGTGTGAACTCCCCGGCCTCCGGGTCGCAGAAGATGGGGTCGACGAAGAGGTTGTCGGCGTAGCTCCCACACAGGGTGTCGGTGACCGTGTTCCCATGGATACAGCTGTGCGTCGTCGTTGGGGAGGGGGGAGGCGGCTCCCTCACAGAAGATCGGCTCACCGATGTTCTGCGCGATGATCGTATTCTCTATTGTCGCGCCTGCGCCGGTGGCGACATGGATGGCTCCACTGCCGATCGGCGCCTCGTTTCTGGCGAGCGTGACTCCGGTCAGTGTCGGCCACGCGCGTGTGGTCGCATCGATACCACCACCCCTCTCCGCCGCCGCGTTGCCGACGATGGCTACGTTCTCAAGAACGGGTGCCGAGTCGACTCTGAGGTACATGCCTCCCCCCAGACGCGACACGTTATCCTCAAGGACGCAGTCTATCAGTGTGGGTGCGGCGGTGCTGTTGCACGCAACCGCTCCTCCCTTGTCACCGTCGTTCCCGATGAAGGTGCAGTGACGGAGAATCGGCGTGGCGTCACTTCCCACCTCGACGGCTCCTCCATAGGTATCGCTCTCGTTGTTCAGGAAGTCCACGTAACGGAGGATGGCAGAGCCGGCAATCTGCATGCCTCCCGAGGAGTTCGTGGAGTAATTATCGGAGAAGACAACGTGGTCGAGGATTGGCGCCGACCCAGTGTCGCAAGTCATGCCGCCGCCGTAGAAGGCCCTTCCTGCCGTCATTACCACATTCTCAAACTTGGGGGATGATCCCTCGCAGCGGACGGCGGCCCCGCGGTCCTCATAGCTGGAGGCATTGCCGTTCCGAATTGTGATGCCGCTCACGACTGTCGTCGTGTCCTCTCCGCTCTGGAAGTAGAACGCCCTGTCCAGGTCCTCGCAGTCGATCGTGCACCGATCGGGATCTCCGGAGACCGACGTCAGGAGGACGGCCTTCCCAGCGAAGGCGATGTCGCGGTTCCCGACACCTGAGAAGACGGAGTCGTCGCAGAGTTCGATCGTGTCACCCGGAATGGCAGCATCTATCGCGGCCTGAATCGTCGAGAAGTCAGGCGTGCCTTCCGGGCAGGCGCTGATGGTTGCCGGAGCGCAGCCGATGCCGCGGGCGCCGATCCGCCCGCATCCGGGGTTGTTCTCCTCGGCGCAGGGTGAGGACGGCGCAAGGGAGTACGACTCTCCGGGGTTGTGCCATGCACCGCAGAACTCCGGATCGTCCTCTCCGATGGCGCCGGAGTAGGTGATCGTACCTGGGCCCTCGACGCCGCCGAAGGTGATCTGGCAGCACGAGAGGTCGATCGAGGAGCCATCCTCCACGTACACGTCACCACCGAGGGGCGCGGAGTTCTCCCAGATGATGCAGTTCTCCGTCAGGGCACCGGCAGTGCCGTAGCATGCGATACCCGCACCGGAGTTCGTGGCCGTGTTGTGCGCCAGCGTGTTGCCTCGAATCTCCGGGAGAGCCTGGTTGTAGGAGGATATCGCGCCGCCCGTGTTGGAGGCGTGGTTTGCGACGAAGAGGTTCCCGAGAATCCGTGCGTTGGCGTAGTGGCAGTCGATGGCGCCTCCGCCGCCTGCGGCGTTCCCGGTGAAGACGCAGTCGTAGATTCGAGGCTCCGGGATGATCGCGGGGGTGTAGCTCGTGATGCGGATGGCACCGCCATTGCCCATGGCGCTGCACGAGTCGAAGACGCAATTCTCGATCACGGTGTCCGACTCGTGGATGTAGACGGCGCCCCCGTGAACGGCGTAGCTTGAGACGAACCTCATATTCCTGATCGCCGGAGCAGCGTTGTCACAGAGGATCCCGCCTCCACCGCCCTCAATCCCTCCGGCATCGATGTACCCATCGCGAACCGTGATGCCCTCGACCACGGACGTCGTGTCTTCCCCGGAGTGGAAGTAGAACGCCCTGCCAGCATCCTCGCAATCGATTGTACAGAGAGCCGGATCTCCGGAGGCCGACCGCACGACGATCGCCTTGCCCCCGAAGTCGATGTCATGGTTGCCCGACCCGGTGAAGGTGCCGTTGCCGAGGCTGACAGTGTGCCCAGGCTCTGCCGCATCAACAGCGGCCTGGATCGTCGGGTGGTCCCCGGACCCGTCGGGGTTCACAAGCCACTCGACCCCACATCCTACCCCAAGGGCGCCGACGACCCCGCAGCCCGGGGCATCGGCGCACGGTGACAGTACGTGGAGCTCGAAGTCTCCGCTCCCGGGGTCACAGAACATTGGATCCGCCGTGAAGTTCCCATCGACCCCCAGCTGATCCGCGATGCCGTCGATCCAGTCACCACCGGAGTTACCATACAGGTCGCTACACGTCAGCGTCGCGACTCCACCGTTCGCCTCGAACACGGCCTCGCCAGACGTGCCCAGAGCGATGATCGTGTTGTCGATGCCACACGTCGAGCCGGCGCTCTGAACGGCAATCCCGGAACACCCACTGGTCCCGCCAATATTGCCCACGAACGTGCAGCTCGTCACTGTCCCCTGGGAGTTCTCGCCGAAGATCAGCGCTCCCGCGTGATTGACCGACTCGTTCTCCGAGAACACGCAGTGATCGAACGACGGCGTCGAAGCATATGTCTGCACCGCTCCAGCATCGTCATTGACCGTGTTACCGATGAACTCGCAGTCCGTGAAGGTCGGTGAGGATCCAATCTCGAATTTCGCGGCTCCCCCGTCATCGGTCGCGTGGTTGTTCAGAAACAGGCAACCGTCAACCGTGACAGAGGAACCCGAGCCGTAGAGGGCGCCTCCGTCATCAGACACGCTGTTCGAGACGAAGCGACAGCCAATGAGGGTGGGAGATGCGTCTGCGCACGTCACTGCCCCACCGAAGACGCCCGTGCCATTCGTGACGGTGATGTTCTTGATTACGGAGTTGGGGCCTTCTGCCGAGGCGAAGATGAACCCCTGTGCAGCAGATTCGCAGTCGATAGTGCACGTCGTCGCGTCGCCGTCCTGAGACCGGAGGACAATGGCCTTTCCCCCGAAATCGATGTCGCTGTTACCGGATCCGGTGAACGTCCCGCTTGCCAGTTCAATCGTGTCGCCGCTGGCGGCTGCGTTGATGGCGTCCTGGATCGTCGGGAAGTCGCCGGTTCCGTCGGGTTTCACTAGGTAGGTCCACGAGAACGTCTTCCCGAAGTAGCGCAGGATATTGCCGAGGAGGTTGCTGCGATGAGAACTACCGTCCAGGAAGTAACCGTTCGCCTGAAGATCACCGACCATGAACTCGATGCCGAAGCCGAGATGCACCGTCTGGTAGCCCTCAGTCTCGTGCGTGTACGCGACCCCCGCCGGCAACCGACTCATATCCAGCTTCTCGTACTCTGCGACGAGCTCCGCTCCGACAGCACCTGCTGCAGGTTGGATCACATCGAAGTAGCCGAGTTCCGGGCAACCGCCCTGAAGGATGCAGCCGCCGTCCGTGATGAAACCGAATCCCCCCGCGTAGTCGACGAGCCCCGGCAGGCTGTCCACGGTGATGGCACCCTGCGATCCGGCGACATACTCGGTCCCCAGCCAGGTTTCGTAGAAGTTGAGCGTCTCATGTTCCGCGCCGACGACGTACTCCGCGATCCCGTTCCCCGTCAGGAGGAGATTCCTCTCCTTGCCTTCGCTCGCCTGATCCAGCCACAGAGACAGGTAGTACTGGTCCTCGCGCTTGAGCGTGTAGTCTTCGAACCAGTTCGTGAACCAGATCTGCGTGTCGTAGTACTTCATCCCGGACGTGTCGGGACCGTCCGACTGGTGGGTGCTCCCCGAGGGAACCTCGACGTCGTACACGTCCCACTCCAACCCGAGAGCGGAGAGCGCGTCCTCGTAGTACTCCTGGGCCTGGCGGCTGTAGTCCCGGTGCTCGCCGGGGGTGGTTCGGTCGTACTTGTCCACAAGGAGGATCCCCGGCGACTCGACGGAGCCGGTGATCGGGAGAATCGACATCTCGAGGCACTCGTCGGGAGCCCCGGCGGGGTAGACGGCCACATTGCTGGCGCCATCCGTTGCCTCGAAGTAGTACATGATCTCGGCACCGGGCACGATCTCGCCGGAGGGCGGTGAGCAGATGAACCAGTCGCTCTGCGGGTCCTCGCGATGGCACGGGTACGAGCTCCAGTTGTCGCCGCCGTCGTTCGACGCGATGACGTAGACGGTGGAGAGTCCATCGTCGTCCTTGATCTTGACGTACGCGCTGTCGAGAAGCGCTTCCGAGATCTGCGTGTGGAACCAGTCGTTGAACGAATTCCACCGATCCTCCGTGAAGAGCGTTCCCGGGTCGCCCGACGGGACGCCGACCCGCTGGCGGTTGAAGATGATGCCCGCCCAGTGCGGCCCGGCCGACGGCCCCGACTCCGGTGGATTGTGCTGCTCCGCCCAGAGGATCGCCAGCCAGTCGTTGCCGGCGAAGGCGTCCCAGTCGTCATAGCGGACACGCCAATCCGCGGCGCCGTACCACCAGCCCGGATCCTCGTCGATGAACTCGTCCGGGTCGGTCACACAGTCGTAGTTGTCATCGGACGCGACGTAGAGATTGCAGATGTCGTCGGAGTTACGCGGCATGTCGAGCCAGAAGTCCCAGTGTCCGACGAGCCTCGGCGCGCCGCTGATGTCGATCGGCGGGCTCATGAGCCACGAGTACTGCCCGTCGACCATCTGGCTGGTGACCGAATCGACCGCCGCATACATCCAGCTCCCAACCGGCCGATCGTCGCAGGTGAAGTCGCGCCCGGTGATGAAGTCGATGCCGAACTGCCCACGCCAGAAGACGATGCCGGTCTGCCCCGCCGCCGCCTGGTCGTCGTGGACCCAGCCCCTGTTGCCGGACTCGCTGTCGTCGAGCCAGAACGTGCCCGACGGGCCGATCAGCTCGATGTTGTCGAGCTGCCATGCGCCGTCGAGACACGAGTTGTTCGGCGGACCGTTGTTGTACTCGTCCTGCGACGAGTAGGCCTCGTCCGACTCGAAGCGGAAGCGGATGTCCACGGTCTGACCGGAGTAGCTCGTCAGATCCAGAGTGATGTGTCCGTGGACCGGGTCGTCCCAGTCCGTCGAGCGGCCGGGCTTCCCGGAAAATCCCACGTTGGTCGCGGCGTGGAGCGTGGTCCAGTTCGTCCCGCCGTCCGTCGAGATCTCCACGTAGCCGTAGTCGTAGTCGTGCTCCATCGCGTAGCGCTGGTCGAACTCGAGGGTCAGCGTGTCCCCCGGCGATGTGTTCGCCTCGATCTCCGGGAACTCCCTTTTGAGGATCTGGAGCCAGCCGTTCCCGTAGCCACGTGGTTGCCGCCAGCACTCGTTGTACGTCCCACACCACCACGTGCTGTCTCCGAGCCACGCCAAGTCCTGGATCCGGATCGTGTCGTGGTGCCAGTAGTTCGCCTGGGCCACGGTGCCGCTCCGGTCGAACGTTGTCCATCCGGAGTTGTCCCCCGTCTCGGTCTCGAAGTCCGCGTCAAAGATCCACAGGGTCTCGAGCCTTGATGGGACGTGATCTCGTACGGGAGCCGGCGATCGATCGAACGGAAGGGGGGCGATGCCGTTGGGTCCCTCCTTCGTCCGCGCGGCCGCACCTGAGACGAACAGAAGGAGAGCTACTCCCACAAGGAGCACCGTTAGCAGTCTGAGTCTCATTCGTACCGCCTCTGTTGCACGTGTGCCGTGCCGGTACTACGAGTGCCGGGAGACAAATCCCGTCACACCGGGACCTGCGGCATCGGCCACTGCGCTCACAGTTCTCGCGTGGGCCGACACCGTTGCCGTAGCGGTACATCTTTCTTGGCTGAGTGGCCTATTATAGCACGTCTTGGTGAGAATGGCACCACGCAAGTCATATATCGGACGCGCACGTCAAGGAACGGCACGAGAGACCAGGCGTGCCTGTTCCTGCGAAAGCCCGGAGGGGTCGAGGATCCGAACGCCAGGGGCCGAACCTGGGAAGGTGCGGCCCCTGGCAACCCCCATCGAATGCGACCGCGTGCCCCTACTTCAGCAGAATCATCTTCTTCCGGAGCGCCTCGCCGTTCGCCTCGAGCCTGTAGAAGTAGACCCCGGAGGCGACCGGACGCCCCTGTCCGTCCCGGCCGTCCCAGACGACCGAGCGATACCCGCCCTCCTCGATCTCGCCATCAACGAGGGTCCGTACGAGGCGACCGGAGACGGCGTAGATTGCGAGGTCCACGCGGGCCTCCGCCGGCAGATCGTACCGGATGACCGTCGTCGGATTGAACGGGTTCGGGAAGTTCCCGCGGAGCGCAAGCTCCCTCGGGAGCGTGTCATCCTCGGGGATTCCCGTCCCGAGGATCGTCAGCGTGACCGGTACGACCACCTCGGGATCGTCGATGTCGTTGCTCGCGATCACGAGACTGTAGAGGTACGTCCCGAGCTCGAGCCCGTCGGCGTCGATGCACACGTCGACCGCCTCCGTCCCGATGCCGGACAGCACCCCGCCGGGAGGATCCTCGGTGAGGCGCGGCACCGCGTCTTCGATCAGTACCGCCAGGCTGTCGTGCACGTACGCGGCGTTGAAGGCGACCTCGAGCCCGATCGACGCGTCGACGTTCTCGATTCCGATCGTCGCGATGTCCGTGTCGCCCTGCATGTCCAGGTATCGGAGCAGGATCGATCCGTTCGAGTAGAGAGCGACCTGGAACGTCTTCGGCCCCGTTCCCCAGTAGTCGTCGATGCCCGTGTACTGGACGCCGAACCGGTCGTTGGGCTCATCGTAGTAGTAGTGAATCGTGCCGCCGGCCTCGGGATCGAGATCGGTCCAGAACGGAGCGATGAGGTCGTCCGGGTCGACGGAGTTTGGCATTGGATCGTTGCTGTAGTCCGAGGCCGGAGCCCCGAACGTCAGGAACCCGTTCGAGCTGATCCGGACCCAGTCGTGGGGCGCCCCGTAGAACGGGAACGTGAAGGGTAGCGGAACCTCCTCGAAATCGTCGTCCGTGAGTGAGATCTCCGTCCCCACGGAGGTGATGTCCTGCCAGTCGAACGCAGGTCCGCCGGGCTCGTCGCTGTCGATCCACGTGTATCCGAAGGCGTCGGGACCCCCGGCGCCCCGCTCGGGCGGCGTGCCGGCTCTCGGATCGCGCTCGCCCTTCGCGCAGTCGTAGTGCTCGATCTCGGACACACCGGCGCGACGATTCGTAACATCGAGGATCGGGGCTCCGACATCCACGAGCGGGAGCCTCCCCGCAAGCGCCGTTCCTCCCTCCTGCTCGCGGATGCTCCACACGAGGGGGGCTCGCCCGCTGTTCAGGAGCGTCAGCGGCAGGCAGCCGGTCCCGCCGTACTCGAGAAGGAAATCGAGGGAATCCGGAATCACCGCGATCTGGGCGTCCCCGATGCAGCCCACCGCAAGAGCGCCGACGACGCCACAGCCGGGCGCTGCCCCGCACGGCGAATCCACCGTGACGTGGTAGTCCCCGGCGTCGGCGTCGCAGTACTGCGGGTCGAGGGAGAAGTTCCCGTCGACACCGTTCTGGCCGGCGAGGCACTCCACGTAGTCCCCTCCGGCGTTCCCGTAAACGTCCGAGCACATGAGCGTCACCGTCGCGCCCGAGACGCAGTACGCGGCCTCGCCGTCCGCGCCGAACGAGATGACCGTTCGGTCGAGCGTCACCGACACGCCGCCTCCCGCGAGAATACTCCCGCCCACCGGTGCAGCGTTGCCCGAGAACGTGCAGCTCTCGAAGACCGGTGCGGAGCTGGTCTGACACGCCGCGCCGCCGCCGCCCGCGGTCCCGATATTGTTCGTGAAGAGGCACCTCGTAAGCATGGGCGACGAGAGGTTCTCGCACCACATGCCGGCGCCGTTGGCGGCCCTGTTGTCCGTGAGCACGCAGTCCTCGATGCGAGGAGACGAGTCCGTGAGGAACATCGCCCCGCCGGCTATGCCCACGTCGACGCCCGTGATGGTGATACCCCGGACGACCGTCGACGTGTCGACACTGGCGAAGAGGAGGCCGCGGCCGGCGCGTCCCGACGCGTCGATCACGACGCAGTCGGGATCCCCCGTCTCGCTCATGAGGATGATCCCCGACGGCACCACGATGTCGGACTCGTAGTACGTTCCGCACGCGACGAGCACGGTGTCGCCCGGCGAGGCGGCGTCGAGGCCGCCCTGAATCGATGTGTAGTCGTCCGGCACGAGGAGCGCCTGCGGTGGCGCCGTGACGCCGATCGTCACGCGCGCCGTATCGACGCCACCCATGCAGTCCGTGATGACGTAGTCGAACTCGTCGAGCCCCTCGAA
>JALGVU010000402.1 GCA_025774545.1 bacterium | reverse complement strand
TGACGGCGACGATAGCACAGTGCTCATCGGCAGCTTCAGCGCGAG
Source organism: bacterium (assembly GCA_025774545.1). GTDB lineage: Bacteria > Joyebacterota > Joyebacteria > Joyebacterales > Joyebacteraceae > JALGVU01. The sequence continues at coordinate 3,798 of JALGVU010000402.1, read as the reverse complement.
CTGCTGCTGGTTCAAGGGGTCGATCGACGATGCGCGGGTCTACGACGGCGCCCTGTCAGGAGAGCAGCTCGCGGCGCTCTACGGCGGCGGGGCGTACGATCCGAACACGATGGTGTCGGAAGAGACTGAAGCCGACGAAGACTGGTACGTCGAGGTGACGCCGTTCTCCGCGATCGAGTCGGGGGTCACCGCGGTGTCGGAGACGCTCTCGCTCGTCAACGAGCCAGTCGCCCCGGTGATCGTGTCGGAGCCGGACACGACCGCCAGCGTCGGCATCCCGTACACCTATGACGTTGATGCGACCGGATGGCCGCAGCCCACATACTCACTGGACATCTCTCCGCCCTTCATGACTATCGATGAACTGACCGGCCTGATTGAGTGGACGCCCGTAGCCGGTCAGGAAGGCGATCATCCGATTGCGGCGCTGGCCGACAACGGCATCCCCGAATCCGCCGGGCAGGAGTTCATGATCCGCGTCTCCGGAATCCCCGAGTGCCCGCCAGGGCTGGCGCACCACTGGAGGCTTGACGAAAGCGAGAGCGGCTTCTACGCGGACTCCTACGCAGGCGCCTACGCGACATGCACGAACTGCCCCACCCCCATGGCCGGCGTGGTGGAGAACGGCCAGTGGTTCGACGGCGTGGAGAACGAAGTCACCGTTCCGGATGACGGGTCGTTCAACTGGGGAGCGACCGAGAGCTTCACCATCGAGTGCTGGATGCAGACGATCGAGAGCCTGTCGGAGCACATGGTGCTCGTCGGTCGCGACGATCCCGGGACCCAACTCCACGTCTGGGTCGGCTGCCGCGCTGACAGCACCGCGAACTTCACGCTGATCGACACGGGCGGGGACGGACCGACCCTGAACGGCGGGGATGCCCTGAACGATGGCAACCCCCACCACATCGCCGCTGTGCGGGACGTCGCGGCCGACTCCATCAAGCTCTACGTGGACGGCGCGCTCCTGGGAGGGACGGAAGACACGTCCACGGCCGGCTTCGCGGGTGATGTGCCGCTCAGCATCGGATACCTCAACCTCAATGGGCACTACCGTTACCACGGGCTTCTCGATGAGATCGCGCTTCACGATCGGGCACTGAGTCCGTCCGAGGTCTCGGACCACTACAGCCGAGGCGTGGCGGGGCTTCCCTACTGCACACTACTCGCGCCACACAGGTTCCTCGTGAAGGCCGACGGGACCGGCGACTTCCCGACGATTCAGGACGCCGTCAACGCGGCCGCGAACGGCGACACCATCGACCTGGCGGACGGGGTCTTCACCGGGGTCGGCAATCGGGACATTGAGTTCGTCGGCAGAACGGTCGTTCTTCAGTCGCTCAACGACGATCCGGCAACGTGCGTCATCGACTGCGAGAGCTCCGGCCGCGGCTTCCGCATCTGGCTGGGTGAAGGACCGGAATGCGTGATCAGGGGCATCACGATCCGCAACGGGTCTGCCGGCAGTGCGAATGGTGGCGCCATTGTCACCAAGGATGGCTCGTCTCCCACGATCCTGAACTGCGTGTTCGAAGGCAACACCGCCGTTCGCGGCGGTGCGATCGGGTGGGGCGGCTACTGCACGTCGACGACGGAGGACTGCCTCTTCGACAACAACTCCGCGGAGACCGGTGGCGCAGTCTCGTGCACCGCGACGATCGCGGGTACGAGTCCGACGTTCACTCGCTGTACATTCTCGAACAACGAGGCTCTCCCGAGTGGTGGGGCGCTCTTCGTCAGCGGTGCTTCCGTGGCAACGTTGACGGACTGCATCTTCGATTCGAACTCGGCGTCGCAGTACGGAGGAGCGGTTGCGTGCGAGAGCAGTGCCACGGCCTCCCTGCTGAACTGCACGCTATACGGCAATAGTGCTCCTGGGGGAAGCTCGGTTCGCGCCGAGGACGACGCATCCGTCACGCTCACAAACTGCATCGTAGCTTTCGGGCAGAGTGGGCAGCCCGTGTCCTGTGTTGATGCGGGATCCGTGGATCTGAGCTGCAGTGATGTCTACGGGAACGCCGCCGGCGACTACGTCGACTGCATCACCGGTCAGAACGGAGTGGAGGGGAACTTCTCCGAGGACCCACTCTTCTGCGACGCCGGCGCCGGCGACCATCACATCGACGGATCATCGCCCTGCCTAGACGCGCCGGGCTGCGGACTCGTGGGTGCGCTGGGCATCGGTTGCGGTCGCATATGGCTCGTGCCCTCGGAGGTCCCGACGATCACTGCTGCGATGGACTCTGCAGCGGCCGGGGACGAGATCGTCGTGGAGTGCGGGACCTACGAAGAAAGCAGTATCCAGATGAAGTCGGGCGTCACGCTTCGGAGCGAGACCGGTGAGCCCGACTGCGTGACGATCGATGCCGCAGGCGGAGGGTCGGTGGTGATCCAGTGCACCTCGGAGGATATGGCTCGGGCCTCCTCATGACCGCGAGTTCACCCCGCCTGGCGAGTTGTGTCATCCAGAACAACACGTGGGGTCCCAGCAGGGGAGGCGGCCTTGCGTGCCGCGACGGCTCGTCCCCGACGATCACGGACTGTGTCTTCCTCGACAACACGGGGACATATCGCGGCGGCGCGCTCTTCAGCAAGGACTCATCACCGAGCCTGGAGAACTGTGTCTTCGCGCAGTGTGAAGGGGACACCGGCGGAGCGGTCTGGTGCGAGGACGGCTCCTTGGTGACCCTCACGAACTGCACGGTCACGGACAACTCCAGCGTCGGTGCGGAGTCCGGAGTCATCGGGCTTGCGGGCTCGTCGAGCATCGACATCGTGAGCTCCATCGTGGCCTTCAACGCAGCCGGTCCGGCCGTGTACTGCGAGGACGGCTCGGCCGCGAACCTCGTGTGCACTGACATCTACAACAACGCCGGCGGCGACTACGTGGGGTGCCTCGCGGGGCAAGACGGCGTCGATGGGAACTTCTCGGAGGACCCGCTCTTCTGTGATGCTGCGGTCGGCGACTACGCGTTCCACTACACATCGCCATGTGCCAATGCCGATGGCTGCGGCCTCGTCGGGGCGCTCGGCGTTGGCTGCGGCCGCGACTGGCACGTGCCGTCGGAGGTCGCGACGATCGCGGCTGCGGTCGATTCCGCGCAGAGCGGGGACACTGTCATCGTCGAGTGCGGCACCTACTTGGAGCACGACATCCAGCTGCAGACGGAGATCACGCTCCGAAGCACGACGGGCGATCCCTCGTGCGTAACGATCGACGCTGGGGGTGCGGGGTCGGTGCTCGATATCGGATCCGTTCCCGGGGGGCCGCTGGTGGTCGGAATCACGATCACGGGAGGTACCCCCGGCATCAACTGCTGGGCGAGCTCGCCGCAGTTCGTCGACTGCGTGCTCCGGGGCAACAACGCGCCGGGGGGGGTCGGGGGAGCTGCGAACATCCTCGAATCCGGGGTGAGCTTCACACGCTGCGTCTTCGAACACTGCACGGCAGACTCAGGCGGCGCCCTGTGGGGCGCTGGACTGTCGTCGCTCGTGCTGGAAGAATGCACGCTCTCCGATAACGCTGCAGTGGGAGGCACTGGCGGGGCCATCGGACTGGTCGGCGGGTCCTCCGCCGACCTCACGAACTGCATCGTCGCCTTCAGTTCTCAGGGCGATGCCATCCACTGCGAAGCCGGCTCGGCCGCGGACATCATGTGCACCGACGTCTACGGCAACGCCGGTGGTGACTACGTAGGGTGCCTCGCCGGCCTGGAGGGCGTCGACGGGAACTTCTCTGCGGACCCGGTGTTCTGCGATCGAGACGAGGGACGCTACAGCCTCCACGTCTCTTCTCCC
>JALGVU010000401.1 GCA_025774545.1 bacterium | reverse complement strand
TGTTGTGACGGGCGGCGTGCACGCGATCGTTCCTCGTGACATCCACTACTACAGCGCGTTTGCGTACGACTGGGCGCTGAACTACGGGACGGTAGACGCCGGCGGCCAGGATCGTTGCACCAACTACTGGCTGGGCGACGTCACGACGTCACTCGGCTTCTGGGACGGCTACAACGGGCTCGTGAACCCCGCCGACATCGACAAGCTCGCCGGGAACTACGGCTCGCCGCCGCCCGCGGGGGTGCCGGGTTACGCGGAGTGCGACGTCGGTCCGAGCCACGACAACACGCGCGTTGGTGTGCCCGAGCCGGACGATATGGTCCAGTTCGAGGACATGATGATCTTCGCGATGAACTACGGCGTGGTGGCACCGCGCGTGGTTCCGTTCCTGCCGGACGAGTCGACGAAGGCACTGTCGCTGGAGTTGGCGGAGCTCGGCGTGATCGAGGACGGGCTGTTCGAGGTTGCCCTGAGGCTCGAGGGGAACGCGAGCGAGGTGAAGGGTCTCTCGACCGTGATCGCGTACGGTTCCTCGGAACTCGAGTTCGTGAACGCGCGACTGTCCGACGACATGTCGTCGCCCCTGGCGCCGGTGTTCTTCTGGCACGGCTCGGACGACTCGAGCGTGCAGATCGACCTGGCGGTGCTGGGTACGGACGTGACGGTCGGCGGTTCCGGCGAGGTGGCGGTCATGACGTTCCGCGCTCTCTCGGACGAGTACACGCTCGAGTTCGACAGCGCCGACCTCAGAGGTGCGAACAACGAGGCCCTCTCGGCTTCCTTCGAGGGGATCGAGTCTCGTCCGGAGACCCCGGCTTCGTACCGCCTGGTCGGCAACCTGCCGAACCCGTTCAACCCGATGACGAAGGTGGCGTACCAGGTTCCTCACGAGTCGCACGTGTCGATCCGCGTGTACGACGTGAGCGGCCGCCTGGTTCGCACCCTTCTCGACAACACGATCGATCCCGGTCACCACGAAGTGGCGTGGGACGGCCGGAACGACCGCGGCGAGTCCGTGGGCAGCGGCGTCTACTTCTGCACGATGGAGGCGGACGCGTTCCACGGCAGCCACAAGATGATGCTTCTGAAGTAGGCAGCATGGGATGGGGTCCGGGCTGGGGCCCGGGCCCCGGTCCTTCAAGAGTGCGCGCCGTCCGACAGGGTGGAGCAGCGTGCTCTTGAGGAGGAGGAACGCGATGGCAGTTCTGTGGTACCGCTCCGCACGGTGAGACCTGGAGCGGCATCCGGCGCAGTCGTCTCAAGAGCGGTCGAGGCGCCCCATCAAGAACGAGAGCAATGAACGACGGAGGTGACACGATGAAGCAGCGCGCACCTTGGATGTTGGCCGTCATGCTGGTTGCTTTTCTGCTGGTGGGGCAGTCGGCGGCCTACGTCTATGAAGAAGTGGACACGGGCGGGGACGATCCCGTGATCAAGGGCGGCGTCCGGGGTTGGCCCGGCGGCGATTACTTCCCCAACCACGATCCTGACTACATCATCGTCGACCTGACCGACAACGACTATCGGACCTACACGGCCGGCGACACGCCCGTCTTCCCGCACGGCTACTACATGAAGTACGTGTGCTTTAACGCCGACGGGACCAAGGTCGCGATGACGACCCGCACGAAGTTCGACGGCGTCTCCGACCCGTATGAAGTCTGGGTCTGCGACTACGATGGGACGACGCACATGCTGTCGAACGCCCTGCAGATCACGAGCACCGGGGGTGTCGGTGACGTTGCCGAAAACGGCATGTGCAGCTGGTCTCGGACGGATCCGGATCTCCTGCTCTTCAACGAGATTCACATGACTACGGCCAATCTCGTGAAGACGTACGACTTCTCCACGTCGTCGTTCAGCACGCTCTACGATCCGGCCCTCGACACGAACGGTTTTGACGTGACGAACCCTGGGTTCTACGCTCAGGACGACACCAAGGTCATCTTGGGGTCGGGCTACAACACGGGGAACGACCGGATCCTCCTCTTCGACGGTACGTATCCGTCGAGCACGATCAGCTCGCCCGACAAGAACCTCGATCCGTCCTCGAGCTACGACGGGACACGGGTCAGCTACTACTCCACGAACTCGGCCTATCCGTATCCCGCCGGGAGCATCTACACGGCGTACAGCGGCGGCGTGTGGACCGAGCAGACGAGCGGCTGGGGGGATCCGGTGACCGGCAACGTCCCCGGCCTCTGGGCGTTCTACAGCGGGGAGAGCGACGACAGAATCCTGTCCCTGAGGTCCGATCTCGGGTGGACCTCGACGGCACTCGCGCTGTACGCGTCCGACGGCACCCTTCTGTCCGACCTCACGGGCGACGGCGGCACCGACTTCCAGTGGATCTACGCCAATCACAACTGGGAGGGCCCCGGGGGAGAGATCCTCTTCCGCGCCGAGGAGTACAGCCACCCCGACTACGGGAACAACGTGTTCCTGGCGCTGGAACGCCCGAGCACGGTCTGGGTC
>JALGVU010000400.1 GCA_025774545.1 bacterium | reverse complement strand
GAACACGATCACGATCGCCGCCACCGGCGGCGGGGACGTCGGAGCCGTCGACGCCGGGCTCGGCCTCGTGGGCGGCGGGACGGAGGGAGACCTCACGCTCGACGTCGGCGCGGGAGACGGCATCTCCGTCTCCGCCGACAGCCTCGCGGTGAGCGCGGCCGACCTCGTCGGTGACGGTCTCGTCGAGAGCGGTAACGACCTAGCCGTCGGCGCGGGCGACGGAATCGGCGTCGCGGTGGGACAGGTGTCCGTCGTGGCGGCCGATCTCGCCGGCGCCGGGCTCCTCGAGACCGGCAACGATCTCGCGGTGGGCGCGGGAGACGGCATCGAGGTCACGGCAGACACGGTCGCCGTGCGAGCCGCCGACCTCGCCGGCGGAGGGCTCGTCGCGGACGGCGCGAACGACCTCCAGGTCAACGTCGGCGCCGGCCTCGAGATCGTCGGCGACGTCGTGCAGCTGGAGGAAGGGTACACGGCGGGCTCGAACTACGATTCGCTCTTCGTGAACGAGGGACAGACCGATGCGATCACGGCGCCGATGGTGGCGCCGGACATCGTGTCGAGCGTCGACGGCGTGTCGAATGACGCGGGCGACATCGATCTCGTCGAGGGCTCGAACATCACGATCACGGCCAACGACACCCTCAACACGATCACGATCGACGCGAGCGATCCGCCCGACGGCGATTGGACGGTAGTGGGAGACGACGTCTATTCGGCCGTCGTCGGCAACGTGGGAGTGGGAACGTCGACGCCGGCGCAGAAGCTCGACGTCGACGGCACGGTCAAGCTGACCGGCTTCGAGATGACCACGGGAGCGGGAGACGGCTACGTCCTGACCTCGGACGGAGCCGGCGATGGCACGTGGCAGGCGACGAGCGACATCCTCCTCCCCTTCTCCGGTGAGTCGGACACGCCGTTGACGGCGGCCTTCAGGGCCAAGAACACGTCGGCGGAGGTCGGATTCACGGTCGGTGTCCAGGGCGAGCACGGCGACGGTTCGATCGGCCAGCTCGGCGCCAGCGGGGTCGGCGTCTTCGGATTCGGTGTCGGAGGCGACGGCGTGAAGGGGCTCGGAACCTACGGAGTCCGAGGGACCGGGAACATCGCCGGCGTCTACGGCGAAAGCAGCGGACCGTTCGGCGTGGGCGTCTACGGAGACAACCCCGCTGGCTACGGTGGGTACTTCGATGGCATCGTGTACATGACCGGGTTCGAGATGCCGACAGGGTCCGAGGACGGCTACATCCTGACCACGAACGCGTCCGGGATCGGGACCTGGCAGGAGGCGCCGGACGCCATCGGAGGGAGCGGCTCACCGAGCAGCCTGGCGAAGTTCACCGCCTCCATGACGCTCGCGAACTCGATCCTCAAGGACAGCGGGAGCAGCGTGCAGATAGGAAGCCAGCCGGCGAGGGAGGGCCGCGGCATCAAGGACGGCGAGGAGGCGCTCGGCAGGGCCATCGGCCGCAAGTTCCATATCTATGCCTTCAACGGCCACTCGATCTACGGCCGAATGGACGAGACCACGCACGACGACGTCGGCCGGGCGGCGATCTACGGATATCGTGACCGGCCGGGCGGCGACGAGCAGTACGCCGGCGCGGGCATCAGGGTCTTCGAGACCAACAACGCCATCACGGGCTACAACCACTGGGGAGATCCCTACACCTTCGGCGTCGCCGGCTATAGCTACAACGACTACGGGAACTCCGGAGGCGTCCTCGGCTGCAACTACTACGGCACCTACTGGGGCGCGCTGGGCTTCCGCGACTACACGAACCGGAGCTGGGGCCTCTACACGCCGGACGATTCGTACATCGGCGGCGATCTCGGCGTCCACACCGACGATCCTCAGGCCGAGCTCGACGTCGACGGCACGATCCGGATGACCGGCTTCGAACTCACGACGGGTGCGACCGAGGGGTACATCCTGACCACTGACGCGACCGGAGCGGGGACGTGGGCGCCCGCCGGCGCCGCGGACATCACGGCCGTCTACGCCGACGACGGCCTCACCGGCGGCGGCACCGAGGGTGACGTGAACCTCGCCGTGGGAGCCGGGGACGGCATCGCGGTCGCCGCGGACGACGTCTCGGTCGTCGTGGCCGACTTCGCCGGAGCGGGCCTCGCCGATGACGGCGCGAACGATCTCCAGGTGAACGCGGGCACCGGCCTCGTGGTCGTGGCCGATACCCTCCAGCTCACCGCCGCGTACGAGAGCGGCAGCGCGTACGACGCGGTCTTCGTGAACGAGGGACAGGCCGACGGCGTGACCGTGGACATGGTCCTGCCGGACATCGTGTCGAGCCTCGACGGGGTCGTACGATCACCGCGAACGACACCCTGAACACGATCACGATCGACGCCACGGGCGGCGGCGACGTCACGGCGCTCTCGGCCGACGATGGCCTCACCGGTGGCGGCACCGAGGGCGACGTGAACATCGCCGTGGGAGCCGGGGACGGCATCGCGGTCGCCGCGGACGACGTCTCGGTCGTCGTGGCCGACTTCGCCGGAGGGGGCCTCGCCGATGACGGCTCGAACGATCTCCAGGTGAACGTGGGCACGGGCCTCGAGGTCGTGGCCGACACGCTCGGGCTCACGGCCGCGTACGAGAGCGGCACCGCGTACGACGCGGTCTTCGTCAATGAGGCGCAGGCCGACGCGGTGACGGCCGCCATGGTCGCGCCCGACTTCGTCGGAAGCGTCGATGGCGTGACGAACGACGCCGGCGACATCGACCTCGTCGCCGGCACGAACATCACGATCACACCGGACGACGTCGGCAACACGATCACGATC
>JALGVU010000399.1 GCA_025774545.1 bacterium | reverse complement strand
GGTGACCCGGCTTCGAGCAGCCGGGTAGGAGGTGCACCATGGGACGGCAGTGCTTTCCTGAATGGCGAGCGCTCCTCCTCATCGGTCTGGTGACAGGAGTCTCGCTTCTTCCGTGTGTGGCCGAAGCGGGTCGGCAACCCGTCTTCACCTTCGAGGCTCCAGTCGGCGGAATCGGCTTCATCGAGAACCGCGGGCAGTTCGACCCTACGGTGCTCTACTACGCCCCGGGCGGTCGATCGACCGTCTACCTGACGAGAGACGGCGTCGTCATCGATCTCAAGGAGACAGCGGATTCCGACGGCTCGAGGTTCGTCGATGACCGGCCGACCTCTCTCGGGACCCGGCCCCACGGCGCGGGTCTTCCCCGGGGAGGCTGCGCCGTGCGAATCGCATTCGTGGATCCGAGTCCCTCCCGGTCACTCGAGGCCGGGAGCGGGCTCCCGTCGAGGTACAACTTCTTCGTTGGTGAAGATCCTTCCGAGTGGCGCGTCGGAGTGCGCGCCTTCGCGGAGGTTGCGTACCGCGATCTCTGGCCGGGAATCGACCTCGTCTACCGCAACGACGCGGGCCGGATCACGTACGAGGTCGTCGCCGCGTCCGGCTCCGACGCGCGCGATGTCCGCTTCCGGTACGAGGGGGCGGAGCGGGTGACCGAAGGAGACGACGGCTCGCGCTCGATCGCGACCTCGGTCGGTCTTCTCACGGACTTGCGTCCTACCGGGAGCCGTCGCCTCGGACGCTATGCCTGGGCGGCGCCTCCGGATCTCGGGTCTGCACACGAGGGGACGCACCGGGGTGGCAGGGATGAGAGCGCGCTTCTCTGGAGCACGTTCCTCGGAGGGAGCGAGGGGGACCTTCCCGAGGGCCCGTTGGCAGTCGACCCTGAGGGGAACTCCGTCGTGACGGGGTACACGCGGTCCGCGAACTTCCCGACCACGCCGGGTGCTTACGACGAGGACTACAACGCCGGCGAGGACGTCTTCGTGGCGAAGCTCGACGCGACCGGAAGCGTGCTTCTCTGGGGGACGTTCCTCGGTGGCAGCGGCGGTCTCGTGGAGCGCGGCAGCGCGGTCGTGCTTGATCCGGCAGGCAACCCGCTCGTGATCGGCTACACCGAGTGTCCCGACTTCCCGACGACGTCGGGCGCCTACGACCGCACGCCGAACGGGGGGCTCGACGCCTTCGCAGCCAAGCTCGACGAGTCCGGAGGCGCCCTCCTCTGGAGCACGCTGCTCGGCGGGTCGGACGACGAGCGGGCCCTCGGTGTCGCCTTCGATTCCGACACGAACCCTGTCTTGACCGGGGACACGGGGTCGTGGGACTACCCCGCAACGGCGGGCGCCTGGGACGGCCAGTTCGGCGGCGTGACCGACGCCTTCGTAGCGAAGCTCGACGCCTCCGGAAGCGCGCTCCTGTGGAGCACCTTCTTGGGCGGGGACGGACAGGACGCGGGCATCGGCGTGATCCTCGATTCGTCCGGCAGGCCGGTCCTCGCTGGGCTGGCGGCCTCGTCCGACTTCCCGACGACGGCGGGGGCGTACGACGAGTCCCCGAACGGCAGCTGGGACGCGTACGTCGCGAGGCTCGATGCCGGCGGCAGCGCGCTCGAGTGGAGCACCGTTCTCGGAGGCGACGATGCCGACATCGCGTTCGGCGTCGTGCTCGACGCTTCGGGGCGCCCCGTGGTCACCGGACGCACCTACTCCGAGGGATTCCCGGCCACGCCGGGCGCCTACGACGAGTCTCACAATGGGGACTACGACGCGTTCGTCGCCAAGTTCAGCGTCTCGGGGAGCGATCTCGTGTGGAGCACGTTCCTCGGGGGTGCCGGGTCCGATCGCGCCTACGCGGCTCCGCTCGATCCCCACGGGAACCCCGTCGTGATGGGCTGGACCGAGTCTTCGGACTTCCCCACGACCCCGGACGCGTACGATCCGACCCCGAACGGCTCCTACGACGGCTTCGTCACGAAGCTCGACGCCTCTGGGAGCTCCGTCCTCTGGAGCAGTTTCCTGGGTGGGAGCGATTTCGACGGGATTCGATACGGCGTGCTCGACTCCAGCGGGAACCCCATCGTGGTCGGATACACTGAGTCGATAGATTTCCCGACGACCCCGGGCGCCTACGATGAGTCGTACGACGGGCGCGACGTGTTCGTTGCCAAGCTCGATGTGCCCGTGTTCGGCGTGCTCGCAGCGACGGTCGACTTCGATCCGAACACCCTCAACTGCAGGAGCCACGGCCGCTACGTGACCTGCTACATCGAGCTTCCTGACGAGTACGATCCCGCCGATATCGACGTGGCTACGGTTGTCCTGAACGACAGCCTCGCTGCGTTCTCATCTCCCAGCGAGGTGGGCGACCACGACGGCGATGGAGTGCCGGATAGGATGGTCAAGTTCAGCCGGCAGGCGGCGATCGATCTGCTTCCGGTGGGAGATGAGGTCGAGGTCGTGGCCAGTGGCGAGTTGGTCGACGGCACGGA
>JALGVU010000398.1 GCA_025774545.1 bacterium | reverse complement strand
GTGCTCCTCGCGCAGTACCTCGGTTCCACGACGGGAACGCTGCGCGGAAGGGTGACCGATGCGATCACCGGGAAGCCGATCCGGTGGGCGAACGTGACCATCGCCGGGACGGGCCACTCGAGCGTGACCGATGAGAGCGGGGCGTACGTCATCGGTGGAGTCCCCGACGGCACGTACCGGGTGGTGGCGATCTTCCCCGGGTACGAGACCGCCGAGCGCCGCGGCGTCCGGATCGCCACCGGCAAGGTCGCGCGTGTCGACCTCGTCATCGGGGAGGCGCTCCTCGCTGTGGAGGCGACCGCCATCACGCGCTCGTCGTCGCGCGGCACGTTCAACGTCGACGCGCCGCCGTCTCTCCCGCCCGCGCGCGCAGGGTCGGAGACGGAGGTCGTCGAGGCGCCCGCGCTCGTCCCGCACCTCGAGGCCGAGATCACGGAGTCCGCGTTCGCGGCGAATCTCGTGATCCCGAAGCCCGTCGACCTCGAGACCGGAGCCGAGCCCAAGCGCTCTCTCGTCGTGCGAGAGAAGCTGCCCGGGCGGTTCGTGCTCGAGGCGGTGCCGCGCCTCTCGGATCACGTCTTCGTGAAGGGCACGCTGACGAACTCGCTCGACGCTCCGCTTCTGCCCGGGGCGGTCGACGTCTACGTCGAGAGCATCCCCGCAGGAGGCGCGGCCGCCGTGTCGAACTTCGTCGGGCAGGACCGGCTCGACGGGGTCGCCTCGGGGGAGGAGCTCACGATGCACTTCGGCGTCGACCAGAACGTGAAGGTCGAGCAGGAGCTCGTGTCGAAGGAGGTGTTGTCCAAGAGGAACAGCAAGAGGACCAAGGTCAGGTATCGCTACGCGATCGTGGCCGAGAGCTTTCGGCGGGACCCCGTCGAACTCTGGATCGTCGACCGCGTTCCCGTCTCCGTGATGAAGGACATCAGGGTCCAAGGTCTCGAGATGACGCCCGAGCCCGACGAGATGGCGGAGGACGGGCTCGTGACCTGGAAGCTCATGATCGAGCCGGGACAGAGGCGGGAGATCTCGACCGAGTACGTCGTCGTGTATCCGTCCGAGTTCTCGGCCGGCGTTCTCGGGCTTGAGGAGTAGAACGGTATCTGCGGCAATCCGGGGCGGCGTCCAGGCGCCGTCCCGGGGCGCCGATCGATCGTCCGAATCACCCGCCGGTGCTCCTCCGGGAGATCCCAATCCGATGCGCGTTGGGTCCCTGGCGGCGCTCGGCGTCCTCGGGGGCTGCCGTGTGTTCGAGCGGCCGCGGCCATCCGCCCGCCGTCGACCGGCTTCACCGATGAGCGTTGACGCGTTCAGAGCCCGGGCGTAGACTGACCGTGCTCGCTCCTTCAACGCATCCGCGGAGACGCCCATGAACCTGTTCGAGATACTCCGACCAGAGTGCCTGGCGGTGGGTCTCCACCCCGCCGGCAAGGACGACGCCCTGAGTCAGATCGCGTCGCTCGCCAAGCGAAGCGCGCTGCTCGGCTCAGTGTCCGAGGAGACGCTCAGAGATGTGCTGGCGGGTCGAGAGAAGGTCGGTTCCACCGGCTTCGGCAAGGGGATCGCCATTCCCCACTGCCGCGTCGAGGGTGTGTCCGACTTCGTCGTCGGCGTCGCGACGGTCCCTGGCGGCGTCGACTTCGATTCGCTTGACGATGCGCCCGTCCGGCTCATCGCCTTCATCGTCGGTCCGGCTCGGGAATCGACCGAGCACATCCGGATCCTGTCCGCGCTTTCCCGCGTTCTTTCGAACGCCGACGCCGTGACCGAGATGGTGGCCGCCGAGAACCCCGAGGTCCTTCGCGAGAGCTTCCTGCGCCACGTCTCGCCCGATCGAGAGGCGCCGAAGGAAGGCAAGCGAAGCCTCTTCCACGTGTTCGTGCAGAACGAGGACCTCTTCAAGGACCTCCTGGAGGTCTTCGGCGGCACCGAGCCGCGGTTCACCGTCGTGCTCGAGGCCGAGAACGCGGGAGCGTACCTCTCGAGGATCCCGCTCTTCTCCGGCCTCTGGTCCGACGACCCTCGTTCCTTCACCCGCGTGATCGTGTCCCTCGTGAGCCGCCGCATGACGAACGAGATGGTGCGCAGAATCGAGGAGGTCGCCGGGCCGCTGTCGGAGGCGAAGGACGTCCTCGTCGCTGTCCAGAACATCTTCTACGCGGGCGGGGCTCTCATTACCTAGCGACCGGGAGTGCGCATGAGGGAGGTCTTCCGCGCGGAGCCTCTGCTTCTTGTTGGCCTCGTGGCCATCGTCGGATACTACTTCGGGCGAGGCGCGCGCCTGGCGCGCCTCCCCTCGCTCATCGGGTTCATGGTCCTGGGCGTCCTTCTCGGCCCGTCGCTCCTCGGGTTCTTCGAGGACGCGAACCTCGCCTCACTCACGTTCCTGACGGAGATGGCGCTCGGCTTCGTGGCCTTCAGCATCGGATCCGAGCTCAGCATGAGCTCGCTCAGACGCCTGGGCGGCGGCATCGTCGCAATCATCCTCGCG
>JALGVU010000114.1 GCA_025774545.1 bacterium | reverse complement strand
CCAGATCTCCTCGGGCGTAAGGCTGATGATCTGGGGTGTGGCGACGGGAAGCTGACGGTCCTCCTCCGCGACATCCTCCGTCCGGTCAGGCTCCGAGGGTTCGACGTGAATCCCGCGCTCGTTCGACGGGCCAGGGCGAGAGGCATCGACGCCCAGCAGATGAACCTCGAGGAGCGCGTGCCGGAGGGCGATCTGGCGGTTGTGTGGGGAGTCCTCCATCATCTCAACGACCCCGAGGCCTGCCTCGCGAGGATACGAGCCAACTACGATAGCGCATTCATCAGGGAGCCCATCCGAGACGGCTCCGCCTCGCGTCTGGAGCTCGGGAACCCCATGGGAAGAGATGCGTTCGACGACATGGTGCGCACGTGCATGCCTGACGGGCGCGTCTCCTTCTACAGTGATTACGCCTTCGTCTTCTACGGCCTCGGGGATCAGACCGATGTCGGGTTGCGGGCGCCCGTCCTCCGCGGTGTCGAACCTGCAGGCAGAGCATGAGGCCCCGCCACGTACCGTCAGTGCCCCTTGCCATCTAGGGCTGCTCGCAGGGGTTGCGCGCCGGGTTCGCCGCCCCGACACGCTGGGCGTCCCTCGCTTGACATCACCTGATCCCGCGCATATCATAGAGGGTTCCCGGCACACCGGGGCGTGGCGCAGTCCGGTTAGCGCGCCTGCTTTGGGAGCAGGAAGTCGGAGGTTCAAATCCTCTCGCCCCGACCAAGCGCGCCTGTAGCTCAGCCTGGATAGAGCAACGGACTTCTAATCCGTAGGTCGCTGGTTCAAATCCAGCCAGGCGTACCACAAACGGTGGAAGTAGCTCAGTTGGTAGAGCCCTGGATTGTGGTTCCAGTTGTCGCGGGTTCGAATCCCGTCTTCCACCCCACATCTACTCTCAAGCGCGTGGTCGGGGCAGGAAGCTCTTGCGGCCGCGGACCTCCGATGGTAAACTCTCGGGGCGTCTCCCACGATCAAGGCGGCGAGAGCGCATGTCGAGCAGATGAGGCCCGGGACGTACCCCGTGAGTGCCCCCGGTACCCCTGAGTCGGACGCCCGTGGATGCGCGGGCCGAGTTCGGAACGGGAATTCCCCTCAGAAGAGGACAGCACTATGGCAGGCGGCAGAGGCGTCAACAAGGTCATCCTGATCGGCAACCTGGGACAGGACCCCGAGCTCAGGACGACTCCGAGCGGAACCTCCGTGGCGACGTTCACGCTGGCGACGAACGAGAGCTGGACCGACCGGGAGGGAGCGAAACAGGAACGGACGGAGTGGCATCGCATCGTGGCCTGGGCGAAGCTCGCCGAGATCTGCGGGCAGTACCTCAGGAAGGGCCGCCAGGTTTACATTGAGGGCCGGCTCACGACGCGCAGCTGGGAAGACCGACAGGGCAATCAGCGGAAGACCACCGAGATCATCGCCCAGAACATGCAGATGCTCGGGAGTCGCCCCGGGTCGGCTGAGCCGAACGCGGCGGAGCCGCAGGGCACCCCCGAGTTCGCGGCTGAGACGGTCAGCATCGAGGACGACGACCTTCCGTTCTAGGAGCGGTATCGCACCTCGAGACAAGAGCATGCGCCCCTAGCTCAACTAGGCAGAGCAACTGACTCTTAATCAGTAGGTTGAAGGTTCGATTCCTTCGGGGCGTACCAGAGACGCGGGGCCGGCACGATGTCCGGCCCCGCTCTCACGTTCGGCCGTCGCCTCCTCGCGCGCCGCGAGGAATGGCCCGGAGCCTGCTACTCAGGATCTTGCTGAGGTGGTCTCGACGGTGCGCGCGGGAGCGCTCCCTGGCGCGGAGCGTTCGCCGCGTCGGTCGCGACTTCGGGCGCGGCGCGCTCGCGGCGTCGACCGTGGTGTCGACCGCGACCCGGGAGGCCGCGTGTCGTTCTGAACGTGCGTCCCGGGGGTTCGGTTGACACTCCCGGTGCGAGGGGGTAGCCTCAAAGTTTATGCACATCGTCTACGTACACAGGGGTGTCTACCCCGAACGGATCGGCGGGACGTACAGCTACATCTACGAGCTCGGCCGGAGGCTCGCGGCGCGTGGACACCAGGTCGACGTCATCGCGAGCACGCGAGATGCCGTTCCCCCGCCTTCGTATCTGCACGAGGGTATGCGGATCCACAAGTACGCCTTCCGGCGCGTGAACCCCGTCTCGAGCACGCTCCAGCACATGCAGAAGACCCACGCGATCCTCGGCGAGATCTCCGCGACGAGTCCGGTCGACGTCCTGTCGATCAACGACACGCACCTCGGCATCAAGGCGGCGAGGAGCCAGCTGGGGAGGTCGATGTGTCAGATTCCGACCTACCACGCGCCGGTCTTCCTCGAGTTCCGCCTGAACACGGCGTGGCGGATCAGCGAGGAGCCTTCGGCCGCGAGGCGATTCGTCCTCCGCGCGACGGAGCGGCCGCTCGAGCATTGGCAGTGGCGCTGCGAGCGCGGGGTCCTCGAGGCGGCTCGAGGAGTCGTCGTCCTGTCGAAGTACAGCCGCGGCCACATCGAGACGAACTTCCCCTCGGTCGATCTCTCGAAGGTGCGGATCATCCCGGGTGGCGTCGACACCGACCGTTTCCGCCCGGCCGACGACCGCGCCGCGGTGCGGAGCCGGCTCGGCCTCAAGCCCGACGGGCTCTATCTTGTGACCATCCGGAACCTCTATCCGCGGATGGGTCTCGAGAACCTCGTCGACGCCATGGCGGAGATTCGGTCGAGCGACGCGCCTGAGGCACGCGAGATCGAGCTTCTGATCATCGGAGACGGCCAGCTGCGGGAGAGCCTGGAGCGGCGGATCACGGAGCGCGGGGTCGGGATCGCCGTCAAGCTGATGGGACGGGTCTCGCACGACGATCTCGTGCGCAGCTACCAGGCGGCCGACGCGTTCGTGCTGCCGACGGCCGCGATGGAGGGCTTCGGGATCGTCACGGTCGAGGCGCTCTCGTCGAACCTCCCCGTGCTCGGGACGAACGCGGGGGCCACACCTGAGCTTCTCGAGCCGATCGACGAGCGCCTGGTCATCCCGGACACGACGGCGGGCGCCATTGCTGAGAGCATCGTCTCGTGGCTCCGGTGGAGGCGGGAAGACGAGGGGACGACGCGGTATCGCGACGCCGCCGTGAAGCGGTTCGCGTGGGACCGCGTGACCGAGGCGACCGAACGCTACTACGAGGAGACCGTCGCGGGGTTCACGGAATCCCCGTGACTCGCCGCCGGCGTGGTCCGGCCGGGGATGACGCCCCGGGCCTCGGCGGCGCCGGGGGCCCGACATCGACATCGCTCGAAGGAAGGCACATGAGACAGCTGACTCAGAAGCTCAAGGACGGGAATCTCCAGGTGCTCGACGTTCCGGTTCCGGTGCTCTCGCCCGGCATGGTCCTCGTGCGCTCCCACTACTCGGTGGTGAGCGCTGGAACCGAGGGCGGCACGGTGAGCACGGCGCGAAAGGGCTACGTCGGGAAGGCCAAGGAGAAACCTCAGCAGGTCAGGCAGGTCATGGACTCGGTCAGGCAGAAGGGCCCGGTCCAGACCTACCGTGCCGTCATGAAGAAGCTCGATGCCCACTCGCCGCTCGGCTACAGCGTCGCGGGCGAGATCGTCGAGGTGGCTCCCGACGTCAGGGGGCTCTCGCCGGGCGACCTCGTCGCGTGCGGCGGCGCGACCTACGCGAACCACGCCGAATACGTGGCGGTCCCGGTGAACCTGTGCGTCAGGCTCCCCGAAGGGGCGAACCTGAGGGACGCCGCCTACAACACCGTCGGCTCGATAGCGCTTCAGGGCATCCGGCAGGCCGACCTGAGGCTGGGGGAGACGTGCGTCGTCATCGGACTCGGGCTCCTCGGGCAGCTGACGTGCCTCATGCTCCGCGCGAGCGGGGTCCGCGTCGCGGGCGTCGATCTCCTGCCGTCGGCGGTGGCCGCCGCCGGCGAGCACGCGGCCGACGCCGCGTACCCTGCGAACGAGCCTGGGCTCGAGGAGAAGATCCTTGAGTTCACAGGCGGCATAGGCGCCGACGCGGTCATCATCACGGCCGGCACCGAGAGCACGGGGCCCGTCGACACCGCGGGCCGGATCGCGCGGCGGAAGGGGAAGGTCGTGATCGTCGGTTGGGTCGGGACGGGGTTCGATCAGGACACCTACTACAAGAAGGAACTCGATCTCAGGCTCTCCTGCTCCTACGGCCCGGGACGGTACGACATCGACTACGAGGAGCGCGGGATCGACTACCCGGTCGACTACGTCCGGTGGACCGAGAACCGGAACATGCAGGCCTTCCAGGAGCTCATCCACTCGGGGAAGATCGACCTCTCGTATCTCACGACGCACAGTTTCAGGCTCGAGGAAGCGCCGGGCGCCTACGAGCTCATCCTGGAGCGCGAGCAGCCGTTCCTCGGAATCGTCATCGAGTACGACGTCGAGAAGAAGACCAGAGGCGTGACCGTTCAGACCGGGACGGCGCGCGCGCCGGGGAAGCCGACCATCGCGTTCATCGGAGCAGGAAGCTACGCGATGGGGAACCTCCTTCCGAACATCACGGGCGACGCGGTCTTGAAGGCCGTCATGACCGCGACCGGGACCGGGGCGAGGTCGGTCGCGGACCGCTACGGATTCGAGTTCGCGACGTCCGACGAGCAGAGGATCTGGGACGATCCTGACATCGACACCGTCTTCGTCGCTACGCGTCACGACTCGCACGCTCGATACACGCTCCGAGCGCTCGGGACCGGCCGGAGCGTCTTCGTCGAGAAGCCGCTGTGTCTCCACCGCGAGGAGCTCGATGAGATCGCACGCGCCGTCGGCAGGCTGGCCGAGGAGGGGAAGGCCGCCGCGCTCATGGTCGGGTACAACCGCCGCTTCTCGCCTCTGACGGACACGCTCAGGGGAGCGATCGGCCAGGGGCCGATGGCGATGCTCTACCGCGTGAACGCGGGCGCCATGCCGGGCGACCACTGGATGCAGCAGCCTGACATCGGTGGCGGGAGGATCCTCGGGGAGGCCTGTCACTTCATCGACTACCTCACCTACGTGAACGGGTCGCTGCCGGTCTCGGTCTGCGCCTCCGTGATGGAGGAGCCCTCGCACCTCGAGGACACCGTCGTCATCAACCTCCGCTTCGCGAACGGCTCGGTCGGAAGCGTGCTCTATCTCGCGAACGGATCGAGCGCCCTTCCGAAGGAGCACATCGAGATCTACCGCGCAGGGCTAACGGGCGTGCTGTCGGACTTCCGGGAGGTCAAGATCTACGGCGCTGGGAAGCCCATCAGGAAGAGGCTCGCTGGGCAGAACAAGGGCCAGCCGCAGATGATGGACAGGTTCCTCGCGGCTCTTCGCGAGGGCGGACCGTCGCCGATCCCCTACGGGGAGATCCACGCCGGGATGCTCGCGACCTTCGGCGCCGTCGAATCGCTTCGGACGAGGAGGGTCGTCGAGATCGGCGCGGAGGGCGCATGACAAACGGCGGGAGCGCGCGTCCGGCAAGACGCCTCAGGGTGGCGATGGTCGGGCCGGCCCTCTCCGCGAGGAGCGGGCTCTCGGCGGTCGCGAACTCGCACCTCGCGGCGATGCCGGCGGACGCCCCGTCGATCCACTACGTCCCCATGCTGTACGACGGCTCGAAGCTCGTGAAGGCCGCGGCCGCGCTCCTCGGGACGATTCACTTCGTCGCCACGGCTCTCTTCTGGCGGCCGCACGTCGTGCACGTTCACATGTCGTCACGGGCGAGCTACCACAGGAAGGCGGTCATCGTCCGCCTCGCCCTGAGCTTCGGGCTCGGGGTGATCCTCCATGTCCACGGCTCGGAGTTCCACGTCTTCTTCGACGAATCGGACGCGACGCTCCGAAGCGCGATCACGCGCACGCTCGAGAGCGCGGACATCGTGATCGCGCTCTCGCAGGAGTGGCACGGGAGGCTCGCGCGCATCGCGCCCCGCGCGCGGATCAGGGTCCTCACGAACCCAGTCGTCGTTGCGGATTTCGAACGCGCGGTCCGGGAGCGCGGCGACGTCCCCGAGGGAGGCGGCAGTATCCTCTTCCTCGGCATGTTCGGGAAGAGGAAGGGCACCTACGATCTCGTCGACGCGGCGGAGACGGTCGTGGCCGAGCGGCCGAACGTGATCTTCGAGCTCGGGGGCGACCACGAGGTCGCCGAGATCCTCGAGCGCATCGAGGCGAAGGGGCTCTCCGCGAACTTCAACTTCATGGGGTGGGTGCGGGGGCGGGACAAGATCGACGCCTTCGCGCGGGCCAATCTCCTCACGCTGCCGTCGTACCACGAGGGCGTTCCGATCTCGGTCCTGGAGGCGCTCGCGGCGGGGCTTCCGATCGTGACGACGCCCGTCGGCGGCATCCCCGAGGTCATCGAGGACGGCGTGAACGCTCTCCTCGTCACGCCGGGCGACGTGGAGGCGCTCGCTGCCGCGCTCCTGAAGCTCCTTTCGGACGGGGAGCTCA
Source organism: bacterium (assembly GCA_025774545.1). Lineage (GTDB taxonomy): Bacteria > Joyebacterota > Joyebacteria > Joyebacterales > Joyebacteraceae > JALGVU01. The sequence goes on along the minus strand of JALGVU010000114.1, from coordinate 1,783 downwards.
GGCGGCGCATGAGTGCCGCGAACCTCGAGGCGGCGCGGACGCGGCACGACGCGTCTATCGGTGCGGCGACGCTGTGCGTGTGGTACAATGAGGTCGCAGCAGGCAAGGTGGACGGGCCCGGCGAGGACGCTCGGGCCGGCGAGGGCACGCGGCCCGGCGAGGGCGCGAGGATCGGCGAGGGCACGCGGGCCACGACGCGAGGTGACGGATGAGGATTCTGAGAACGGTCGTGCAGATGATCTTCCTGGGCGGCGCCGTGGCGCTCCTGGCGAAGGGACTCGCGGGTGTCGTCCCGGCGAACCACAACTGCGAGGCCTACTGCCCGTTCGGCGGGATAGCCGCGCTCTTCCCGCTCGTGAAGTACAAGGCCTACACGTGCCGTCTGACCGAGCTCAACATGTCGCTCATGATCTCTGCCCTCATCCTCACGATCGCCACCAAGAAATCGTTCTGCGGCTGGATCTGTCCGCTCGGCACGCTGCACGACTGGCTTCGGAAGCTCGGTTCGAAGATCTTCGGCCGGGCCTTCTACGTTCCGCGCGCGGCCGACCGCTGGCTCGTGAACCTGCGCTACGTCGTTCTCGTCCTGGTGCTCGGCCTCACGTGGACCGTCTGGGGCGGCGATCTCGGGTTCAGGGCGTACGATCCGTTCTACATCATCTTCACGTGGGGCGGTCACGGGACCCTCGCCTTCAGCGTGTACATCGCGATCGCGGTCGTCGCGGTCGCGCTCTTCGTTCCGTTCTTCTGGTGCCGCTACCTGTGTCCCATGGGCGCCGTTCTCGATCCGTTCTCCCGTGCCGGGGGCTTGAGGATCCGGCGCAACACGGACTCCTGCACCGATTGCGGGAAGTGCGACAGGGCGTGTCCCCACCGGATACCGGTCTCGCAGGTGGACGAGGTCACGGCGAGGGACTGCACCAACTGCCTGGAGTGCATGGTCGAGTGTCCCGAGAAGGGCGCGCTCGAGCTCTCCTGCTACGGGAAGTAGGAGAGAGGCGCTCGGGTGAAGCACGGGAGCGGCCGCTCCGGACTCGCCGGAGCGCTTCCCGCCGGCGGAGGAACTTCCATGAAGAAGGCACTCATTATCCCGGCGGCGATCGCGGTGCTCATTCTCGTGGCGTTCGTCACGGTCAACGCCTACCGCGTGCCGACGCTCCACCTCCCGATCCTCGAGGGCGACGCGCGCCCCGCGACCGTGCGCACCGTCGAGTACGTCGTGGACGGTGTGCGCTGCCGAGGTACGTCGATGGGCTTCGCGAGGATGGCGTCGCAGGGTGGCGGGGTCGTCAGCGTGACGACCTACGCCCGGACGCGCAGCGCGATCGTCGAGTACGATCCCACGGTCACCGACCCCGACCGGATACGCGAGGCGTTCATGGCGCCCGTCGTGCGCGACGGCGTCACCTACCAGTTCTTCAACATGCTCTCGCAGACGGAGCTGGACTGATCGGAGCGAAGCCCGCTCGGGTCGGGGGCCCGGCGGCGCTCACATCGGGGCCTGGCCGCGTTCGCGTCCGCCGGCCCCGCCTCGCTCGCGTCGGGATGCCGATCGCGCTCGGCCGCATCGCGGACCGGCGTCGCTCTTGACTGGCCGTGCGATGTGCAGTATATTGAAGGGCGAACAGAAGGTCCGATCATTGACATTGAGAGATGGGGGCGATCCGGTTTCGACGGGGGTGAAAGAAACGCGGATGGCATGCCGAGGTCCCGTTGGTCTCGTTAAACAAACGGGGACATTTCAACTGCCGACTATACTCCGGCATACGTCTGCTAGCTAAGG
>JALGVU010000397.1 GCA_025774545.1 bacterium | reverse complement strand
GCGCTCATCCCGAACGCAGGGGGGACGGACGAGGTCGGCGGGGCCGACCCGAGATGCTCCGTCCTCAGGAAGGAGATTGGAGGTGATCATGTTGGGACGGCGATGGATCGCGATCCCGGTGGTTGCGTTGATCCTGACGATCTCGATTTCGACGGCGGCGTGGGGCGATCCCATCATCTACATCGACCCACCGATCAGTATGATGGTACCCCCCGTGCTCGAATGCTGGGTGCACGTCACCATCAACGATGAGGTCGTCGGCTACCCCCCGTGCTCGAATGCTGGGTGCACGTCACCATCAACGATGAGGTCGTCGGCCTCACCGGCTTCGATCTCGAGATCGACTACGACGAGACGTTGCTCGAGGTCCTCGACGTTGATGAGGGGCCGCTTCCTGGCTCGAACGGCGACGAGACGTTCTTCTTCTGGACGCAAGTCGGGATTCCCTCGGACGGAATCCTGATCCAGGGGGCCGTCCTCGGCGCTTCCGTTGACGGGCCGGGCGTTCTGGCGAGCCTCAACTTCGGTGCCGTGACGCCGATTGTGGGAGGGAACTCGCCCGTGGAGTTCGTGTGGGTCGACCTCCGCGATATCGAGAATGCCGCGATCACCGTCACGCCGGAGGGCGGGGTCATCATCGTGCCGATCTCGCCGGTCGAGTCGGCAAGCTGGACGAGGGTCAAAGCGCTCTACCGTTGAGCGCCGAGGGGCAGATTCCTGACGGATCCGCCCACAGAGACTGAGAACCAGGGGAGCGGGAGCTCCGTGGTGTGGGGGCCGATGTGAATCGGCCCCCGCTCTGCGTTCGGGAGGAGGGGCCGCGAGAAGGGAGTGAGGACGCCCAAGGTGCGTATCTGTCGGCTCAGTAGCGACTTACTGGATCGGCGTACGGGCAGGCGGACGAGCGCATGCAGATGTCGGGCAATGCATGACAAGCAGTAACGGCTGTGATGCCGAAGCAAGCATAACCTGAATGATCAGTCAGCTAGTCTGATATTCTCCGGTTTGCGCAGTGTTCATCGTTGACTGCCGGGTGGTAAGCTGGTATGCTTGCCCTCGCATCTCATAATTCTCTCCAGGCTTGCGAGGCTGGGTGGGCGCCGTCTGGCTCCGCGGGTCTGGCGTACGCCAATCGGAAACCGATGACATAGAACATAGAAAGCGGGCGACTGGGATAGGTGTGGTGGCCAGTCCAGCCGCCCGGCGGTGAGCGAGGAGCGCGTCGTCGTGAGGGACGTCCGCGTCGTCGCTCTGCGCGCAATCTACGGGTTGAGGTGTTGCGTGTCAAGCACGTGATCCGGTAACCGCGAGCTCGCGGGGAAGGAGGTCGATGATCGTGAGGCATCCGACCGTCCCGAAGGCGAGACTCTCCGGCTGGGCGAGAGCTGGGGAGAACGGGAGGAGGGGCATCTCCTCCGACCACGAGAGGAAACGGGAGGTAGACGCAATGTACGGGAGACGACTGATCTCTTGCGCCGCCGCGGTCCTGCTGCTCGTTGCCGCCGCCGCGATGGCAACCACGATCGACGTGAGTCAGCCGGTGAAGGTGACGGACAGCTCGTACTACGAGCGCGGTGAGTCCATTGTGTACGACGGAACGAACTACTGGCTCTTCTACGGACGGTCGGCGACCTGCGAGGATCCATACGCCAGCGGGAATCCCGACATCCACGACTACGCCATCTACTACAAGAAGGCCCCTACGGTACCTGGGCTCGCAGGAGCGACCGCCGTTGCGGTCCCTGGAGCGACCAACTGCTACCTCGGCGAGACCGGGGCGGCCGTGGTCGACGGGAACGTCTGGACGTTCGGGACGGTCCCGTCGGTGAGCTTCCCAGGAGCCAGGAGCATCTACGGCTGGTACACCGGCAACAGCGGCAGCAGCTGGACCCAGGTGGCGGACCTCTGGGACAACCTGGGGAACGGATCGGCGCACCACTCGGAGACGGGCTTCGACGGCAAGCTCTACATCATGGGTAACAACCCGGAGTCGTACTCGGGCTGGTACACCAAGTGGACCGACGACCCGACGGCGGGGCCGATCACGTGGAGTACGCCGATCCCGCTCAACACGACGACGAACCACGTCAACGGGACCGGGCACTTCTACGTCGAGGGAGCCGGGCTCTACATCGGCGTGATGCGGACCTCCCCGACCCAGGTGAACTACGTGCTCGAGTACGTCGCGGGCCCGCCGGAGGGGTGGACGGAGCTCTGTAGCGCCGCGTCGACGGCGTACGACCCGACGCTCTTCAAGGTCGGGTTGACGACGTACGTCTACGCCCAGGCGCCGTGGGTCAGCCCGAGCCAGTACATCATCGCCTGGTCCGGCGACTTGGCCACGGTGCTGAGCGGCTCGTCGGTCCCGGTGACCGAGGGCGGCTACGACACGAACGGCTGGGTCGACATGTGGCCGATCGGGTTCACTGATGCGTTGGGAGTGAGCTACCTCTTCTACACCTCCGAGCGCGACGAGCCCACGGCGGAGGGCACGGGCAATATCTGGTACCTCGAGTTCGACTGGGATCCGAGCCTGGACCACTACACGTACATCCAGGAAGCGATCGACGGGGCCACGGGCACGACGATCGATGTCGCGGCCGGCACCTACACGGAGCAGGTCACGATCGACAAGTCGCTCGATCTCATCGGAGCGGGGGAGACCACGACGACGATCGAGGCCCCGGCAGCCGACAGGGCGGGATCGGTGGTGGCGGTGAGAACTGGAGCTCCGGGACCAACGGCTTCGCGGGCGTGTTCTTCCGCGATGTCGATGATGTCGGTGGCACGATCGCTGGACTCCATTCGTCGACGATCCAGAACTTCGCCGCCACGGAGTACGAGAGCTGGGGAGTCTGGGTCTGCGGAGATTCGGATCTCACGATCGACGACAACACGCTGACGGACTACACGCGCGACGGGATCGTCGTGAACGGCGACGGTGGCGCGAACCCGGATCCGGTCGCGGTCGTGAGCGACAACGACCTCACTGGCTCGGGACTTTGCCTGAACGGTATCCAGATCGGCAAGGGTGCCGACGCGACGGTCACCGGTAACACCGTCAGCGATCACACGCGGTCGAGCCCGTGGGCCCGTGGGCGGCCGTGGGCATCTACGCGTACCAGTCCGACGGGGTGACGCTTGGTGCGGTCGGAGACGGCAACACGGTCACGAACTGCAAGTACGGCATGATGCTGATCGAGTCCGACGGCTCGAGCATCACCGGCAACACCCTGACGGACAACCTCTCGTTCGACATCGGTCTCGACGACGCCAACAGCAACACGGTGTCGGCGAACACGATCACGGCCACGAGCACCATTCCCGACAAGGCCATCGGCATCAGCCACGGTTCGACCGGCAACATGATCGGCGGACCCGCGGCGGCCGACGGCAACACCATCACCATGCCGACCTCGGGAGCCAGTCTCCTCTACGGCATCTACGTGGTCGGCACGACCGGTTCCGGCAGCAACACCGTCCAGAACAACACGTTCACCGGAAGCACGCGCTTCGTCCAGGTGGATGGTGGCAACTCCGGTACGATCACGGTCGCCGACAACACGGTCAACGGCTGCTCGTTCGCGGGGGTGTACCTGAACGCCGGAAGCGCCGTGATCACGGGGAATACCCTCACGAACACGGTCCGGCCGATCGAGTTCTGGGGTGCCGCGAACGTCACGATCGAGAACAACTACATCGACGGTGCGACGTTCGACGGGATCAACGCCGGCTTCTTCACGGGGACGGTGACGGTCACCGAGAACTCCTTCCTGAACAGCACGGGGCGGAGTCTGAACAACCGCACGACGACGCCGATCGACGCTTCTGAGAACTACTGGGGCGTCGTCACGGGGTCCGGAGTCGCCAACGAGATCGACGGTGACGCCTATGTCGACTACACGCCGTGGCTGGGTGGCGGGACGGCCACCTCGCCGGGATTCACGGGCGACTACTCGACGCTCTACGTCGACGACGACGGTGCGCAGACGGGCTCGACTCTGAGAATCCAGGAAGGGATCGAGCTCGTGACGGCGAGCACCGTCAACGTCATGAACGGGACATACACGGGAGCGCTCTCGATCACCAACAAGACCGTGACGATCACGGGCGAGAGCGAAGCCGGTGTGATCGTGGAGGCAGCTGCGGCTCCCTTGTCGTCCTCCAACACGTACACGATCAACGCGTCCGGATACGACGTGACGCTCGAGTACATGACGATCCGCAACGGACGGTACGGGATCCGTTCGAGCGCCGGCAACGTGGACGTCCTCCACTGCACGTTCTACCACAACGGCTACGACGGAACCCCGTATCCGAGCTCGCCGACGCAGGCGAGCGCGGCTACGCACTGGGCCACGTACGCCAACGACGGTGGCGCGATGCGGATCGAGAACTCCGGTGACAGCGAGATCGCCTACTGCACGGTGCGCGACAATGATCGCGGCATCCGCTACCAGGATGGCGCGAACGGCGACATCCACGACAACGATGTGCACGACAACATCCAGTCGGGGATCTACCTGGCAGCGTCGGACTACACCGGAGCGACCGGTTGCTCCGACACAGAGGTCTACGACAACGACAGCTACGACAATCTCGAGCATGGTCTCCTGTGCATCGGGGGCATCGGGAACACGCTCGAGGACAACGACCTCTACGGTAACTGGAACACGGGTGTCATGCTGTGGCATCCGGCGGACGTCACGGTCGATGGGAACACGATCACCGGGAACAACTCCTACAACTTCAACGGTGCCGGCCTCGCGGCCGACGCGGACGCCGCCATCTACGCCGACGGCGACGACAACGATGCAACTGCGACGTTCGCCTTCAAGCTCATCGGGAACGTCCTCACGAACAACTACGCGGGCGGCTCTGCGACGCCGACCGGGGTGATGCTCTCCGATCCTCTGCCTCCGGATGGCATCGAGGTGACGAGCAACGTGTTCACCGGCCACGACATCGACGTCCACATCTATGACGAGTCCGCGACGACGACCCTCAGCCTGAACTCGTTCAGCGGGACGTCGTACGGCCTGAAGAACGACGACACGGCGAAGGCGACGGTCGATGCCGAGCTCAACTGGTGGGGCGACGCGAGCGGCCCGAGCGGGGCAGGCTCGGGTTCGGGCGTGCCGGTGTCGACTGAAGTCGACTACGATCCGTGGATCGGGAAGGCCGGCAGCGAGAACGTCGTCAGCGACCCGGATCCTCTGATCATCAACGTTGCGTCGCTGCCGAACGATCC
>JALGVU010000113.1 GCA_025774545.1 bacterium | reverse complement strand
AGCCACTGTGTCATGCAACGCCAGAACAGGATCCCGCGCGGAAGGTGCTCGAGACCGGACAGCACGGAGGCCCCGGTCGTGGTGAACCCGGACATGGTTTCGAAAAGGGCCGACACGGGATGCGAGATGACACCCGAGAGGAGATAGGGGAAGGACCCGGCGACGGCTGCCGCGACCCATCCGAACGTGACGATGCCGAACCCGTCACGCCTGGACAGACTGACCGGGCCGCGTGTCGACGCCCACAGCAAGATGGCAGTCGACAGGACCACCCCGCTGCTCAAAGCGAGGGCCCACCGCGCCTGTGCGGGATCCCCGGCGTGCCAGGAGATCAGCCAGCATATGCCCTCGCCAAGGGCGATGAACGAGAGCACGTAGGAGATGAGATGCAGAACGGGACGGGGTCTCACTTGCGGAATACCGCTTCGAGCTTCGAGGCGGCGCCCCGTGGCGCGAACACAATCAGTCGATCACCCTCCTGCAGCACAGTGTCGCCTGTTCCGATGCTGGCGACCTCTCCGCGCACGACGGCGGCCACGACCGCCCGCCGCAGGAGGCGCGCGTCCTTCAGCGCCTTGCCCACCCACTCGCTGCCTCCGGACACGTGGACTTCCAGCAGTTCCCCCGGCACGTTCTGCAGCAGGGTCACCGCCCGTATGTCGGTTCCTCTGACAAAACGGAGAATAGCATTGATGGTCGTCAGATAGGGACTGACGGCCCGGTCGAGCAGCCCGGCCTCGTTGATGATCGAGACATACTCCGGCTTGGAAACGAGCGCAACCCCGAGGCCGGCTCCCAGCTTCTTGGCAAGGAGGCAGGCGATGATGTTGTTCTCGTCGTTGCCGGTTGAGGCCACGAAGGCGGTGTTGTGCGTGAGGCCGGCTTCCTCCAGAACCGCGCGGTCCAGCGCGTTGCCGGAGACTACCACGCTCTTCTCTAGTGAAGCGGAGCATTCATGGGCACGCTCGTTGTTCTCTTCGATCACAATGACCTGTTTGTCCGTCCGTTCCAGGTGACGGGCAAGCCGCTGTCCCACGCCACCCCCGCCGGCGACAACGACTTTGTGAACCGCTATCCGATCCGGCCGGACGACGTCGAGGAACGCCCGCACGTCGTTCGGCCGCCCGACGCAGTAGATCGTGTCCTTGACCTCAAACGTCATGTCCCCACGCGGCATCAGCAACTTCTCCTTGCGCATTACCGCAATCAGACGCACGCCGCTGAGAATGTCCGGGCGCGGGAAGTCCTTGAGCGGCCCTGCGAGCAGAGGGCTGCCGGGAGGCACATCCGTGCCCACGGTCTGGATGCGGCCCTCCGCCATGCGGACAAGCTCCTTGGCGCCGCCCAGATTGAGGACGGACAAGACCTCGCGGGCGCACTCGTCGTGTTCGTTGACGATCAGGTCGATCCCGAGAGCGGAGAGATGATCCACGTGTCGCTTGGCGGTCAATTCGTCACTCGATACGCGGACCGCTGTGTGCGGTGCTCCGGCCGCGTGCGCAAACACGGCGGCCAGTATGTTGACCTCATCCCGAGCCGTTACGGCCGCGACAAGCCCGGCCTTCGCCACGCCCGCTTCTTCCAGGATTTCCAGGATCTGTGGGCTGGTGCCGTTGCCGAGGACGGTCTGAACGTCCAGTTCGGAGGCGATCTCCTCCAGGGGCTGCGCGCGGTGGTCGACCAGAACGACATCGTGTCTCTCTTCGCACAACCTGGACGCCAGCCTCTGTCCGGCGTCCCCCGCTCCTATGATGACGATTCTCATTGCACTCCTGCATGAGTGTCAGATGCTCGTCCGCCGCAGACGGGCTCCACCCGCCACTTGCCCTGACGGGACGGCAATCCGCGTCCCGCACCGCACACGCCACGGTGCCGTCCCATGGTCACACACCGGGGGATGGGGTTCAAGTCATAGTCGTGGAACAGTCAGGGGGATGGTGGCTGAGAAGAACCGCGCTTCTCGGGCGGTTCTGACTTGGCGGCGGGGGCCGGGTTCGGAGCCGATTCGGACAGGCCGCCTCTGGTGACCGCGCATTGGCTCCACGCGGGGGTCAGGCAGGGGAGGCGGGCGATGGTGAGGGTTGGGCGGCAGCGTACCAGGAGCCTCAACGCGCGCACTCGAAGCCCTCGAAGAACTCCGTCATCACGGTGACGCCCTCCCGCGTGACCTTGATCCCGTAACGGTCACAGAACGTGTGGAAGACGTCCACGTTGACATCGTGGTCGTAGGGCACGAAGGCCTAGCATCAGCTTCGGAGCATCGCACGACAGATCGAACGCGTCGAGTGAGATGTGCTTGTAGGTCGGGCTCTGGACGGAGCGGAACCAGAGCTCCCTCTCCGCGATGTTGAAGACGATGTTCCACTTCGTGTGGGGAGCCGCGACGTAGTACACCAGTGTGCCGAACGCGTAGTTGACCGCAGAGGAGTCGCTCCTTGCGTCGAAGCTCTCGTTCCGCCTGTGGCACGCGGCGACGCGCTCGGCCGACTGGCCCGGGTTCGACCACCACCAGCGCGGGCCGCCGTTCGCCAGCGCCCTGAGCGGCAGGTCCTTGCCCGTGTAGTAGACGAGCTCGCCGGCGATGTACTCGAACACCGCACAGTTTCCGCCCTCGTCTGCAACGAGGTATTGGCTGGTGTAGGATTGGTCCTGGACTCGTATGGCCGAACTCGACGCAACGACCTCATCAACGCCGCTGCAGGTGTCGAGCATGTACTGACACCATCGGCCATCGTAGAGGGGCGGCCGTTCGTCAGGTCCTGGGTACTCCCCGGCTCTGAGCTCCATCGAGCTCATCACCAGGCCGGCTTCGTTCATCCCGCCCCAGGCGTATTCACGCCCGACCAGGCTGAACGTCACGCTGCCGTACTCGGAGGTCCACCTCACCCTCTCGCCGGTCGTGCCCGTCCGCCAGCTCTCCTTCGCGATCCCGCGCCGGTTCACGAGCACGAGTCCGTCGCCGGGGATGAAGAGATCGAGGTTGGTCCCGTAGATCGGCCCGTCCGGTGTGTTCATGCAGAACGACGTGCAGGCGTGGGTGGGGCCGCCCGGTGAACAGATCAAGAGCAGACAACAGACTACTGCGGCGGCGAGTGCGCGCATCGGCGGCCTCCCATACTGAGACACGGGCTGGTCCCGTTCACTGACTCACGAGCGGAGGAGAGGTACACTCCGGCTGCCACTCCATGCTACCACGGAGATCCAGGCCGTCGCCCGTGACGTTCGTTCCCGATCGGGACGCCGATCCACACGACGATGCCCCCGGGATCGCTCCCGGGGGCTCTGATTTGGCAGCGGGGGGCCTGCCACAGGGCTTTTCACGACGACATGGTAGGCGATGTGTTGTGGCGGACGTGGAGACTACCGGGGAGTGGAAGGCGCCCGCGAGCGCAAGGATGCGGAGGAGGCTCGGAGAGCTCCTGACGACCGTCGACACCGGAGTGCTCTTCAGCGAGAGATCTTGCTTCGGCATTGATGATTGTGGGATTGAACAGCCGACCGATTGGCGCACCCATTATCGACTGACCGCTCAATCTCGTTTGCCCAATCATACTTGACAATCTGACTGTGAAGATGATGTGATTCTGATGACTCTCACATATCGCAATCCCTCGGGGAGATGCCGTGCGCGCCTGGTTGAGGTTCTCTTCCGCGTACACACCGTGCTGTCTGCATCCGCGGGTGGTGAGTACGCCCACGCGATTCGGTGACAATCACGCCCCGCACGCTCGCGCGCGGGGCGTTCTTACTGGGTGGGGGAGGATTCGCTGTGACTACGAGGGTGGCTGTGCCGGCCGCAGGCATCGCGCTTCTCTGCGCGAGACCGGCTGCTGCTGAATGCTCGATGCGTGTCAGGCGGTACTTGATTCTGCTGGATTGTGGCGGACGGATCAGTTGAGACAGAGAAGGCGGTGCTTTTCAAGGAGGAGGTGGCAGTCATGAGAGCAGTTCTTATCGTTTGCGTCCTGGTGTCGGTGCTTGGCTGGATCGTCGCCGCGCCGGCGCAGGTTCCTGCGACGACCAGCTACCAGGGAGTGCTCAAGGACGCCGGGGGCGAGAACGTGCCCGACGGCGACTACGACTTCACGTTCTCGCTCTACGACGTGCCCTCGGAAGGTACCGCGCTCTGGACGGAGGCGCAGACGCTGTCGGTCGCTGAAGGCATCTTCAACGCTACCCTCGGAGCAGTGGCTCCGCTGGACCTTCCCTTTGATGTCCCGTACTGGCTCGGCGTAGCGGTCGCGCCGGAGGAGGAGATGACCCCTCGTGAAGAGCTGATGACGGCTCCCTACGCGTTCCGCGCAGCCGTGGCTGAATCCCTCGTCGGGGGAGGAGGCGCCGACACCGACTGGGTCGAGGCCGGCGGGAACGTCTACCGGCTGACCGGCAAGGTCGGCATCGGGACGACGACGCCGGAGTTCAAGCTCACGGTCGCGGACGATGGCGGCATCCTCGCCACCGGTGTCCAGGGCGAGGGCGCGACCCTCGCGACCGCCGGCCCAGGGACGAGGATGATCTGGTATCCGAGGAAGTCCGCGCTTCGGGCGGGACGCGTGAGCGCCGACCAGTGGGACGACGCCAACATCGCGACGGCCGGTGGCGACTACGCGATCGCAATCGGCTTGTCGAGCGAGTCGTACGGGTGGCGGAGCATAACGCTGGGTTCGTACACCCGCGCGGGGCTAAGAGCTCTCGCAATCGGGAACGAAAGCGAGGCGAGCGGAAGCGACGCCATATCGATCGGGAACAACGTAGCGGCGCAGGCTTCCAAGAGCATCGTCATCGGCACGGGCATCGACGACGCCAATCCGCTCCTGAACCCCATCCCGAACTCGCTCGTGGTGGGCTTCAACGACACCGAGGCACTTCTGTTCGCGGGGGGACCGGACAAGCGCGTGGGCGTTGGGACGACCGCACCCGAGGAGCTTCTCGATGTCGAGGGCACGGCACAGGTCGATGGGTTCAAGATGCCGACCGGTGCCTCGGACGGGCACGTGCTGACCTCGGATGCGACAGGCGTCGCGACGTGGCAGGCAGCGCCGGGCGGCGGTGGTCTCACGCTTCCGTACGCCGGCTCCTCAGACGAGACGGGGACGATCTTCAGCATTTCCACCAGCCAGAACGGCCCGGCCATCAAGGGGTCGCGGGTCTCGGTCGAAGGTAGCAGAGCCGGGTACCTGGCGGAATCGAACGCCGGCGTCCGCGGCATTGATCTTTCCACGGGGAACCAGGGGCGTCTGGGAACCCCTTCGTACGCCGGCCACTTCGACGGCGACGTCCTGGTCTCGAACGGGAATGTGGGGATCGGCGTCGGCTTGCCGCCAACGGCACTGAGCGTCGCAGGAGCAGTGAAGGTCGAGAGTGACACCACGTACGCGGACCACGTCATCCATGCGGAGTACACGGGCAGCAACCCCGACGCCGTCGCCGTCTACGGCAATAGCTCCGCGGCCGGGGGCCTTAGTGTGGGCGGCGAGTTCGAGGGCAACACGTACGGAGTCGTCGGCAGGTCCGTGGACCCGACCACGGAGGGTTGTGGGGTGCTCGGGAGAGGGACCGCGGCGTTCGGTCCGATCTACGGTGTGATGGGACAGGCCTTGAGCATGGGGGGCGGCGAGGCGGTGGGCGTCTACGGGTTTGCAATGAGTGATTTCGGCACCGCGTACGCCGGCAAGTTCTTTGGCGACGTCGATGTATCGGAGACCATCTACGTCGACGGGTTCTCCATGCCCGGGGGGGCGGAGGGACACGTGCTCACCTCGGACGCAGATGGTGATGGCACCTGGCAGGCGCCTGCAGGTGGCGGCATCGGGGGCAGCGGAGTAGCGAACTGGATCCCCGTGTTCACTGACTCGATGACACTTGGACAGTCGCCGATGGAGGTGAGTGGAATCTCCGTGTTCATGCCATCGACCTCCAAGGCAGCCCCTGAACAAGTGAGCGGCCGCGGGCTCGCACCCGCCGCCGGTGACGACATGGGAAACGAGAGACTCGTCGTCTACGGAGAAGACGGGAGGATGATTGTGGCACAGGTGACGGAGCTGGACGATTCGCTTGACGGACGCGCCGCTTTCTGGGGCGGGCGAACGGCGGTTTCAGAAGGAGTCAACCCTGGCAGCAGCTTTGGCCACGGCGACTATGGAACCAACAACGCCATTACCGGATTCAACACCTGGGCCGACAACTACACGTTCGGCGTCGCGGGTTACACGTATGGCGACTTCCCCGACCACGGTCTGTCCGGCGGCGTCCTCGGCTACAGCGTTGACACCGGGGTCTGGGGCTCCCTGGGCTACCAGGATGTGGGTGGCGTCGAGTGGGGCGTCTACACGCCAGATGACAGCTACGTTGGCGGCGCTCTCTCTGTCGAGAGCAGTGCCCAGCGGGCGGCGGAGTTCATGTCAGACAACTCGAGCGACGTCACCACGGATGTCGTCTATGCCGAGTACACCGGTTCAACTCCCGGGAGGCACCACGCCGCCTTCCGCGGGAAGTCCAACCAATTCGATCACTCCGGCTATGGAGGCTCGTTCACCGGCGGCTACGCAGGTATCAGAGCGGTGAATACCGGGCAAGCGTACCAATTTGGGGAGTTCTACTACGGGAGCATAAGCATCTCAGAACGGACGTCGGGGGGAGCGCGCAATTGTGGAGCCTATGGGCGAGCCAAGAGCTTCGAAGGGACCTCCTACGGCGTGCACGGTGTTGCGCACGACACCGGAGAGTGGGGCGGCACAGCCTGTGGAGTCTATGGGGAAGCCACAGGTGGCGGCCACATAGCTCTATATGGGGTGTACGGTAGTGCGCCCGATACCAACGGAGTAGCGGGTCATTTCAACGGCGACGTAGCTGTAGTGGGGACTCTCTCCAAGAGCGCCGGCAGCTTCAAGATCGACCATCCCCTCGACCCCGAGAACAAGTACTTGTCTCACTCCTTCGTCGAGAGTCCCGACATGATGAACATCTACAACGGAAACGTCGTGCTGGATGCTGCGGGAGAAGCCGGGGTAGAGCTGCCGGAGTGGTTCGATGCCCTCAACACCGACTTCAGGTACCAGCTGACAGCGATTGGCGCGCCTGGTCCGAATCTCTACATCGCTGAGAAGATCTCGGGGAATCGTCTCAGGATCGGTGGCGGTGAACCAGGGATGGAGGTCTCGTGGCAGGTCACCGGGGTGAGGCAGGACGCCTACACTAGAGCGAATAGGATTCCAGTGGAGGAGGACAAGCCGGTCGAGGACCGAGGGAAGTATAGGCACCCCGAGCTCTTCGGGAAGCCCAGAACGGAGGCCATCGACTACCTAGAACCACCTGGAGTTTCAACCTCGGACGGGAGGTAGCAGCCTGTTGGCGTTACCCGTAACGAGGGCTTTCGCAACTGCCTCACGAGTTCGTGAAGGAAGCCGCCGGCATTTCTGCCGGCGGCTTCATGCTTGGTAGCGGGGGCCCGCTACAAGGCTATTCAGGACGTGATGGGTGACAGGCTTCTGAGGTCCTGGTCGCTTCTTAGAAACGGTTGTCAGGCTGCGTCGCTCCACCGTGTTCGGCCTGCAACGCGTCGAGCTTCCGGGCCAGGGCCTTCGGGGAGGCCTGGCCGCGGCAGAGGTAGTAGTACCCGACCGGCACCACGAAGAGCGTGAGCAGGCACGCGGACGTCGCGCCGAAGGCGACGACCGTGCCGAGCGAGAGACGGCTCATCGCTCCGGCGCCGCTCGCGAGAATGAGCGGAACCGCGCCGATGGCCGTCGAAAGGCCCGTCATTATAATGGGTCGCAGGCGCAGGCGGGACGCCTGGAACAGGGCCTCCTCGAACTCGAGGCCGCGGTCCCTGAGCTGATTGGCGAACTCGACGATCAGGATCCCGTTCTTCGCCGCGAGTCCGATGAGCATGATGAGGCCTATCTGGCTGAATATGTTGAGCGTCACTCCGAGAAGCAGCATGCCGATCATTGCACCCAACATGCCCATCGGCACGGTGAGCATGATGACGAACGGGCTCACGAAGCTCTCGAACTGCGCCGCGAGAACCAGGTACGCGATCACAAACGATATCACGAACACGAAGATGACCGCCCCGCTCGACTCCCTGAGCTTCTGCGACATCCCCTTGTAGCTGATCGTCGCTGTCGCCGGCAGCTCCTCCCGGACCGTCCTCTCGAGGAAGGTCAGGCAGTCGCTCATCGAGTAGCCTTCCGCGATGCCCCCCGAGATGGTCACAGCGCGCATACGGTTGTATCTTCGGAGTTCACTTGCGTCGGCGCGCTCCTCGAGCGTCACCAGATTGGAGAGCGGTATCAGCTCACCCGTGTGGCCGGAGCGGACGTAGATGTTCTCGAGGTCCGCCGGCGTTCGGCGCCCCTCTTCGGCGCCCTGGAGCACCACGTTGTACTCCTCGCCTCTGTCCACGAACGTCGTCGCCAGGCGCGATCCGAGCATCGTCTCAAGCGTGCGCCCGACCGTCTGGGACGTCACCCCAAGCTCCGCGGCGCGGTTCTGGTCGATCGCGACGCGGAGCTGCGGGGTCGTCTCCCTGTAGTCGGAGTCCACTCCGGTGAGCCCCGGGTACTCCCTCGCCTTCTCGACGATGATGTCCCGCCACCTGGCCAGCTCTTCGTACGTCGGTCCGCCGATGACGAACTGGATCGGCTGACCGAAGTAGAACGAGAGACCCGAAGGCTGGAAGACGAACACGCGGACGCCCGTCACGGCCGAAAGCTCGCCGGACACCTCCCGCGCGATCTGACCCGCCGCTCTCTCACGATCTTCCCACGCCGCGAGGTCGATTATGCCTATGCCACTATTGACGCCGCCTCCGCTGCCCCAGCCAGGCGTCATGGCCAGCACGTGCTGGACCTCGCCGCGCTCGATGAACGGTGTCAGTTTGTCCGTGACGCGGCTCATGTACTCGCGCGACGCCTCGAATCCCGTCCCCTCGGGGGCGGTCATCCTGGCCATGAGCGCGCCCCTGTCCTCCTGCGGCTCGTACTCCGAGATGATGTTGCCGAGCATGACCCAGATCGAGCCCAGCATGAGGATCATGACGGCGAGCGACGCCAGTGGATGACGCACGCACAGCCGGAGTGCTCTGTCGTACCAGGTGATCACGCGCTGGAACGTCCTGTCCACGGTCTTGATGAGCGCGCCCTCCGCCTCCCGCGGCCGCAGGAACTTCGCGCACAGCATGGGGGAGAGGGTAAGCGCGACGACGCTGGAGAAGACGACGGCGCCCGTGATGGCGAACGCGAACTCGGTGAAGAGCTTGCCCGTGTCGCCCCCCATGAGGCTTATTGGCAGGAACACGGCCACCAGCACCAGCGTCGTGGCGATCACGGCGAAGGCTACCTCGTTCACGCCGCGGAACGCCGCGAGTAATGGAGGCTCGCCCTCTTCGATGCGCCGATGGATGTTTTCGAGGACAACGATCGAGTCGTCGACCAGAAGACCGATCGCGAGCACGAGCGCGAGCGACGTGAGCAGGTTGACCGAGAAGCCGAACGCGTACAGCACGATGAACGCTGAGACGAGAGAGATCGGCACGGTCACTGCCGGGATCATCGCCGCCCGGCCGCTACCGAGGAAGACGAAGATGATGCCGACGACCAGCGCGCACGCGATCAGGAGGGCAATTCGCACCTCCCGTATCGCCGCCTCGATGAAGACCGAGCTGTCCCGGAGGACGATGAGCTCCATGCCCTCGGGCAGGTTGTGTTGGAGCTCCCGCATGGCGGCCTTCACACCGCTGATCACGGCGAGCGTGTTGGCCGTCGACTGTCGCGAGATGCCGATCCCGACCGCGCTCTTCCCGTCGGCCGTGAAACTGTCACGCAGAGACTGAGGTGCGATCTCGACGCGGGCGACGTCACCGAGCCGCACGAGGTGGCCGTCCGCGCCCCGTGACACGACCAGCCCGCGGAAGTCCTCCGGCGTTCGGTAGCCGCGCTCCAGCCGGACCGTGAACTCGCGGTCGTCTGACTCGATGCGCCCCGCCGGAAGCTCGACGTTCTCCGTGCGGAGCGCGCTCTCGACGTCCTGCACCGTGAGCCGGCGGGCGGCGAGAGCCCTCCTGTCCAGCCAGATGCGCATCGAATAGCGCTTCTGTCCGTAGATCCGCGCCTCCGCCACTCCGTCGACAATGGAGAACCTGTCTATCAGGTGGCGGTCGGCGTAGTCGGTCAGCTCCATCTGCGACATCGCGGGATGCGAGAGACCGAGGATGAGGTCTGCTGAGCCGCCTGAGCCGCGCTTCGATATGCGTGGAGCGTCGGCCTCCTCCGGCAGCCGGTTGACGATCCGTCCCACCCTGTCGCGGATGTCGTTGGCGGCCTCGTCGATGTCCCGGCTGATGTCGAACTCGACGCTCACCGTGGACCGGCCATCCGCGCTCGTGGACTCGACGGTCTTGAGCCCCTCGACGCTCGAGACGCTTCCCTCTATGATCTGGGTGATCTTGGACTCCACCACGTTGGCGGACGCCCCGCTGTAGTTCGTGCGGATGCTGACTCTGGGGGAGTCGACGTCCGGATACTCGCGAAGCGGCAGCCGCTGGAAAGCGATGAGGCCGAACGTGACCAGGACGAGGCTGATGACGGTGGCGAATACCGGGCGCTTGATGGAGATCTCTGAGATGATCATGAGGTCGTCTGCTCCACGCGCACGCTCGCACCATCGCGCAGGCTCAGGAGACCGTCCACGACGATGGTGTCGCCTGGGCTCAGGCCCTCCACGATCTCGACCCAACCGACGTCTCTCTTGCCCAGAATCACTTCACGCTGCTCCACGGTCTGGTCCTCGCGCACCACGTAGACGTACTGTCTGTCCGCGTAGGAGAGGAGCGCCTTCTCAGGCACTGCGGGCGCCTCGCGTGGACTGCAAGTCAGCTCCAGTGTAAGGAGCATACCGGACCTGAGCTTGCCTCCCGGATTGGGAAGGCGCGCCTGCACTCCGACCGCGCGCGTCGATCGGTTCACCCGCGAGTCGATGCTCGTCACCTTCCCCCCGAATCTCTCTTCCGGCCAGGGAGCTGCGTGGCCCTCGATGGACTGGCCGACGGCCACCTCCGAGAGGAGCGCCTCCGGAACGGTGAAGTCCACCTTGACCACACTCAGGTCGTCCAGGGTCGTGATCACGTCCCCGGGCGAGACCAGGGCGCCGGGACTTGCCCTGCGAATGCCCAGGACGCCTGCGAACGGAGCTGTGATCACGCGGTCCTGGAGCCGCGCCTCGGCTGCCTTTGCGCGGGCCTTCGCGGCGTCGAGGGAGCCCCGGGCGAGGTCGAACTCCTCCTGCGACACCAGGTCCCTCTGACGAAGCGACTCGACGCGCTCGAACCATCTCTCCTGGTTGGCCACCTTGATTCGCGCCTCCTCGAGCTCGGCCGATTCCTCGGCGTGCGCCAGTTCAACCAGGACGTCGCCGCGCTGAACGAACGCGCCGTCGTCGAAGTGAACACGAGCGATCCTCTCGGTGACGGATGGTGTGACTGTGACGGACTCGTTCGCAGATACTGTCCCGATGGCCTCCGTGCGGTCGGCGAAGCTGCGAGTGCCGACGACTTCGGCTACGACTGTCGTATCTCCGCCCGCCCTGCGTTGCTGGGGCTCAGATCGCCGGATGAAGTGGTGCGCCACCAGTACGAGCGTGATGGAGGCGGCTATGACGATGATCGGTTTCAGGAGCTTCATGGTATTCCATTCCCGGCTTCGCTGGTTGCCCCGACCGTCTGGGCCGGCTGTGTACGTCCTACTTCCCGGTTGCAGCAGCTGTCTGACAGCTGTGAACGCGGCTGTTTCCAAGGGTTCCCATGAGTATAGCACGTTTCAGTCTGTTGGGGCAGAAGCGGTGCGGGGCAACTCTCCGCCCATCATGTTCCGGGGGGATGTTCGCCGTGCGATTGGGTCGCGGCGGCCAGTCATCCCAGTGTCTGAACTCAGATGGGAGCTGCCGCGCCTCCTTGGGCTGCATCGCGAACGCATGTGAACGATGAGGCCCGGAGCCTCGGCCCCGGGTCCCAATGACGAAGCCGCCGGGATTGCTGCCGATGGCTTCATGTTTGGTAGCGGGGGCCCGGTTTGTAACCGATTCAGAGCGACTGCCCGTCGTGAAGGCGCATTGGCGCTACGGAGGGGTCAAGCACGCAACGCGGGAGATGGTGAGAGTCGGGCTGGCGGCGTGAGGGATCGGCTGGCCAGAGGTTTGGGAGGTGCCGTCACCAGCGTCACGAGCGTCAGAGCGCCCTACGGAGAGGAAGGGACGGCGCAGGCGGGTGACGCTCCCTGGACGGCGCGGCGTCATCGGTAGCGTCACTTCGGGACGAGGTCGGCGTGCTTCTGCCGTGGCCGCAGGTCCGCGTGAGGAAGTCAGAGGTGTTCCAGGCACCTGGCTACTGGGTGCCCATTGACGAACCGCAGGACACCGTCTATAATTGAGCACAATTCGGTCAGGTCACGCAGGCGGCCGAGACCACAGCCGCGAGGGGATAGGTCCGCGAGTCCGCGGGCTATCCCGGACGCCACAGCCCCCGGGTGCCCTGGAAGGCTACGGCATTGTCGGCGTCCCGGACAGAGCGCGGTGAACTGCCAAATGCGACTAGGCGGCCCGTTGGGCAGCAGATGCCGTAGCGCATTCGGAAACCCAATTGTAGTTAGGCGCAGCCCGCTGTCTCGATTCCGTGGGATTGACCATGAACAAGACTCTCATTGCCTCATTGCTCTTCGCCGTCATGCTGACGTTCGGTTGCGCGTCGACAACCGCAGATAGGGATAGCCAGATCCGCGCGCGGCTCATTCCCCCGGATCCGGAAGCTGCAGCTCGGGCTGCCGTGTCCTGGGAGGAAGCAGTTCACATCTCGGAGCAGTTCGGTTTCAGTCAGGGCATCGG
>JALGVU010000396.1 GCA_025774545.1 bacterium | reverse complement strand
CGCGTGTTCGCCCTCGGCCACACCTCGGGTGCCGATCTCGCCACGGGCCTCTTCATGACACTCGAGACCGGACTCCGCCGCACGATCTGGCGGAACGGCTCGGCCGCGCGCCGGCGCGAGGGAGTCCTATGGTCGTAGTGGGCCGCGTCAGGACGGGCGCGTACTTCGACTCCGTGACGCTCATGAACGTCGGGAGGGAGGTCGCGTCGCGCGAGGGTGTCGTCGACGCGGCCGTGATCATGGGGACCGAGGAGAACCGCGCGATCCTCGCCGCGTCCGATCTCCTCGCGCCCGAGTTCGACGCCGCCTCCGCCACCGATCTCCTGATCGCCGTCCGAGCCGAGAGCGACGACCTCGCCGCGGCCGCGCTCGTCGCGGTCGACGAGCTCCTCGACCGCGCGAGGATGCCCGCCTCGACCGACGAGGAGTTCCAGCCCGCGAGCCTCGAGGGCGCGCTCAAGGCCCTGCCTGCTGCGAACCTCGTTCTCATATCGGTCGCCGGCCGGTTCGCCGGCGATCTCGCCCGCCGAGCGCTCGCCGAGGACTTAAACGTCATGCTCTTCTCCGACAACGTGCCCGTCGAGACCGAGATTGGGCTCAAGGCGCTCGCGCGCGAGAAGGGGCTCCTCGTGATGGGCCCGGACTGCGGCACCGCGATCCTGAACGGGGTCCCGCTCGCGTTCGCGAACGCCGTGAGCCGAGGCAACGTCGGCATCGTGGCGGCGTCGGGCACCGGCCTTCAGGAGGTGAGCTCGATCGTCTCGAACCGCGGCGCCGGGATCTCGCAGGCGATCGGGACCGGCGGGCGCGACGTCTCGAGCGACGTCGGCGGGATCACGTTCCTCGATGCGCTGGGCGCGCTCGCGGCGGATCCGGCCACGCGCGTGCTCGTGCTCGTGTCGAAGCCGCCGGATCCGGGTGTCCTCGAGGCGATCCGCGAGGCCGCGGCCGGCGTCGGCAAACCGGTCGTGTCGGTCTTTCTCGGGGCCGCCGCCAAGGAGGCCGCCGACGTGGCGGACGGGACCGCGAGCAGTGCGGCGGCGCCTGGGACCGTGGCCGCCGCCCCACGCTGGGAGGCCACGACACTCGAGGAGGCCGCGCTCGCAGCCGTCGCGCTCTCGCACGGCCGCGACCCCGACGGCATTGGGATCCTCTTGGCGTCAGTGGAGCGCGATCAGATCGAGATCGCTCGTGGCGAAGCCGCCAAACGCGTCGCGGGCCAGCGGTACGTCCGCGGCCTCATGAGCGGCGGGACCTTCACCGCCGAGGCGCAGGTCGTGCTCGCCCGCATGATCGACGGGATCCACTCGAACGCCCCGACCGCAGGCTCACGGAGGCTCGAGGACGCCCTCAAGCCCTTAGCGAACACGATCGTCGACTTGGGCGCCGACCAGTTCACGGTCGGACGGCCGCACCCGATGATCGACTACTCCCTTCGCAAGAAACGCATTCTCCACGAGGCGGACGATCCCGAGGTCGCCGTCATCCTCCTCGACGTCGTCCTCGGGTACGGGTCGAACCCGGACCCCGCGACGGAGCTCACCGACGTCGTCCGAGAGGCGAGCGAGCGCGTGACCATCGTCTGCTCCGTGACCGGGACCGATCGGGATCCGCAGAACCGGTCGCGCGTCGTTGCCGCACTCGAGGCCGCGGGCGCCATCGTCGAGCCCTCGAACGCGGCCGCCTCGCGGCTCGCGGGACTCATCGTGCGCGAGCTTGAGAGGGACCGCAGGAGCGGCCGACGCCCCTCAGCGGGGGAACCGAGGGAGAACCGATGAGCATCAGGGACCTCTTCTCGAGCGAGCTCAAGATCGTGAACGTCGGGCTCGCCTCCTTCACCGAGAGCCTCGATGACGCGGGCGTCGCGTCGGTCCAGGTCGATTGGAGGCCGCCGATCGATGTCGACGAGACCGCCGCGCGCACGATCCGCGACCACCTTCGGGAGATCGATGAGGCGAACGCGAAGGTCATGGGAATAGTCCTCCGCGGCATGCCGCACCTCGTCGGGCTCGACCGCGCGATCGATGTGATTCCGGGCATGAAACCGAACCTCTTCCTTCACGCCGGACCCCCGATCACGTGGGACCGGATGTGCGGCCCGATGCGCGGCGCGATCATGGGCGGGCTCATCTACGAGGGACGCGCCGAGACGCCTGACGAGGCGGAGCGCCTCGCCGCGTCGGGCGAGATCGAGTTCGCGCCGTGCCACGAACACGCGACGGTCGGTCCGATGGCGGGCATCGTGACGCCTCGGATGCCGGTCTTCGTCCTCCGGAACGAGGAGTTCGGCAACAGCGCCTACTGCACGATGAACGAGGGGCTCGGCAAGGTTCTCCGGTACGGTGCCTTCAGCGACGAGGTCGTCGCGAAGCTCCGGTGGATGGAGGAGATCTTCTACCCGGCCCTCCGGTGCGCCGTCGGGGCGGCGGGCCCGATCGATCTCAAGAACCTGATCGCCCAAGCGCTCCACATGGGCGACGAGGTTCACAACAGGAACCGGGCCGCGACGTCGCTCTTCTACCG
>JALGVU010000395.1 GCA_025774545.1 bacterium | reverse complement strand
CGCGCTCGAGGTCACGATCGACGCCATGACCGTCGACATCGGCACGCCGCAGGGTGACATGAGCCCGGATCTCGCCGGCTTGATCGGGCAGAGCTTCGAGATGTCGCTCTCGGTCCTCGGGGAGGAGAGCGATCTCCCGGATCCGGAGACGATGCAGTACGACCTCGGACCGGGCGGGAAGCGCAACGCGATCTCGGGTTTCCAGATGATGTTCCCGAACCTCACGAATGAGCCCATCAAGGTCGGCGACACGTGGACGACGACCGACAGCCTCTCCGAGGAGTCGAGCGGCGGCTCGGTTCACCTGAGCTTCGAGAGCGTCAACACGCTCGCGGGCTTCGAGGTCATCGACGGGCGCGAGTGCGCGAAGATCGCGGCCACCTTCTCCGGCACGATCGAGGGCGACGGCATGTCGGGCCCGGCGGAGTGGACCTCGGAGGGCGTGACCGAGGGGACGAGCACCTGGTACTTCGCGTTCGAGGAGGGCATCTTCGTCAGGGAGACGACGGAGGGCACCGGGACGGGCACGGTCTTCGCCGACGGCCCAGAGGGCAGCATGGCGATTCCGACGTCCCAGGACTTCACGATGGAGGTCCGGCTCATCGAATAGGCAACGCCGAGACCGGAAGCAGCGAAGGCCCGCCTCTCACGGCGGGCCTTCTTCGTTGGTGGCGGGACGACACGGCGTTACGCGAGCTCGGGCGCCGCTCGAATCGGCGCTCGCGGAAGGCCGACGCCGCTCGAATCGGCGCTCGCGGAAGGCCGACGTCGCTCGACTCCGCGCTCGCGGAGGACGGACGCCGACGCCCCCAGCGCTCACGGCTTCGTGAGCGTGCTCGCCGGGTCCTTCCTCGGCCTGAGCGCTGGCTTTCGCTCGCGGGCCCTCACCCGCATGGCCTTCCGTCCCCGCCGCACGCGCGACGTGTCGATCGCCGTGCGATGCTCATCGATGAGGTCGAGGACGTCCCCGATGAGCCCCTCCAGGACCTCGAGGCCTTCCTCCGGGGCGCTCTCGAGAACGGAGCAGACACGCTCCCAGGCGTTCTCGGGACGGATCGCCATGTTGTCCAGGTAGTACTCGATCCACCTCGGCTCCTCGGTGAAGGCGTACGTCCGGTTCAGTCCGGCGAGGATGCCGAGCAGGTTCTTGAGCATGCGGCACACGCCGTCGTAGTAGGCCAGGATCTCGCCGCGCCCGTGCGCCTGGTTCTTGAGGTAGTCACAGACGAAGAGGCGCATGTGCTGCCGGATCATCTTCTCGGCCAGCTCGTCCGGATACGCGGCGACCGTCTCCCGCCACTCCTCGAACGTCTCCCTGCCGTAGAGCGGCAACGAGGAGAGAAACCCGCCGAGCGCCGCCTGCGCCGAGAGATCGGTCTCGTGCCGCTCGAGGACGCCGTCGACCATCTCCTTCCAGGAGTTGATCGTCGTGTGCCCGAGGTCGACCTTGAGCTCTCCGAAGTAGTACGACTCGAGGTACTCCTCCTTGAGCTTGCGGTAGAAGGCGCGCTCGCAGTCGATGTCGCGCAGCGGGATTCGCTCGAGCCAGTCGAAGTCGATCGCGTTCCAGAACACGATCATGTCGAGGTCCGAGTAGGCGTCCGACAGCCCCTTCGGAGGCGAACCGCTCAGGATGATCATCTCGATCCCGGCGTGGGACGAGTAGAACGGCGTCAGCTCGCGCGCGAACTCGATGCGCCAGAGGCTCGCGGGAGTCGGCTCTCGTCTCTTCTTCCCTTCCACGGCAGGTCTCCTTCATCTATGGCCGATGGCGCCGCGCCGTTCGCCACCCGGCGTGACCGGACGCACGCCCCAGGACGGAGCGCTCCCGCGACGTGAGTCCGGGGGTGCGTCCGCGGTGATCGTGTGCTCACTTGCTCGGACACTCCTCGCCTGCCGCGGGTTGGCACCGTGCCACGAGCGACGGACGGGCAGCACGGAGAACGCACCCATGATACCATCCCCGACCGCTCGACGCACGATCGGTCGGCCCCGCTCCCGCCGCGGCAGAAGTCGCTGGCTGTGGACGAACGAGCAGGCTACAATAGAGACGCGTGACATCACCGCGGGCGGAGCTGCTCCGTACCCGCCCGCGCCCGGGGCTCTCCCCGTCGGCTCCGACGGGCCTGCGGCAGGCGTGTGTCAGGGGCACCTGATGATCGGCACAACCATCTCCCACTACAGGATCACCGAGAAGCTCGGCGAGGGCGGCATGGGCGTCGTCTACAAGGCCGAGGACGTGCAGCTCGATCGCGAGGTCGCGCTCAAGTTCCTCTCCCCGCGAAGCCTCGGCACCGACGAGGAGAAGGCCCGCCTCGTCCGCGAGGCCAAGTCGGCGGCCTCGCTCAACCACCCGAACGTCTCCACCGTCTACGAGATCGCCGAGGCCGACGGCCGGACCTTCATCGCCATGGAGTACATCGAGGGCGAGAGCGTTGCGGCGCTGCTCGAGAACGATCGCCTCGAGCTCGAAGACGTGTTCGACATCGCGATCCAGATCGCGGACGGGCTCGCCGCCGCGCACGCGAAGGGCA
>JALGVU010000112.1 GCA_025774545.1 bacterium | reverse complement strand
CTTCATCGACCTCACCTGCGGGGACGACATGCGGTGGGCGTCGGTCGGATTCGCCGGAGATCCGGAGGATCGCTCGAGGCCGCTCGAACCGGTGACGGGCGACCGGCCGACGCCACTGACTCGTGGAGAAGTCCGAGACGACGGACGTTACCCCGAGAGCTACGACATCCCCGACGTGCCGCACTACTACCAGATCACGAACTTCAACTGCGGAGCCGACGGAGAAGGCGGCTGCGGGCCGTCGACGAACGCGCCGGTCGCCGACTTGGGCTCGGTGACGCTCCATCCGGCGAGTCCCAATCCCTTCTCGGGCGTGACGAACATCGAGCTGGCGCTCCCGGACGCGGGAGGCGCCGTCGAGGTCGCGATCTACAACCTGAGGGGACAGAGAGTCAGAACCCTGCTGGATCGGACCGTCCGCGGAGGCGCCACACGCCTCATGTGGGACGGCAGGGACGATGCGGGGCGGCGGGTGGCATCGGGCGTCTACTTCTGCACGGCCGCGCTCGGCAATAGAGAGGTCTCTCGCAAGGTCGCGCTGCTGAGATAGACAGCGCAGCGCACCGAGATCGGCCTCGGGAGTGCGCCCGTGGGGACGTTGGGGCCCGCCATGATGGCAGGCGGTGCTCCTCCTCCCCCCCACCCGCTCAACCCCGCCCACGCACGCCGTGGAAGGCCAGGGCCCGCGGCCTTCCACGGTCGGCCTCCGCTCGCCGGAGGGCCGCGGGACACCGTCACCCTCCCCGCTCGCCCCGACCGCTTGCGCGACGCCGCGGCTCTCCCAGACGCGGCCCGTCCCAGTAGCTCTTGCGCGGCCCAGCAGCCTTGGGATAGAATTGATCGAACCCTGTTCTATCTCCCGCCTCGTCGGCAAGGCCGTGATCAGATGCGACCCGGAGACAGGTCACAGACGGCTCCGTGCGTCCTCAGAAGGCCTACTGCCGCGCCGGCCGGAGTGTTCATCAATGCAGGAGGTATCATGCCGACCCATCTGAAGCCTGGTGATCCCGCTCCATCGTTCTCGGCCGCGACGCAGGACGACTCGAAGGTCTCCCTCTCCGACTACAGGGGGAAGAAGAACATCGCGCTCTTCTTCTACGTCAAGGACAACACCCCAGGATGCACGCGCGAGGCGCGCGCGCTGAGGGACGCGGAGGAGGAGCTCCGGAAGCTCGGCACCGAGATCGTCGGCGTCAGCACGAACAGCGCCGAGTCGCATCAGAGGTTCGCCTCGAACAACGAGCTGGAGTTCCCGCTCCTGGCCGACACCAACGGGATCATCGCCAAGGCCTACGGTGTGCTCAAGCCGACGAAGATGGCCGAGCGCTCCACCTTCCTCATCGACAAGAAGGGGAAGATCCGCCACGTGTGGCCCAAGGTGAGCATCACCGGCCACGCCGCGGAGATCGCAGCGAAGATCGACGAACTCGGACTCAACTAGCCGGCGTTCGACCGCGTACTCTGAGAGGTCTCGCAACATGGCCCGCAGGAAGACGGGGGCTTCGCGCAAGTCGCACAAGCCCGCCGAGAAGCTCGTCGTCAGGAAGGCGCGCCCGGAGGACCGGGACGCGATCCTGGCGATCGCCAAGAGGACGTGGGGCGGCGCCGACTACCTTCCTCTCGTATGGGACCGCTGGCTCGCCGACGAGAAGGGCACGCTTCTCACTGCCACGCTCGACGGCAAGCCGGTCGGAATGTCGAAGATCACGCTCCTCTCGCCCGGTGAGGTCTGGCTCGAGGGCTTGAGACTCAGCCCGGATCTCCAGGGACGGGGCCTCTCCCGCCAGATCAACCGCGCCACCTTCCGCGAAGCGCTGAGCATGAATCCGAAGAGCGTGCGGTTCTCGACGGCCGTGATGAACACCGCGTCGCGCCACCTCGCGGAGAAGCGTGGCTTCTGGCAGATCGCGAGGGCCCGCTGGATGTGGGGAGCCCCGAGGAAGCGCGGGCAACTCAGGAGCCGCGTCGCTAGCCCCACGGACCTCGATCGCGTCGAGCGCTTCGTGCGCGACAGCGAATGCTACGAGCGGGCCAGCGGCCTCCAGGCAATCGGCTGGAAGTTCCGGAACCTGTCACGCCGCCGCCTCAGGCGCTCGATCGCAGACGGGAACGTGCTCGTTCTCCCGGCGCGAGGCGCGCCTCGCGCCGTCGGGATCTACGAGATCTCGCCGATCGACAACGACGTCTGCCTTGGGTTCGCCGACGGCTCAGACGAGGACATCGCGATTCTCGCGCGCGACGTGCTCAGGATCGCCGGGCGACTCGGGCACGACGAGGTGAGCGCGATGCTCCCCGAGGGGAGGATCGCCGACGCCGCGCGGCGGGGCGGCTTCTCTCTCACCCACTCGATGCACGCGATCGTCTTCGAGCTCGGGCCGAAGGGCCGGGGACCCGACGACGAGCTCCTCGAGCCGGCCCTCTGGCGGACGCTCCGCGCGAACGAGTCCGAGATCGCCGATCTTCTGACCGACGTCCTCAGGAGCAGGCTCCACGGAGCGTCGGATCGCGAGAACGTCCGGGACTTCGTCTTCAGGAACCTCCTCCCTGACACCGAGCGAGAGGTGCTGTCGAGCATCCAGCCGCTGTGCGACCGCGCCTCGACCTACGCGCAGCGGGGAATCCTGAGGGGACTCACGGAGCACCTCGCCACGAACCACGGCCTCGCGGGGGAATCGCTCGAGATCGGGAAGAGCAGCGCACTCTTCTTCTACCGGGGTGGGCGGCTGGCCGCGCTCGAAATCGCCGGGCGAGCCATCAAGCTGACGCTGGGACCCGGCTTCGGCGCGTGCTTCTCTCCGAGGCTCGCTCTCGACGTACACAGGATGAGCTTCCCGAAACGCTCGCTCGACCCGACGACCGGTCGTCACACCGCGCTCACGCTCTGGCTCACCGAGGAGCGGCAGATCCCGGGCGCGGCGAAGGCGATCGACATCATCATGAGGAGCGCGATACGCGGTTGATGGTGACGGAGAGCGCGTCTCGCGGCCGATGAGCCGCGCCGACGCCGAGCTCCCCTACATGACGGGCGTGTGAAGCGCACCACCCAACACGCCACGCGAACGGGCCGCCCCAACCGGGACGGCCCGTTCTTGTGGTGCATCCGCGAGCTTCGACCTAGCGCTTCCGCGCCCTTCGCCTCGACGACCTTCGTGAGGCGGTCTTCTTCTTGGCAGGCTTCTTCCCGGCGGGCTTCCGCACCGGCTTCTTCTTCGCCTGCTTCACGGTCCTCTTCTTCGCGGGCTTCCGCTTCGCTGTCTTCTTCGGCGCCCGCCCGGTCTTCCTCTTCGCGGTCGTCTTCTTCTTGGCAGGCTTCCGCGCAGGCTTCTTCTTGGCGGGTTTGCGCTTCGGCTTCGCCGTCGGCTTCTTCTTCGCAGGCTTCCGCTTCGGCTTCGCCGTCTTCTTCTTCGCGGGCTTCCGCGCAGGCTTCGCCG
Organism: bacterium; assembly: GCA_025774545.1. Taxonomy (GTDB): domain Bacteria; phylum Joyebacterota; class Joyebacteria; order Joyebacterales; family Joyebacteraceae; genus JALGVU01. Next base: position 4,914 of record JALGVU010000112.1, on the reverse strand, counting down.
TCGGCTTCTTCTTCGCCTTCTTCTTCGCGGGCTTGCGCTTCGGCTTCGCCGCCGGCTTCTTCTTCGCAGGCTTCCGCTTCGGCTTCGCAGCAGGCTTCTTCTTGGCCTTCTTCTTCGCAGGTTTGGACTTAACGTCGGCCACGAGCCTCTTGACCTTGAGATCGTAGAGCCGCTTCGCCTCCTGCGCAATGTGCTCCGCCGAGACCTCGAACTCCTTCACGAGCTCCCACGGTGCTCCCGACTCACCGAAGCGATCCTTGACACCGACCATCCCGACGATGATCGGCCGGCCGTAGACCTTCGCGGATCCGGCGATCGCCGCCGCGACCTGGTTCCCGAAACCGCCGATCTGGTGCTCCTCGGCAGTCACGACGACCCCCGTGTCGTGGGCGGCCTCCACGAGCGCCGCCGTGTCGAGCGGCTTGACCGTGTGGACGTTCACGATTCGGGTCTCAATGTCGTACTCGTCCTTCAGGATCCAAGCCGCACGCATCGCCTCGGGAACCGACGGCCCGCACGCGATGATCGAGATGTCCTCGGCCTCGCTCTTGTACTTCGACGCGAGCTCGTGCTCGAACGCGTCCTTGAAGTCGGGCCCCGCTCCCCGGAAGCGAATGACGTTGGCCTTGCCCCACTCGTAGGGGGTCTTCAGGTCGGTCACGACCGGCGTCGCCTCGCGCGCAAAGCGCACGTACTTCGGGCCGTCCACCTTGAAGAGCAGGTGCTCGGTGGCGCGCTTCGTCTCGACCGCGTCGCACGGGACCTCGACGTTCATGTTCGGCAGCCCGCACATCTGGAACAGCTCCTCGAGCGCCTGGTGCGTGGCACCGTCGGGTCCGACCGAGACACCGCCGTGCGCGCCGGCGATCATCACGTTGAAGTCGCCGTAGCAGACGGTCGTGCGGAGCTGATCGAGGTTCCTGCCCGACGCGAAGACGCCGTAGGTTCCGAAGACCGGGAGCTTGCCCTCCTTCGCGAGGCCCGCGCAGACGCCGGTCCCGGACTGCTCGGCGATCCCCATCGAGAACCAGCGGTCCATGCGATCGGGGTGGTTCTCGTAGAACTGGCTGATGGTGATCGACCCCGAGATGTCCGCGCCCAGGCAGACGACGCGCTTGTCGTCTCCGTGCTCGGCGAGCGCGCGCCCGAACCCCTTCCGCGTGGGATCCATGTCGACCTTCATGTTCTTGGTCTCGTTCCAGAAGTAGTTCCTGGAGAACTTGGGCTGCTTCGCATGAAGCTGCTTCGTGACCTTCGCCTGGTAGTCCTCGACACGCTTGAAGAGCTTCTTGACGGGGAGCTTCGTGTCGAGCCCGAGCTGCTTCAGGGCGTCCCACATCTGCTCGACGTTCGGCGGCTTCCCGTGCCACCCGGCCACGTCCTCCATGAAGTCGACGCCCTTGCCCTTCACGGTGTGCGCGAGGACCAGCGTCGGCTTGCCCTTCAGGGTCTTCGCCTCCTCGAACGCGTCGACGATCTCCTGCATGTCGTGTCCGTCGATCTCGATGACGTTCCAGTTGAAGGCGCGGTACTTGTCGATCAGGGGATCGACGTTCATGACCTCCTCGACCCACCCGTCGATCTGCAGACGGTTCTTGTCGATGATCCCGACGACGTTGTCCAGACCGAAGTGGCCGGCCTCCATGACGGCCTCCCAGATCTGACCCTCCTGCTGCTCGCCGTCGCCCATGAGGCAGTAGACGCGATGGTCCTTCTTGTTGAGACGCGCGGCGAGTGCGATGCCGATGGCGATCGAGAGTCCCTGGCCGAGCGAACCGGTCGAGGCCTCGATGCCCGGAAGCTTCGGCCAGTGCGGGTGGCCCTGGTACGGCGAGTAGAGCCTGCGCAGCGTCACCACGTCCTCGACGTCATAGAAGCCGGCCATGCCTAGCCCGATGTAGAGCGACGGGGCCTTGTGTCCGGCCGACCAGATGATCCGGTCGCGATCCTCCCAGTTCGGATCCTCGGGATCGTGGTTCGCCGTGTGAAGGTAGAGGGCCGCCGTGATGTCCATGATCGAAAGCGTGCCGCCCGAGTGGCCCGACTTCGCGGCCGCAAGGCTGACGAGGTTGTAGCCGCGCATCAGGTTCGCGGCGTCCTTGAGCTCCTCGACCGTGTACTCCTTGCGAGGCTTGCCCGTCTTCGCGTTCAGGATTGCCATGTCGCACGTCCTCCCGTCCGTCCCCCCGAGACGAGGGTGACCGGGGTTTTGGGGTGAGTTGTGATGCTCTCGTGAATTACCGGCGTTCGCGACGAAAAGGCCCATGCTGCGGGCCAATCCGGACGCCAGGATAGCAGAGCGCGGGGTCGGTGTAAAGGACGCAAGGGGTGCGTGTCGCGCGCGCCGGGGGATTGGTCGGGAGTCGTTCGGGGCCGCGCTGGGTCACGGGCCCGACCCGGGGGACCGCGGCGTGGGAGCAGCCTCGGGAGGCGGGGCCCGGCCCCGGGGACCACGACCCGATGCCTCCCGCGGAAGGCGAGGCCCGGCCCCGGGCAGGGCGCCTGGGGCCGGGCCGATTGGACGAGCGCGGGCCGCGGGACCGCCCGCTACTCGAGGAAGGTCAGCTTGTGCGTGATCGTGCGCTCAGGCGCCTCCATCCGGCAGAAGTAGATGCCGGAGGCCACCTTCTCACCGGTGTCCGTGCGACCGTGCCACGTCACCTCGTGGCGTCCGCCCGACACGAACCCGTCTACCAGCGTCCGCACCACGCGCCCCGTCACGCCGTAGATCTCGATCCGAACCGCGCCGCCTTCTGCCGGCACGTGGTACGAGATCGTCGTCGTCTGCCGCGACGGGTTCGGCGCCGGAGCGTGAAGCTCGTAGCTCGTCTCGCCATCAGGAACGCCGGTCATCTGAGGCACGATCCAGTGGTCGACCGGAACGACCTCGACGCACGGATCGCCCTCGTTCAGGAGGATGTCGAGCTCGAGAGGAGTGTCCAGGCCGCACGACTCGTCCTCGGCGCGGAACCAGAGATACACGAGAACGCCGTCGCCGGGGATCGCCTCCGACCCAGCGAGACCGAGCCGGAACTCGCCAGGCGTCGGCTCGTTCCACATGTGCATCCAGCCCAGGTCCTCGAGGAGCGTACCCTCGAACTCGACGCCGCGCGGATCGATCACGTCCGGGTCGAACGAGAAGATGACGTCTATACCCCAGATCTCCGTGTGCCCCGCGACGTCTGCAAGCTCGATCGGGAGGTAGACGTTGTTGCACTCGCAGATCGGCTCGCCGATCGTGGCGAGGACGCACGCGGATGTATCGAAGAGGACGTCGTCGCTCGCGCTTCTCGGATCTCCGGAGCAACCCTCAACCGTTCCAGTGAACGTGATGAGCTCTGTGCCCGAGAACCCGCCCGGATTCGTGACCGTCACGACGTGGGTCGCCGGATCGATATCGACGACGAGCTGGACCATTCCGGTGGCCGCCCACTCGACGTCGGCGGGATCGACCCCCGTCACGTAGTCGTCCAGATCGAAGGGCGAGAACGGCCAATCCTGATCGGGAATGGGCAGGATCGTGAGCATCGGCGCGACGGTGAAGATCGCGTCGTAGTCACAGGTGAAGTCGTTGACGTCGGTTGCGGTGAAGAAGATCGTCTCGCTGCCGGTCCAGCCAGCGGCGTATGTGATCGTGACGACGTTCGCCCCGTCGACGCTGACGATCAGGTCGGTGGTTCCGCTCCATTCCCACGCGACGGGCTCGACGAGCTGCCCCAGGTAGTCATCGAAGTCGAAGGTGCCGAATGCCTCGCCGGCATAGACGCACTGATCGGGAATGTCCTCGAGAGAGCACTGCAGCAGGCCTCCCCCGAGCTCGTAGACGGTGTAGGAGCTCCAGCCGGTGATCCAGATGTGATGGTTTGGCTCGAAGCCCATCCCCTCAACGTGTGGACCGGCCGTATATGTGAAGGTCCGATATGGAGAGGCGGGCGGATCGATCGGATCTCCGGCCGCGTCGAGGCGATACTCGATGATTACGTCGGAGGTCATGTCCGAGATGAAGAGCGAGCTCCCAATGATCTCCAAGCCGTCGTGGTGAGCGCCCGCGAGGTTCGGGTAGGTGAACTGGTAGACCCACGCCGAGCCATCCCACCGGTAGAGTGCGCGGGGCCAGGTCGCCACCCACCAGTCCCCGGTCGCGGGATTCCGCGCGAGCGTCTGGGCATCGGCAGGAGCGCCGAGAGGGACGACACATCCGATCGGGTTCCAGTCGAAGTCCCAGTGGTAGATGCCGCACCCCTTGAACGTCGCCCAACCGGGCACGCCGCCTCTCGGGTTGTCGGACGTCCCGTAGTAGATGCCGGTCTCGTCGATGTAGAACTCGTTGTCGTGACCGGAGGCGTAGGTTCCCATGGCGTGGCTGTTCACCAGCGTGAACGTCCTGGGAGCGATCGGGCCCGGCACGTAGGGATTGTCGGGGTGCATGTCGGGGTCGCCAGCCGTCTCCACGCGGTAGACGTAGGCCGTCTGTGCGCCCTCATAGGAGGGGCCACCGACGAGGAAGAGGTACTCTGCACCCGGGATACCCTCGATGTCGCCGGCCTCATCGACGTAACCGTCCACACCGGTCGTGTAGTTCACGCCGGGATTCCAGTCCACGTAGACATGGTAGTCGTCGGCCAAGGCATCGGTGCCGAGCGTGTGGCAGAGGACGGCCGCCATCAAGCACAGCACCGATACCATCTTCAAGACATTCATGGCTGCCTCCTCCTTGTTCGCGGGAGAGCCGCGGACCCGGGCTCCGAGTTGGCATGAAACCAGCCCGGGCCCGCGACATTCGAAGCAGAGAAGCTCGTCTACTGCAGAAGCGTCAGCTTCTGGGTCACGGTGTACTCAGGAGCCACCATCCGGCAGAAGTAGATGCCGGAGGCAACGCGCTCGCCGTTGTCACTGCGACCGTGCCACACGGTC
>JALGVU010000394.1 GCA_025774545.1 bacterium | reverse complement strand
GTCAGTTGCAGGCCCTGGGTTCGCTCAGCACCAAGTCTCCTATTTCAAGAGCAGCATCTTCCTGCTCTCGCGAAACTCCTCCGCCTCCATCGTGCAGAAGTAGACGCCGCTGCCGACATCGTCGCCGGCGTCGCTCCGTCCGTCCCACACGACCTCGTGCCGGCCCGCCGGGATCGCGCCATCGGCGAGCGTGCGCACGAGACGTCCTGCCACGTCGTAGACCCGGATCGAGGCCTCGCACTCGCGAGGCACGTCGTAGGCGATCGAGGTCACCGGGTTGAACGGGTTCGGGGTGTTCTGCGCGAGCCGGAACGCCTTCGGGATCTCGGGACGCGACGCGCACCCCGAGAGTTCGACCGTGAGGCTCTCGTTCGCCGCTCCCCTCAGGATCGCGCTCTCCAGATCGAGCGCGTAGCCGTCCCCGAGCGAGCGGAACGTCAGGACGACGACGTCGCCCGAGCCACCGATGGTGACCCCGGTGCCGAGGACGGCCAGGTCGACCTGCACCTTGCCGTTGTTCGAGCCGTGCCAGTAGAAGACCTGTCCCAGAGGCGAGTGCATCTCTTCCGAGAGACTCCCTGACACGAACTCGAGCTCGGCACCGTCGTGGGCCACCACCACCGATAGTCCCTTCACCTGATCCGCATTGCCCGAGAGCCGAAGCGCAACGTCGATCTCACCCTGAGCGCCGGTCGAGAGTTCCACGAGCTCGAGCAAGAGACCCGTCTTCTCAGCGAGAGTCGGGAGGTAGGGCACCACGCGCGGTCCCACCACCCCGTAGTTCATCGCGAAGATCATCAGGTCCTCGAACTGGACCCACGCGTCGGGAAACGGCAGACCCAGACGGTGATCATCCGGGTGCACCGTCGGACCCACGTCGCACTGGTTGTCGGGCCACCCCGGGGCAGGCACGTAGTACGTCCCGCCCAGCTTGTCGATGTCGGGGTCGTTCACGAGACCGTTGTAGTCGTGACCCGGATCAGAGCCCCAGAACCCAAGCTGCTCGGCGACGTCGCCGAGCCAGTAGTTCGTCGCCAGGTCGCGCGCGGTCACAGCAGCCGCGCCGTAGTTCCGAGCCTCGTCGTAGCAGAACGCCTGGTAGTAGTAGATGTTCCGATGGATCACGTTGTCCGTCGCCGAGGCTAGGCCGCCCGTGTACACGTTCGTCCCCGTCAGGTGATCACCCGGATAGAACGCATCCACGACCGGCCACGCGCCCACGAAGAGCGGATACACGGGGTACTCGCCCAGGTTGTCGTTCCGCTGGACCACGGTGCCCGCGAGCACGTAGTTGTCGGTGCCGAGCGTCCAGCTCAGGTCGCACTTCTTGTGACCCGGCGCCGCGTCGAAGTCGAGCACCGCCGTCGGGGGCTCGTTGTCCGCGATGATCGTGTCGGTCCCGTTCGCTGTGTTGCCGATCGCGTCGGCAGCGTTCACCGCCACCGTCACCGTCCCGTTCAAAGGCGTCGTCGTCACGCTCGTGATCGTGAGCGTCCAGACCGCCTCGCCCGTCAGGTCGTTCCACGAGTCGGGCGCGTCAGTGGGCCCGCCTCCAAGCCCCTGGAGATCGGCGCTCACGTTCCCGATCCCGAATGCGGGATCGTCGTCGGTCACCGTCGCCGTCACCCTCGCCGCGTCGAAGTTCTTGATGTACTCGTTGGTGTGTAGGAGCGTCAGGTTCTCGATCTCAACGTCCACGACCGTCGGAGCGCTCACGTCGACGATCAGAAGTCCGTCATCCTCGTAGAAGCCTGCAAGCGCTTGGTTGTCCTTGTCGCGAACCTCGAGGATCGTGATGTCGATGTCGCTCGTTCCGACCGCGACGCCAGTGAAGTCGATCGTGAAGAGCGTGCCCGGGCCGGGCGTTCCGTCGATGTCGCCCAGGAGCGCACCGTCGACGTGGATCTCGTTCCCGCTCAAGTCAACTGGGAAGAAGAACGTGGTGCCGAGGCCTGCGAGGAGCGTCCCCTCGTTCACCTGCGCCGCCGCGGTGCTCGCGACACCCGCGTCCCACGTGAACCGCATCGAGTAGCCGTAGAGGAGACCGCCGCCGCCCAGGTACTTGACGGCGACCGTCTTCGTGGGATCGGCCACGGTGAGATACTCGGGATCGGGATCGCACACGATGTTCGACTGCCAGCCGATCGACAGATCGGCGCAGGCCGGGTTCACCCCTCCCCCGGCGTAGGTGTGCGTCGACCTCCACACGAGGTCCGTTCCGGACGACGCGAAGGTGTGCCAGAGCCCGTTCGGAGGCACGCTCTCCCAGTTCGAGCCGCCGTCCGCAGAGAGATCCCACTCGACGACGTCGGTGTGGCTCGTCGTCAGATGCGCGCGTTCGATGACGTCGTCGGAACCGTCGATCGCGAGCGACCGGCCGGTGTTGGCGGAGCTGTCGTACTGCCGCTGGAAGACCTCGATGACCTGGAGCCCGCCCTCGACTCCTCCGTAGTCCCAGGAGGCGACGTACGCGTGATCCCCCGCCACTGTCAGCCAATTCGAGTAGCCAGGGAAGCTGCAGGCTCCGACGATGAAGGGGTTC
>JALGVU010000393.1 GCA_025774545.1 bacterium | reverse complement strand
TACGATGCCGCAAACGCGGTCGGTCACCTCGAGCCGCTCGGCACGCATCCCGACTTCCGGAAACTCGGCCTGGCACGGGAACTCCTCTTCGAGGGGCTACGCAGGCTCAAGAGCTTGGGCGCCACGACGATGCCGATGACGGGCGGCTTGGATCCCTTCTACGAGGCCATCGGATTCCGCAAGATTCGGACGTGTCACGCCTGGATCAAGGACCTGAAGAACGCGTGAGCCGGCGTGGGTGACGCCCGGGCCGTCGCACGACGCCGGTTGCGCGACGCTCATCCGCACGGCGTGTCCGTTTTCCTTCGCGCCCGTCATGACGCTCGCAGGCGAGAAGGAGGTGGGACCGTGTTCACGCGTGAGAGGATCCGCAGGGGGCAAGAGGTCGCGGCTCTCCTGATTACGGCGGCGCTCGCGGCCTGCTTCGTCCTCTCGGCCGTGACTGGGTGAGCGACTTCGTCGCCGTCCGGGCCGGGCGGCAGCGAGTCGAGCGAGCTCTTCATGAGCTTCTTCTTCCAGTTCTGGTACGATCCGCCGGGATCGATCTACGTCTACGTCGACGGCAGCCGCGACCGGGCGTGGAGTCAGCTGTCTCACGCGGAGGGCGCGCTCGTCGTCGTGGAGGACCACGTGAGGACGACCGCACACGCGCCACTCTCGGGGCCCGGCCGCGAGTACACGCTGGACGGAACGGCGACCGGCGTCACGTTCCAGGCCGCGATCGATGTCTATGACGCCGGAACGGACGGAGAGCACATCTACGCGTGGCGGTGGAGCAATGCCCAGCTCGTCCGGTACACGCTCGAGTGGACCGATCCGGAGGTGGTGTTCTCGCTTCCGCTCAGTCCGTACTCACAGGCCTACATGGGGATCACGTTTGACCCGGGCACAGAGAGCGTGTGGCTCTCGAGCTGGTACACGGCGAGCTTCAGCCGGCTCGACAACTACTCCATGAGCGGCGAGCTTCTGGGGAGCATCGATCTGGACGGCGGCCACGGAGCCGGACTCGCCCTCGACCACGCCGACGGGACGCTCTGGTTCTACGACTGGTCGGACGGACGGTACGAGCAGTATGCGACCGACGGGGAGTTTCTCGGCACGATGGAAGGGATGACCAGGATCTACGGAGCCGAGTTCAAGCCGCCCGATGGTTGATCCTGACGGAGCCGCCGTGCGCGGCCCGTGGCGTTCGACGGAGGGGGGATGTGTCCATGATTGTCGCGATAGTCGTCGTGATCGTGGTGCTCGCGGTCGTGTTCGGCGTCGTCCGTCGCGGGCGGACGTAGGCGGCGGCGTGTCCAATCACGAGTTCGCATCAGCGGAGACGCGGGACGACGTGGGCGACCAGCGCATGAAGGTGCTTCGCACAATCGCAGGCATGGCGCGCGGGTGACCGCACGCATGGCTGCGTGATGAGGTTCCGTGAGCCCGATCGCTCACAAGGAGAAGCTCATGACACGATTCCGATGTTGGGTCGAACGTGGGACGGCAGCAGCCGTGTTGCTCGTCACGCTCTTCGGAGCGGCGGGAGTGGCTCCCGCCGCGTGTCGAGGGGAGACTCCCGAGGTCGTCCTGACCTGCTTCACCGAGTCCCACGCGGAGCGCGACGTGACGATGCTCGATGAACTGCTCGCTCCGGAATACGTCTGGGTCGTCGTCTCGCCGCCCGAGACGGAGGTCTTCTCGCGTGAGAGGTCCCTCACCGCGGCCGAGAGCATGTTCGCCGATCCGGGGCTGGAGTGGGTCTCCCTGGAGTTCTACGACGGCTACCGCGTTGTGCCGGGCAAGGAGGCGGAGACCTGGAGGATCGAGGACCTGCGCGTGGCCCTCACCATCAAACGTGCGACCGCTCCGGAAGCCGACGTCGCGCCTATGTGCGCGACGCTGTATGTCCGGAAGGTCGCCGGTGAGGACTCGGCGTACGAGGTCTACCGGGAGGTGTTCTTCGATGGGCTGGGGTGCGACGGGCCCTAGCCTTCGGTCTCGGGCGGAGGCGCGACTGACAGGGAAGTGGGCGTACGCATGAGCCATCGTTTCGCCACAGTCTTCCCCGACCTGGCGGCCGAGATCGCGCGACTCCTCGCGGAGAAGGGCGAGCACGCGCTCGCCGCATCGGTCCGGCAGCTTCGACTCGAGGCACGCTGCCGATGCGGGGACAGCTTCTGCGCGACGATGACGATCGAGACGCAATCGTCGCTGGGCGTCGTCTCTACTGAGCACAGGAACGTCGTCCTCAGTACATCGCCGGAGCTGGTTCTCGACGTGGTCGACGGGAAGATCGTTCAGATCGAGGTCCTGGATCGAGAGAACGTACGGAGTCGGCTCGTGGAGCTGTTTCCGCACGCGGGGAATCGGGGAGGAGTTACGGCTCGTCCCCTCGGTGCGGCAGACAAGAGGACCCCCATGAAACCGGTGACGGCCGAGGAGTTCACCAGGAGGCTCGAGGCCCTCTGCCTGAGCGGCCTCGGTCCGGCGCTGCCCCGCCGGCAGCGGGACGTGCACATCCTGCTCCGGAGCGTGGTGATGGTGCTCAGGGAGGGGGTGGTGTACCCGGAACGTGAGGTCGACGAGGCCATCACGTCGTGGCTCGCCGCTGCCGGTCCGCGCGTGTCGATCGACCGGGTCTCCTTCCGGCGTCACCTCGTGACCAACGGCTATCTCGCGCGTGACGCGGCCGGTCGGGAATACCGCGCGCGCTGGAGCGGGAACGAGCGGCAGGCGTTCGCGGAGGATGTGGAGGCAGTGAAGCCGCTCGATGCGCTCTGGGACGCGCACGATCGGGCGGCCGCGCGCAAGCTCACGGCGGCGACGGAGCATCCGCCGGCACACGTGGCCGCGGAGCGGGCGCCGAGCATCCACACGTTGGCCGAGCTCGTGCTGC
>JALGVU010000392.1 GCA_025774545.1 bacterium | reverse complement strand
CACGGGGAGCGTCGAGAGGCACTCCCCGTGGGGCTTTCTGGGCCGGGACATGGGTCGTTCCAGGTCGGTGGCGGCGGCAGCAGGGTATCGGATCCAGCTCTCGGCATGATACTTGACATAGCCCGTAAAGGGTGATAGTCTCACAGTGCTAGCTGGCTGAGTATCACTTCGCTCTCAGAGAGCCATGACCTCTCGCGCGCGCACCAACAGGACTGTGAGCGTACGGCCACTCTGCCCCTCGGAACGCGAGGGGACCGAGGGCGGAACAGATAGACGTGTGTACTGACAGAGGCGCTGCCCCGGGAGGGAGCAGCGCCGTTTCTCTCGTTGCTCCGGGAGCGAGTCGCCCCGGGCCCTTGTGAGACGAGCGAGCCGGAGGCGCATATGAGGCGATTGACGATCACTAGCGCGACCATCCTGCTGGTGCTTGTGGCAGTGTCACATGCTCAGGTGCCGCAGACCCTGAGCTACCAAGGAGTGCTCCGCGATGCGAGCGGCACGCCGGTGCCGGATGACGACTACTTGGTCACGTTCCGGCTCTACGACGTCGAGTCGGGCGGTACGGCGCTCTGGACAGAGCCCCAGACGCTTCCCGTGTCCGGCGGGATCCTGAGCGCGACGCTTGGGAGTGTGGTGACGCTCGATCTGGCGGCCGACGTTCCTTACTGGCTCGGGATCTCGGTGGGGAGCGAGGAGGAGCTGGACACTCGAGTCGAACTCACGTCCACGCCCTACGCGCTCCGCGCGGCGGACTCCGACCTGCTTGGCGGCGAGGAGCCAGGAGCGTACTCGCTGGGTGGTCACGAGCACGACGACCGATACCGAACGGAGACGGAGCTAGGGACTTCGGACGGAAGCGACCCGAACGTAGGGTCGAACTACGTGAGCTGGGACAACCTCACAGACGTCCCTGCTGGACTGGCAGACGGCGTCGAGGACGAGGGGGGCTCGGGCGACGGTCACTCGCTCGACGCCGCGGACGGGAGCCCCACCGACGTCGTCTATGTCGACGGCAGCGGGATCGTCACGTACCAGAACGTCTTCACCCCGGACATGCGACTCAAGTCGACCGGCGGCGGAGACGTCTCGTTCTCGTTCATCCGCCCGAGCGCTAACTACGGCGACTTCAGGTTCCTCAATGATGGCGGGAAGATGTACCTGCAGTACGATGTGGACGATGGAGCATCGTGGGAGACCACCCACCACCTCAACTACGATGGTGCATTGGGTCTAGGCCGAACGGTGGTAACCGGCTCACGGATGCTCGACGTCGGCGGCGATGCCAGGGTAGCCGGACAGCTGGTGGTCGGTGAGGATGGGTTCGCGGATGGAAGGCTCGACCTGTACAGGAACGGGACCGCCACGCAGATTGTGTCGATGGACGACGACAGCGATCGTGGCGGGAGGGTCACTGGATACGATGAGTCCGGTCACAAGACCTATGAGCTCTACCCGTCGCCGGAGGGGATGGGCGGCGGCAGGCTCCTCGTCACACGTAACTACCTGGAATCGACGGGCTTCTACGTAAACGCAAACGACAACAACACACAGGCGACGACTATGAGCGTCTACGGACCGAGCCGATCCGCTCACCTCATCATGCGGAACGACGGGGATGACTCCGTAGTTCTGCCTCACGACGCCATCTCCGCCGAAGAGATGCTCGATGAGCCGGGTTGTGCGAGCGCTGGGTTCTACGGCGAAATCCTCCTCGGGGAAGACCCAATAGCGCTCGAGTGGGTCACCGTGGACGCACCTGCCTCGGGGTACGCCCTAGTCGTGGGTACAGCGCTCTCGATCATCGACCACACGCAATTGAGCCTCATGCCGTCCCGAGCCGAATTCGGGGTGTCGACTTCGCCGACCACCTTCCCGCTGAGTCAGAGATTCACGCTTCTGATCCACTACAGCATGCCAAGCTACAACTGGTACGCCCTGCCCATCACAGTACACGGCCTCTTCCCCGCGAGCGCGGGCAGCAATACGTACTACCTGATGGGGGAGGAGATCAATGGCGAGTGCGAGTGGGTGGTGACCAACGTCCAGTTGTCAGCCATATACGTTCCCACCGCCTACGGTTCCATCTACTCGCCCGCCCTTGCCGGAGCCAGTGACTCCGACGGCTGGCAGACGAGCGTAGTCAACGAGGCCGCGACCCGCGGCCGGATGGAGAGCGACGAGGCGGCCTCCCTTGCCGCCAACCAGGCGCGCATCGACCGAGAGTTGGCTGAGATGAGAGCGGAGATGGAACGGCTGAGGGCCGAGCTGGAGTAGCCCGCCGGGCTCCTGTGACCTGACCCCCATGGAGCTGATCCAGGTCGAGGACTAGACTCGGCGGATAACGCAGAAGCCGGCCCGGTCTCGCAAACGCGCCGCTGGACCATTCCATCTCGCGGCGGGCGACTCGGGAGCAGGCCGGTCGTGCGGGAACGGCGAGTCGACCGGCGTACCCCGCTGTACTCCAGGACTCCGTTGGCTGATCGCGACCGGGCAACGTCGCGTCTTCACCACGCCATGACCCGGGGCACCTCTTTGGCGACACCCTGATCCCAGG
>JALGVU010000111.1 GCA_025774545.1 bacterium | reverse complement strand
CACGCTCGACGGCGCACGGGACCGCGTGCATCGTCACGGTGTGCTTCGTCACGCCGTACGTCGAGGCCGTCGCCTCACCGACCCAGACGCAGGCGCGATCGAGGCGCTCGGCGACGAGAGCCGTCACAGCCTCGACCGGATCGGCCCCGTCCGCGAGCGCCACCCGGGGAAGAGACCACAGCCCCTCCCACCAGCCGCGCTCGTGTCCGCCCCGGACGAGAAGCACCTTCTCATCACAGACGACGACGGCCGCGGCCTCTCGAAGGGGGACGGTTCTTCCCGCGGAGACAGACTGCGGGTAGCGCGTGGGCGAACCCTCGGCCCGCGCCCGGCAGAGTCCCGCGACCGGGCACCCGGCGCACCCGGGACTCGTCGGTGTGCAGACGAGCGCCCCGAGCTCCATCACGGCCTGGTTGTAGTCGCCGGGCCTCGCGGGGTCGAGGAGAAGCTCGGCCTCATCGCGGAGGCGCCGCCGGATGGTCCCGCGCGATGGATCCCCGTCGAGGGCGAAGAGCCGCGCGAGCACTCGCACGACGTTCGCGTCGACGCAGGCTACGGTCTCGCCGAACGCGATGCTCGCCACGGCCGCCGCCGTGTACTCCCCCATCCCGGGCAGCGCCCGAAGCTCGGCCGCCGTGCGAGGCAGCTCCCCGCCGTGCTCCTCCGCGATCGCCCGCGCGGCAGCGTGCAGCATCCGCGCCCGCCGGTAGTAGCCGAGCCCGGACCACCGCGCGAGCACGTCATCGAGAGGCGCCTCGGCGACCGCGCGGACGGTCGGGAAGCGGACCAGGAACCGCTGCCAGTAGTCGACGACCCGCGAGACCTGCGTCTGCTGGAGCATGACCTCGGAGACCCAGATCGCGTACGGGTCGGCCGTCCTGCGCCACGGCAGATCGCGGCGGTTCGCGTCGTACCAGCCGAGAAGGGCTCGTCGGTATCCGGAGCCATCGAAATCGGAACGCTCGCACATGAATCCAATGATACAGCGGAGCGTTGGCTGGGACCAGCAGCTTGGCAAGCACCACGTCGCCCGCGCCTTGACACGCGCGGTCGCATGGCATATAGAATAGTGGCGCAACATGTTGTGGCGGGCGCCCGGTGTCCGCCGGGACCGATCGTGAGGTCGGCGTGCGAGCGGGCGCTCAGGCGGTCACTGTGACCGATCGTGACGATCCACGAGCGAGCGGGCGCTTGGGCGTCCGCTCCGCATCCTAGGAGGACCGGGATGAGCGACGACAAGCAACGCTACCGAGTCGGCGACAAGGTGGAGGACGAGGGCGCGTACGTCTGCGAGATCTGCCACACCGAGGGCGGAGTCCACGTCCACGAGTTCAAGGAGGGCGAGGACTTCCCCACGTGCATGAACTGCGGCGCGTCGACCTCGTGGAAGAAGGCCCCGAAGAAGGACTAGTGGAAGGGGAGAGACGAATCACGTGGCGAAGACGATCGACAGCACGGCCGTGAGGCAGCCGATCACCAAGGACGGCGGCTTCGCGATCAAGGACTGCGCCCTGGCGGCGATCGCGACCGGCCGGCGCGCCCAGAACCTGAAGGAACTCCGCGACGAGCTCGAGTGGACCGACGCGGCGTGCATCTACTACCATTTCTGGGCGAACCTGCTGCGTCCGACCTTCGACGACCCTCGATTCAACAACGGGTTCGCGAACTGGGTCTTCCAGGCGCTGCACAACCAGGCGCTCGCCGAGCGCCTGAGCGTCATCGATCCCATGGAGTTCGACGACCCGGACGACCTCAGGCGCGAGCTGGTCGAGGTCATCGAGGAGGAACTCGACCGGAGCGAGCTCCTGCCGTGGACGTCGCGCGAACAGCAGTTCCACTTCATCCGCTCCCAGATCGTCGTCTTCGACACCCGCAAGGTGATCCACGACCCGAGGGAGCTTCGCAACGCCGTGACAGCGATGACGGCCAGCAGCGTCTTCTACCACTTCGTCGACGCGAGACGCCGCACTCCGAACTCGGTCGACGACTTCAGCACGTGGCTGACCGACCTCCATGACGAGAAGTACCGCCCGCTCTGCACCAGGCTCGCGGGTATCGATCCATTCTTCACCACGCTCGTCGAGCTGCGCCAGGAACTCACGGAGGTCTTCGACGAATACGTCGGGGGATGACCGGATGGCGAACCTGCTCCAGGAGTATGCGAACGTGGCCGGCGAGGACGTCGTCGACCACCTGCGTCAGCTGGCGGCCCCACTCGAGGGAATGAAGGTCGTCCACGTCAACTCGACGCGCGTGGGCGGAGGCGTGGCCGAGATCCTCGCCAAGCTCGTTCCGCTCAAGCAGGAGCTGGGCATCGACGTCACGTGGGAGGTCATCGCCGGCGAGGCGGACTTCTACGCCACGACGAAGGCGTTCCACAACGGCCTGCAGGGCAACAGGGTCGACATCGCAAAAGACCGCCTCCGCGACTTCGAGAGCACGAACGAGCGGAACGCGGAGGAGCTCAGGTCCACGCTCGAAGCGGCCGACATGGTCTTCGTTCACGACCCGCAGCCGGCGCCGCTCCTCGGCCTCGTCCCTGAACGCCGGGGGAAGTGGATCTGGCGCTGCCACATCGACGTCAGCCGCCCGCACCGTCCGGTCTGGAGATACCTCCGGAACTTCGTCGCGGGATACGACGCGAGCATCTTCTCGCTCGCGGCTTTCGCGCAGAACCTGCCCCACGTGCAGTACCTGATCCCGCCGAGCATCGATCCACTGAGCGACAAGAACGCTCCGCTTCCGGACGCCGCGCTCCGCGCGATCTACGAGGAGTTCGGAATCGACCCGGACCGCGAGCTCATGCTCCAGGTCTCCCGCTTCGACCGGTTCAAGGACCCGGTCGGCGTGATCGAGGCCTACCGCCTCGCGAAGAAGTTCAGCCCCGGACTCCAGCTGGTCCTCGCGGGAGGAGCGGCGACCGACGACCCGGAGGGCGCCGCCGTGCTCGAGGAGACCAAGTCCGCGGCCGGTGACGATCCCGACGTCCACATCCTCCTGCTCCCGCCGGACGCGCATCGCACGATCAACGCGCTCCAGCGCGTGGCCGACATCGTCCTTCAGAAGTCGACGCGCGAGGGGTTCGGACTCACGGTCGCCGAGGCCATGTGGAAGGGCAAGCCCGTGATCGGTGGCGACACCGGGGGGATCCGCCTTCAGATCGTCAACGACCACACGGGGTTCCTCGTGTCGACCCCCGAGGGCGCCGCGCTCAGGATCCGGTACCTTCTTCATCACAGGGACAGGCTCGCCGAGATGGGCGAGGAGGCGAGGTCGTACGTCCGGGAGAACTTCCTCCTTACGCGCCACCTGAGAGAGTACCTCACGGTCATGGTGGCGCTCGCCAACAGGGCCGAGGACAGGATCGAGCTCTAGGGGGCTCGGGCTGCGCCGGAAGGACGAGGTGGCTTGGACGTTCGCGACCAGAACCTCATCGAGATAGAGGGGGTCCCCGGGTTCTGGGAAGAGCTCGAGGGGGCCGGGCGGACGTGTCTCGTGCTCGACTACGACGGCACGATCGCTCCCTTCCAGGTGGATCGCATGCAGGCGTTCCCTCTCGAGGGCGTCGTCGACCTCCTGACGCACATCCGCGACGGCGGCACGACCTACCTCGCCATGATGACGGGGAGACCGATGAAGGAGCTCCTGTATCTTCTCGGCGACCTCGGCATCCCCATAAGCGCGAGCCAGGGCGCGGAGTTCCGCTACCCCGACGGCACGTGGCTGACGCTTCTCCCCACGGACCGCCAGGAGGACCGGCTGCGGAAGGGCGTCGAGGAAGCGGCCGCCCTCGACCTCGGCGGCAAGGTGGAGCGGAAGGTGGCGAGCGTCGCGATGCACACGCGCGGGATGGACCCCGATGACGCGAAGCGCGTCGAGGATGAGCTCTGCCGGACGTGGGACGCGGACGCCGACGACTACAACCTGGACTGCCGGCACTTCATCGGAGGCGTCGAGCTCCGCCTGAAGGACGTCGACAAAGGGACCGCGCTCAGAACGCTGCTCGACGAGCGGCCCAGAGACAGCTTCTGCGTCTACGTCGGGGACGACCACACCGACGAGGACGCGCTCGAAGTGCTGAAGGAACGAGGCACGGGCATCAAGGTGGGAAGCCCGGACGTGCCGACCTACGCTGCCGGAAGACTCAAGGACCCTTACGCCGTCCGGGAGTTCCTCAAGGGATGGACGAAGATCGCAACATAGGAAGTGAATCGGACGTCCGGCGGCTCGTCGTCGTGTCGAATCGTCTGCCGGTCGTCATGTCAGAGACGGTCGATGGCTGGCACGTCGAGCCTGGGTCCGGCGGCCTCGTGACGGCGCTCGCGCCGGTCCTCAGAAACCGAGGCGGCCTCTGGATCGGATGGTCCGGCACGTCGGAAGAGGAGGGCGTCGCCGAGGCGCTCGCCGAGACGACCGAGGGCGTCGGCTACTCGCTCGTGCCGATCTCGCTGACCCCCGAGGAGACCGACAAGCACTACCGCGGGTTCTCGAACGAGATCATCTGGCCGCTCTTCCACGATCTGCAGTCGCTCTGCAACTTCGATCCCGCGTACTGGAAGGCCTACGAGAAGGTCAACGACAAGTTCGCGCGTGTCATCACGAGGGAGACCGTAGCGAACGACTTCGTCTGGGTCCACGACTACCACCTGATGCTGGTCGCGAGCCGGCTCAAGGCGATGGGCCTCCGCGCGAAGGTCGGGTTCTTTCTCCACATCCCCTTCCCTCCCCTCGACATCTTCGTGAAGCTCCCGTGGCGCTTCCAGATCCTGAAGGCGCTTCTCGACTTCGACCTTCTGGGCTTTCAGACCATGCGGGACCGCCGCAACTTCATCCACTGCGTGCGCGCGCTCGTCGGGCAGACCGAGATGTGCGGTCGCGGACAGGTGTGTGACATCCAGGTCGCGTCGAGGACGGTCCGCGTCGGCGCGTTCCCCATCAGCATCGACTACGACGCGCTCGTCGAGGAGGCCCGGAGCAAGGAGGTCGCCGAGAGCGCCTGGCACATCCACGAGAACCTCCCCGAGCGGCAGATCATCCTCGGCGTCGACCGGCTCGACTACACGAAGGGGATACCCAGCAGACTCCAGGCGTACCGACGTCTGCTCGAGCGCTACCCCGAACACCGGAACAAGGTCACCCTCGTGCAGGTCGTGGTGCCGAGCCGGCGAGGGATCCCCGGCTACGAGGAGCTCAAGACGACGATCGAACGTCTCGTCGGAGAGATCAACGGGCAGTTCACCCACGAGTCCGGATGGATACCGATCCACTACATCTACCGGTCGCTCTCCCGCTACGAGCTCCTCGGGTACTACCGGACGGCCGAGATCACGCTCATCACACCGCTGAAGGACGGCATGAACCTCGTGGCGAAGGAGTACTGCGCGTCGAGCCTCGAGGAGAACGGAGTCCTCGTTCTGAGCGAGTTCGCCGGCGCGGCGGCGGAGCTTCAGCGGTGGGCGCTCCTCGTGAACCCGTACGACATCGTCGGCATGTCCGACGTCATCCATCAGGCACTCACGATGGAGCCGGGCGAGCGGCACAGGAGGATGCACAGGCTCCGCCAGACGATCAGGCGGCACGACATCTTCTGGTGGGTCGACTCGTTCCTGAACGCGTCGATCGCCAGAAGCCTGGACAGCTTCCCGGTCGTCGATGACTACGTGCCCGAGGCGGGGAGCGCGCGGCGGAGCGGCTGAGACCGACTGCCTAGCGAGGCTCGACTGAGACCGACGGCCCATCGAGGCGCCTCACCCCGACGCGGACGGCGCGCGACACACCCGATGAACGCATCACCATCCCCGAGCAACCGCATCTTCTCCAGGAGAGGACTCACCCCCACGAAAGGGAGGATCGACATGAACCTCCGGAAGCTCTGTGTGCCGCTCCTGCTGGCCGCCGTGGTCGTGCTCCCGGCTTGCGACCGGGGCGACACCGCGCGAGAGGTGTTCGCCGCGAGGCTTGCCGACGCGGACGAGATCTTCCGAGGCAGGGAGTACGAGGCGGCGGGCGAGGTCTACGAGAAGATCGCCGTGGAGGCGGAGTTCGCGGGCGCCACCACAGCGTACGTCGAGGCCTGCGCGATGCGCGCGAGGACGCATCTCATCACCGATCGGCCCGAGGAGGGACTTCCCTGGCTCGAGAAGGCCACGGCTGCGGCCGACAGGACCGATCCCCTCGCCTGGTCGCGCCTCCTCGGAGTCAGAGGACGCTTCGAGTGGCAGGGAGAAGACAGCGCGACCGCCACCACGACGTTCCGCGAGATGTTCGACTACTGCGAGGAACAGGACCTCTACGAGCGCGCCGTCGACGCCGCGCACATGATGGCGATCACGGGCGGCGACGACGAGCGCTTCGACTGGGCGCGGAAGGGCATCGAGATGGCGGAGGCGGGCGAGCTCACGGGCTGGCTCGGTCCGCTCTGGAACAACCTCGGCTGGGACTACGTGGACGCGGGTCGCTACGATGACGCACGCGTCGCGCTCGAGAGGGCGCGCGAGTACCACTATCTGAGCGAGGGCGAGCTCCCGAAGCTCATCGCCGATTACTCGGTGGCGCACGTGATGAGGCTCCAGGGAGAGATCCGGGACGCCAAGCCTGCCATGGAAGAGGTCTTCCGGTGGGCGGAGCGCCTCCACAAGGAGGGGAGCGAAGAGGCGATCGAGTGGAAAGGTCTGAGCCGCTGGGAGCTCGGCGAGGTCGCGGCGGTGAACGGAGAGAAGGCGGTCGCCGTCGGGCTCATGACGAAGGCGCTCAAGGAGCTCGAGGGAGTCGGCATGCCAGACTGGGATCCGGACGGCTGGGCGGAGCGGCAGGCACGGATCGCGGAGCTCAAGCAGTGATGAACGATCGATCGCCCGCGCGCATCCCTGCGCCCAGCGAACACGCGACGCACTGGTCGCTCGATCCGCAGGTGGTCTACCTGAACCACGGGTCGTTCGGCGCGTGTCCCAGACCAGTGCTCGAGGCGCAGGACCGGTACCGCGCCGAACTCGAGCGCGAGCCGATCGTCTTCGTGATGCAGCGGCTCGAGGAGCTTCTCGATCAAGCGCGGGCCGAGCTCGCCGCCTTCGTCGGCGTCGATCCCGAGGACCTCGCGTTCGTCCCGAACGCTACGACCGGAGTCAACACCGTCCTTCGCTCGCTCGACCTCCGGCCGGACGACGAGCTCCTCACGACGAGTCACGAGTACAACGCGTGCAGGAACGCGCTCGAGTTCGTGGCCGCCCGTTCGGGCGCGCGCGTCGTGATCGCGAACGTGCCCTTCCCCATCGCGTCGCCCGACGCCGTCGTCGAGGCGGTCGCCCCGCTCGTGACGGAGAGAACCCGACTCGGGCTCTTCGACCACGTGACGAGTCTGACCGGCATGGTCATGCCGGTCAAGAGGCTCATCGCAGTTCTCGCCGAGCGCGGCATCGAGACCCTGATCGACGGCGCGCACGCGCCCGGGATGTTGCCGCTCGACATCGGCGCGCTCGGTCCGACGTACTACACGGGCAACTGCCACAAGTGGCTCTGCACACCGAAGGGGGCGGCGTTCCTCTACGTCGAGAGCGGGCGCCGGGAGACGATCCGCCCGCTCGCGATCAGCCACGGCGCCAACGCCGACCGGCCCGAGCGCTCACGCTTCCGCCTCGAGTTCGACTGGACGGGAACGGACGACCCGAGCGCGTACCTCTGCGTTCCGGACTCGATCCGCTTCGTGGGGTCGCTCCTGCCGGGTGGGTGGCCTGCGCTGATGGAGCGGAACCGCGCCTTGGCGCTTGCGGCCCGCGCCGTTCTCTGTGATGCCTTCGGCGTGTCCCCGCCCTGCCCCGACGAGATGATCGGGACGCTCGCGAGCGTCCCGATGGGGGTGGGCGCTTACACGTTCACGACGACGATGCTCGCGTTCGATCCCGTCGAGGAGATCCTGCGGGACGAGTACGGGATCGAAGTGCCGGTGCTCGAGTGTCCGTCGGGACCGGCGAGCCTGCTCCGCGTCTCGGCGCAGATCTACAACTCGATCGAGCAGTACGAGTATCTGGCCGAGTCGATCCTCGCGATCCTCGCCCGCGGCACCACGGGGGGTTGATGGACGGCGCGCGGTGGGCGAACCGAAAAGCACTCTGAGAAGGGGCCCGCACGTGACGGGCCCCTCTTCGTTCCCCCACATTACCTCACCGTTGACGGCGATCACCACGTTCTCGTCGAGCCGGAACATGTCAGGGTGGATGAACACGCTGAACGCACCGACGCGCGAGGTCTCGACGTCGACGCGGTTCGCGGAGTACGAGGCACGCGCGAGTCCGGACGGCGCCTCTCGCTTGAACACGAAGTAGTTCTCGGGCTCGGGGAACCTCCCGTGGAGGGTGACGCGTCTCCCCTCGCGCTCGATCGTGAGATCGAACGCGTCGCCCCTCGCGACGGTCCCCTTCCACTTGTTGAAATCGTCGAGCGTATCGATCGTCATGTCGTCGGCCTCGACGATCGTGTCGCCGGCCCCGAGCCCCATGAGTCCAGCGGGCGTGTCCGCGTCGGGGACGCTCGAGACCAACACGCCGCCCTCCTCGACCTCGTAGTCCGGCACGAAGCCGACCGTGAGCCGGTCGCTCACGAGCGCGGCGTTCCAGTCCGCGTGCCACGGCTCGGGATCTTCGATCGTCACCTCGTCGATCGAGAACCACCGGCAGCGCCCGAACTCCCTGCCCACGGACTCCCAGACGATACGTGTCGGGAACGGGTCCCTCGGATGCCGGTCGAGAAACCGCCCGATGCCCGGAAGCTCATCCGCGACGTCGTCGAAGTCGTGCTCGCCCGCCATCTCGCGGTAGAAGATGTCGGCCCCCGCGCGGCGCGCCATCCCGATCGTCGCCCCCATCCGCGCGGACGGATAGAGCCCGTCGTCGAAGGTCGTCGTCGCGTAGATCGGCGTGTTCGCGAGGTTCGGCGCGTAGGTCGGAAGGTCGCCGTCCAGGCTCCCGACGCCGATGTGTCCGTTCAGCGTCACGAAGGCCGCGTAGTCGTCCGGCGCGACCATCGCGTGCGCGAATCCCGCCGAGGCTCCGTCCGAGAAGCCGGCCATCCACACGCGGTCGTCGTCGACGTTCTGCTCGGGCTTCACCGTGCGTACGAGCTTCTTGATGTTGGCCATCCCGACCTCGTCCCACCAGGTCGCGCCTTCCTGTCCGAACGGGAAGATGGTGATCCATCCGCGCGCAGCGGCGAGGTCGGCAAGCCGGTTCTCCTCGGCGTAGCCGAGGGGATCGTCCGTGATCTCGCCCGCGCTGACCCCGCCGTGGAGAACGACGAGAAGCGGCGCCGGCTCGGTCGGGTCGTAGGCGGGCGGGAGCAGGAGGACCCACGGCCGTTCCACGGTGTCGGTGCAGACCGCCGACCGGAGAATCGGCACGCCCTTCCGGGGAGGAGCCGCGAACGTCAGGTCATCGATGCGCGACGCGACGTCGCGCCAGTCGGGAGCCGCCGCGGCCACCCGCTCGAGAAGCGCGTCCCGCTCTGCTCCCTCGGGCGCCTCGATGAGGCTATCCAGATCGTCTTCCCAGCCGGCCCCCGCCACCTGCGCGAGCGCCAGCACGGTCAACGCCAGGATCGGCGCGGTCAGGAAACGCATGTCTACCCCCCGCTTCTAGCGCTCAACCCGGAACGCGTCGTAGACGTAGGAGAGGCTCGTCGCGAGCCCCTTGTTGTGAAGGTGGTTCTCCCGCATCTCCGGGAGGAGCGCCCACTCGACGCTCGCCTGCGCGAGCGCTTCCTGCAACTGCCACCTGTGGTCGAACGCGCTCCCGACGAGCTCGCGGATCGCCGCGATCTGACCCGGCGTGAGAAGCGTGAGATCGAGCCGGTCGAACCCCGCCCTCTCGAGCTCGAAACGGTCGACCTCGGAGGACTCGATCACCGTCGCCCGGCTGCTTCGCTCGGCGACGCCGTGGTTCCTGAGTGCGACGTCGAGGTCGCGGGCCCTCGGGAAGGCGGTCCCGAGGAGGTCCGCGAGGCCGGCGTCGACGATGCCTTCCTCGGACAGCCGCTCGATCACCGCCGGTGAGAGTTCGTAGACGGTGGGTTGCTGGACGCCGACGTGGAAGACGTTCTGAAGGAAGAAGAGACCGAGGAACGAGATGAGCCCCGCGATGATCGGAGTGGTCACCCAGCCGATCAGGATCTTCCCAAGCACCGGCAGCTGCATGCCTCGCCCCCGCCTCCGCGCAAACGCGATCCCAATCACGGCTCCGATCACCGCCTGCGAGCTCGAGACGGGGACGAGCGGGAACGCCGGCAGGTTGTGGGCGATGAGCCAGCTCTCGAGGCTCTCCGATGCGAACAGGAAGAGCACGACCGCCTCGGCGAGCACCACGACGAACGCGGTCACCGGCGTCAACCTGAAGAGCCCACGACCCACGGTCATCATGACCCGGTGCGAGTAGGTGAAGACGCCGACCGTGATCGCGATCCCCCCCACGAGGAAGAGCTGCTGCGCCGTGGTGATGCGGAGGACGCCTCCGAGATCGACCGCCCCGGACGGCAGCGCCGGCACGAAGACACCGACGACGTTGGCGATGTTGTTGGCCCCGAGCGCGTACGCCCCGATCGCGCCCGCGATCATGAGCCCCGCGCGCGTGCCGGCATCGAGCCGGAGGAGATGGATGCCGAGCGTCGTGAGGAGCCAGCGGATGATGAGGTAGAAGACCGCCGCAAAGAGCGCCGCCAGGACCGGACAGAGCACCCACGACGTGACGATCTTGGCGAGCGTGCCCGCGTCGGTCGGAGAACCGGTGAAGAGATTCCAGCCGATGATGGCGCCCACGACGGCCGTCGAGACCGAGACCGGAATGCCGGCCCGAGTCATCCAGAGCACCGCGAGGGACGCCGCGAGCGCCACCATGAACGAGCCGCCGAGCGCGTTGATGGCCCCGAGGTCGCCGAGCGTGTCGGTCGCGCCCCCACCGGAGATGACCGCGCCCAGGATGACGAAGATGCCGCAGATGATGGCGGCCGTGCGGAAGCGCACCATCCGCGTCGCCACGGCCGTGCCGAAGACGTTCGCCGCGTCGTTCGCCCCGAGCGACCACCCGAGAAAGAGCCCGCTTGTCAGGAAGAGTAGGAGCATTGGTTCGTCCCGCCGTGCCGCCGGTCGCGCCGAGGGACGGCATCCGCGCGCCCAAGCGTGCCGCCGGCCCCGCTCACGCGGGCGGCGCCTTTAGATCGAGCGCTTGATCGCCGAGATGGCGAGACGCTCACTGACGTCCTCCGCCGCGTCGGCGATCGAATCGATGTGCCTGACGAAGTTCCCGAGATGGATCTTCCTCG
Source organism: bacterium (assembly GCA_025774545.1). Taxonomy (GTDB): domain Bacteria; phylum Joyebacterota; class Joyebacteria; order Joyebacterales; family Joyebacteraceae; genus JALGVU01. Next base: position 3,967 of record JALGVU010000111.1, on the reverse strand, counting down.
AGAGGTCGAGGTCGTGCTCGAAGATCTTCCGCCTGAGCTTCTCTCCCACCTGGTCGGCCTCCTTCTCCCAGAACGCGACCTTGTGGGTGTAGTCGGAGACCGAGGCGCCGCTCCGGAAGAAGGAACGGATCCCGCTCACGAGCTCCTGGACGGCGCGGCACCCGAAGTCGGCCAGCTCCGTGTAGTCGGCGTCGAGGTCGTCAGGGATGTCGGGCAGCTCCACGGAGAACTGGGTCAGCGAGGCCTTCGCCTTGTTGATGATCTCGTCGGTGTGCTCGAGGATTCCCAGCACGTCTCCCCGCGAGTCCGGGATGAGCGTCTCGACGTAGAGCTGGCGCTCGATCTCGTGCCGCAGATCGTCGGCGCGCTTCTCCATCTCGGTCACCTGCCGCCGACGCCTCTCGAACTCCTCCCACCTCCCGTCGAGGTAGTTCTTGACTCCCTCCCGGAAGAGGAGTCCCACCTCGCTCGCGTGGCTCAGGAACTCCTCGATCTTCGACTCCAGGAGCCTCGTCTTGGAGAACAGATGTGTCATGGCGCGTCGCCCCTTCGGTGCGGGTCCCGGGCGCCCGCCGAGCAGATGAGCGGTCGCTGCGCCTGGGGCCGGAGGTTCCCCGCCGGCCGCGTCTAGCGGCTGGCGGGCTCGCAAGTTAGCTATCGTATGCCAGGATAGCGGTCGGATGATCCACGTTCAAGAGATCAGTTCGCTGCAAGAAGCGGCCCGCCGGGGCTCGGGGAGGGGCTCCTCGAAGAGAGTTCTTGCATATTTGGCCATATATGCATATACTCACTGCCATGGAATCGATCGACCGCGCCAGGATCAAGCAGCACGCACGCATCCTCAAGGCCGTGGCCAGCGAGCCGCGACTCGTGATCGTCGACCGCCTGAACCGCGGGGAGTGCTGCGTCTGCGACATCGCTGAGCTGATCGGCGCCGACCAGTCGACCGCGTCGAGGCACCTCGCGATCCTCCGCGACGGCGGCATCGTCGACGCCGAGCGGCGGGGCAATCACGTCTACTACCGCCTGACGGCCCCGTGCGTTCTGGGGTTCCTCGAGTGCGCCGCCCGCGTGCTCGAGGAGAGAGGGAGGGGCTCCGATGACGAAGCGTGACGCCAAGACCTTCCTCGTGATCCTCGGGGTCTTCCTCGCGTTCTACTTCGTGCCCGTTCGGAACGAACGCGTCTCCGGCGCGCTCGTGGAGTCGGTCGCCCTCGTTCAGTGGTACGCGCGCGAGCACATGATCTTCGGCCTCCTGCCCGCCTTCTTCATCGCCGGGGCGATCTCCGCATTCGTGTCGAAGGCCTCCGTGATGAAGTACCTGGGAGCGCGCGCAAAGCGGTCGGTCGCGTACGCGGTCGCTTCGGTCTCTGGCTCGATCCTCGCCGTGTGCAGCTGCACGATCCTGCCGCTCTTCGCCGGAATCTACTCGAGGGGCGCGGGGCTCGGTCCCGCGACGACGTTCCTCTACGCGGGTCCCGCGATCAACGTCATGGCCATCATTCTGACCGCGAGGGTGCTCGGCGCGCAGATCGGGATCGCGCGGGCCGTGGGCGCGATCGTCTTCAGCGTCGTCATCGGTCTGCTCATGCATCTCATCTATAGAAAGGAGGAGACCGTCAGAGCGGAGGCCGCCCTGGCCGAACCTGAGGTCCACTCCGATCGTCCGATCGCGCACACGCTCGGCATCTTCATCGCGATGATCGCGATCCTCGCGTTCGCCAACTGGGGCGAGTCGCACGGCGGCTCGGGATTCGTGCACGCCGTCCACTCGATCAAGTGGCTCCTGACGAGCGCGGCAGGGCTCGCGCTCGCGGCGCTTCTCGTGGTGTGGTACGGGGTGCGGGTCTGGGCCGTCGTCGCCGCGGCCGTCGTCGTGGCCGTTCTCGCGTTCCTCTTCCCGGACCGCCCGCTCATCGCGTTCCTCGCCGGCATCGCCGGCATCACGATCGTCTCCCTGAAGGGCGGCGATGAGACCCGGGAGTGGGTCGACGGGTCCTGGGGATTCGCGCAGGAGCTCCTACCTCTCCTCTTGATCGGGATCCTCGTCGTCGGCGCGCTTCTCGGACGTCAGGAGCACGAGGGACTCATCCCGAAGAGCTGGGTCACGGGACTGGTCGGCGGGAACTCGATCCGCGCGAACCTGGTCGCGTCGCTCGCCGGCGGGTTCATGTACTTCTGCACACTGACGGAGGTACCGATCGTGCAGGGCCTCATGGGGTCCGGCATGGGGAAGGGACCCGCCCTGGCGTTCCTGCTCGCGGGACCCGCCGTCTCACTCCCGAACGTCCTGATCTTGAGGAGCGTCATCGGGACGAAACGGACGCTCGTCTATCTCCTGCTCGTGGTCGTGATGGCGACCGGCACGGGGGCCATCTTCGGCCTCATGGCCAACTAGAGCGCGGCGATTGCGGCTCGAATCCCCGCGCTCCCCACGCGTACGTCTCCACTGAAACAGGCCGCTCACGGCTCTCAGGCGCGGAACGTGCTATACTCCCGCGCGTGCGGCCTCGCGAGGCGCCCGTGCGCGCGGCCGTGCGAGGTGCCGGTGGGCGGGCGATTCGCCAGGCGCCCCGGCCGGCCGATGCGACGGGCGGTCGATCTCGGGCCGCGAGTCGACCGCGAGAAGCTGCAGGAGGAACCGTGGGGTACGACGCGACACAGGATCTGTCGTGGTTCTCGCTGACTCGCCAGCCGCAGGAGCCGCTCGCGCCCGGCGGGGTCACGCTCGAGAGCGAGGACCTCGCGGAGTGGGTCGAGCAGTTCCGCCCGTTCCTCAAGTACCTCCGGCGCAAGGAGGTCATCCTCGCGCTCTCCGGCGGCGGCATGTCCATGCCCTGCCACGTCAGTGCGCTTCGCGTGCTCGAGCTCCTCTCCGTCCCCATCTCGAGAATCTACGGAACGTCCGCAGGCGCGGTGATCGGCGGGCTCTTCGCGGCGGGACTCTCGACCTCCGAACTCGAGCGGGTGATGCTCGACATCGGCTCGCCCGACGAACTCTTCGGCTTCGCGTCCCGTCTTCCGACGCTCAGGTTCATGACCGGCGCGGTCGTGAGAACGCTCACGAAGCCGTCGTTCGAGACCTCCGGCCTCTACAGCCTGACCAAGGTCGAGGACTACGTCGAGCGGCTCCTCATCAGGTACGTCGGGAGGGTGCCGCGGATGGGCGAGCTCAAGCTTCCGGTCACCTGCGTCGCCTTCGACATCGGCACGGGGAGGCCGAGCTCGTCGCGACCCGAGAGCGCGCGGAAGACGATCTTCTCACGCGACGCCACTCCGGACGTACGCCTGAGCGAGGCCATCGGCGCGTCGATGTCGATCCCCGGGGCGCTCACACCGAAGAAGATCGGAGAGCGCTACTACATCGACGGGTCCGCGGTCGAGCATCTGCCGATCGCGACCGCCTTCGAGGAATGGCTCGAGCGGAAGAGCTTCCGGAGCAGGCAGGTGACGATCGCCGTCGACCTGGGATACGGCGGCGAGGTCACCGGCCGAGAAGGGGTTCGTCGGTCGTGCTCGTCAGACCGTCGACGTTCCCCGTGGGGCTCTGCGACGTCGAGAAGATACCCGCGGCGATCCACTCATCGTACGCGGAGATGGTGAGGCAGCTTTCGGGGCCGGGGTTCCTGGACAGGACCGAGGAGGTCCTGCTCTCCATGAGGAAATTCCTGGGGCTCAGGAGCGCGGTCTCGAGAATCTAGCGCGGGAGTGAAGCACGCGCGAGCCACCCGATCACGGACGAGCCGCTCGGACGAGGCCCGACCCCCGCATCACCGCAACCACGCAGTCTACGAGGATTCACCGACCGGCGGCCTGGGGGACGTGCGATCGAAGCAGTGGGAGCAGTACTCGTACCCCTCGGTCAGCGCCTGGTCGAGCGTGTCCGGATCGAAGCAGACGGCGACGCCAGCGTCGATCAGCTTCTGAACGAACCAGTCCTCGCAGTCCCCGTGCCACGAGTCGTGGA
>JALGVU010000391.1 GCA_025774545.1 bacterium | reverse complement strand
CTCCATGATGAGGTCGGGAGGAGGCGCGCAGCCCGGCAGGTAGTAGTCGACGTCGATCACCTGATCGAGCGTGCAGACCCTGTCCCAGATCTCCGGAAGCTCGATCTCGCCCTCAGGCATCTTCGTCTTGAGCTGCGGCCTCGTATTGTCGGGGTTCTCGACCGTCGGGAGGTACCCGTACGCTGCGTCGAAGACGCCCTGCCGGTCCGAGAAGTTGGCGAGACCGGGGATGCCTCCGAGGTGGGCGCACGAGCCAAACGCGATCACCACGCCTGCCTTCCTCCGGAGCAGCTTCGACCAGTCCTCCTGCTCAGACGTCCGGACGCACGATGTCGACGGCCTCGACGACCTTGAGGATGTCCTCGGCGAGGTCGACCCACGCCTCCTCGCAGCCGCCGCACGACGCGTTCCAGTAGAGAGCTACCTTCGGCTTAGCCACGTCACACCCCCACCTTTTGGATCTCTTCGCTCATCTCTTTCACTACGGAGACCGATTGCCACCTGGCCTGTCGGCAACCTCGGACCCGAATCCCCCGTCGAGTTCACGCTCCGTGATCAGGCCGAGGCCTCCTTGTCTGAGAATGGTGCGCACACGTGCGGCTGTGTGAAGCGGGAACCGGAGCCGTCGCTCGCACCCCGGTATCACGCAACGGGGGAGGAGCCACTTTCAGCCCCATCCCCTTGTGCTCGTGCCACGCTCTCAACGCTCCGGGGGGAACCTCTGACACCCGGAGCGGAAGCAGTATGTCCCCAAGAAGATACCATGAGAGCGGTCTTGCGCGCAAAGAGAAACTCGCCTTCACGGACCGGTGCCGACCCCACGGCGACCGGTCGCGACGGCGTCGGAATCGGCGCCGAACCCGGGGGCTCGCCACGGAAGACCGAGCGCCCGTCAGTGGGGGGGGACAGTCGGGACATCCTGCGCGTCGTCCCCGACTGCTCGTTGACGCGCTCTTCGGCCTCTGGTAGATTCAGTACCTTGGCTTCATAAGGGTTTCCCGGAACGCGGAGTGATTCCGCCCACGACCGAGATCAGGGAGGTATGGGCCATGAAGGTCGTTCTGGACGGGAAGAGCCTCACGATCGAGCAGGTCCACGCGGTCGCGAGAAACCACGCGAAGGTCGAGATCGCGCCGAAGTCGCGAGACGAGGTGAAGCGGTGTCGGAAGGTGGTGCAGGATCTCGTCGACGAGGGGCAGCTCATCTACGGGGTGACGACGGGGATCGGCGAGCTCGCGCGCGTCCCGGTCTCGCCCGAGCACGGCGCCGAGCTTCAGAGGCGCATCATCTACAGTCACTCGGCCGGCGTCGGCGACTTCTTCGAGGAGGACGAGGTCCGCGCGGCCATGCTCCTGCGGGCGAACGTGCTCGCGAAGGGCCGCTCCGCCGTCCGCCTCTCCACGCTCGACACGCTCGTCAAGATGCTCAACAAGAACGTCGTGCCCGCGATCAACGAGAAGGGCTCGGTCGGAACGAGCGGCGACCTCTCTCCGCTCTCGCAGATGGCCGAGGTTGTGATAGGTGAGGGGCGCGCGTTCTACCAGGGCCGCCTCACGAAGGGCAAGAGGGCCATGGAGAAGGCCGGCATCAAGCCGGTCGAACTCTCCTTCAAGGAGGGCCTCGGGCTCATCAACGGCTCGCAGATGTTCACGGGGTGCGGCGCGCTCAGGACCTACGACGCCGAGCGGATCATCAAGTCGGGCATCATCTCGAGCGCGCTCGCGGCCGACGCCCTCAGGACCCCCGTCGGCGGCTACGACAAGCGCATCCACGAGGGGCGCCCCTACAACGGACAGAACGTCGTCGCCTCGACCCTCCTCAAGCTTCTGAAGAAGAGCGAGCTCATCGCCAAGGGCTGCGGCAAGGTGCAGGACGCCTACAGCCTCCGGTGCATCCCGCAGGTCTACGGTCCGTCGGTCGACGCCTACCACTACGTTCGCGGCCAGATCGAAATCGAGATGAACTCGCTCTGCGACAATCCGCTCTTCTTCCCGGCCGACCGCACGCAGCTCTCGTGTGGGAACTTCCACGGCCAGCCGATCGGCATGGCGCTCGATTTCATGGCGCTGGCGATGAGCGAGATCGGAGGGCTCTCCGAGCGGCACACGAACCGGATGCTCAACCCGAACCTGAACGTCGGACTGCCCGGCTTCCTCGTGAAGGGCGAGGGCCTGAACTCAGGCCTCATGGTCGCGCACTACACGGCCGCGGCGCTCTGTTCCGAGAACAAGATCCTCGCGCACCCGGCCGTGGTCGACAACTTCAGCATGGCGGCCGACCAGGAGGACCACGTCTGCATGGGCCCGATCGCCGCACGGAAGCTCAAGGAGATCAACAAGAACGTCGTGAACATCCTCGCGATCGAGATGATGTGCTCGGCGCAGGCGATCGACCTCCTCGGGTTCGAGCCCGGGAGGGGGACGGCCCCCGCGTACCGGGAGATCCGGACGGTCGCGAAGAAGCTCGTGCAGGACCGCGTGTGCAGGACCGCGTGCTCTATCCGGACATCCAGGCGATCGCTGCGCACATCTGGTCGTGGAAGATCGTTGAGGCCGTCGAGAAGGCCATCGGGGAGATCAAGATGACGTACCGCTTCCCGAAGAAGCGCTAGCGGGGGAGGAGCCGCGGTACGCCCGGAGGCGGGCGCTGCCGACGAGCCTCGCTTCGTGAACGAAGCGCCGGCACGAACAAGGCGCCACGGCACGAACGAAACGCCCGGGTCCTCGTGGACCCGGGCGTTGTCATCCGAGAACCTGCGTTGGTCGTCCCGAAGGCCGACTACGTTCCGACCTTCGCCTCAATCTGGTCCCTGATCCACGACGTCTGGACCGACTTCGGACGCGTGATCGACGTACCGACCGCGCGATTGATGATGAGCTGCGACAGCATGCCCATCGCACGCGACACGCCGAAGAGGACCGTGTAGTAGTCGAACTCCCTCATGCCGAAGTGGTAGAGGAGCGCGCCCGAGCCCGCGTCGACGTTCGGCCACGGGTTCTTCGCCTTGCCGTGCTCCTTGAGCACCTCCGGGATCACCTTGAACAGGCGATCGACGATCTGGTAGACCTCGTCCTCCGGGAAGACGCGTCCGCCGAACGCGTGGAACGCCGTGAAGCGCGGGTCGGTCACGCGTAGCACCGCGTGGCCGTAACCGGGAATGACCCTGCCGCTGTTCAGCCTTTCCCACGCGAACTCACGAAGCTGCTCCTCCGTCGGCGCGCCCTTGTACTTCTCCTTAAGCGCGAGGACGAACCCCAGGCACTCCTGGTTCGCGAGGCCGTGGAGCGGACCGGCCAGCCCGTTCAGTCCCGCCGAGACCGCGTAGTACGGATCCGACAGTGCCGAGCCGACCGTGTGGCACGTGTTCGCGCTGACGTTCCCGCCCTCGTGGTCGCAATGCAGCGTCATGTAGAGGCGCATGCAGTTCTTGAACTCGCCGGTCGGATCGGACAGTCCGAGCATGTGCGCGTAGTTCGCGCCCCAATCGAGGCTCTTGTCCGGCGCGATGCGGTCGCCCTTCTTGAAGCGAAGCCTGTAGACGCCCGCGGCGATGCCGGGGAGCGCGCCCAGGAGGCGGACCGCGTCGTCGAGCGCGGCCTCCCAGTACTCGCCCTTCTGCATGCCTTCCCCATAACGCTGGCGGAAGATCGACTCGCGCTCCATGGCGAGAATGGCGGTGTTGAACATCGCCATCGGATGCGAGTCCGGCGCCATCGCCTCGAGCACGCCCCACACGTACTGCGGGACGTCGGCGTGGCTCTGATACTCGCCCTGGAGGTCCTTGAGCTCGGCCTCGCTCGGCATGTCGCCCGTGAGGAGGAGCCAGAAGACGCCCCTCATGCCGCCGAACGCCTGCGCCACGGTCACCTGGGAGATGACCTTGTCGCCGTGTCCCTTGGCGAGGCTCTTGGCCTCCTCGCGGAGCCCTGGAATCTGCTGGGCGAGCTTCTGCTTGAGAAGTCCTGCCATGCGGATACTCCTTTCCTACGATGGGGTTCCCTTGCCTTCGTTCGAGTAGCAACGCAGCCTCTGATTGTCACGCATCGGACGGGCGAAGTCAAGCGTTAGCTGGGGTCCTCCGGCCGGCGGGTCCATCGAACGGGCGACCTGACTTGGCGGCGACGGCGTAAGATGGCGCCGGTCGGCGACCGAGACACCGACGCGCGATCGTAAGATCTCCATCGGGGATCGCCGCGACACCACGCCGCGTCGTCCTCTGCGCTGATCGTTCGTCAGTCCAAGGTTCGCGCTCGCGCGTTGCGCGCCCGGCCGGCCGAGCCTCTCCCGAAGCGCGCTCGCCCGTTTCCTCGTGTCGCCTCTTCCGATCGTTGCCATCAATTCCCGCGGGCGATTCTCGACGGGTCGTCAGTTGTGCTTGGCAGATGGCCGTGATTGTGCTATCATGACCGCGTTCCCAAGTTTCCTGAATGCGTCTGACGGCTCGGTCGGGCCGCGTGGGCTGGAGGTGTCTGCTCATCTGCCCGTGTCCGGTGGAGCCGCGTCTGCGGCGGCCCATCCCTGGCCTACGCGTCTGCTCGCGAACGAGCAGGAGAGGAGAGCACGATGAGACCGCTCGTCATCGTCTGTGCGCTGGCCGCGCTGACCGGGATTCCGACGATCCCGGCCACCGCGGCAGTGCCTTCGACCATGAGCTTCCAGAGCGTCGTCACGGACCCGGACGGGAATCCGGTTCCCCTCGGCTTCTACGAGATCACGTGCAGGCTGTACGACGTGGACACCGGTGGCTCAGCGCTCTGGGAAGAGACCCAGACGGTGATCATCGACGCTTCCATTCTCAATGCGACGCTCGGAATCGTGACGCCGCTCGATCTCCCGTTCGATGAGACGTACTGGCTCGGGATCTCCCTTGAGGGCGAGGCGGAGCTCGTGCCCCGCATCGAACTCACGTCCGCGCCGTACGCGCGACGCGCGCAGTACGCCGACGTCGGCGAGGATGGCGATTGGCTGATCGTGGGCGACGACATGACCGCGGCGGTGCCCGGCAACGTCGGAATCGGGACGATCGACCCCGAGTTTAAGCTCACGCTCGACGACGACGGTGGCATCATCGCGAAGGGAACGCACGGTTCCGGTGCGACGCTCGCGACGTCCGGGGCAGGGGCGAGGATGATCTGGTATCCGAGGAAGGCCGCGTTTCGGGCGGGACGCGTGAGCGCCGACCAGTGGGACGATGCCAACATCGGCGCGGCCTCGATCGGTCTCGGGTACAACCCGAGGGCAGATCGCATCAGTTCCGTGGCCATAGGACATGCTGCGACGGCCGGTCAGGACTACGCGATCGCAATCGGCTTGTCGAGCGAGTCGTACGGGTGGCGAAGCTTAACGCTGGGTGCGTACACACGCGCGGGGCTGAGAGCTCTCGCAATCGGGAACGAAAGCGAGGCGACCGGGAACGACGCGATCGCGATCGGGAACAACGTAGCGGCGCAGGCTTCCAAGAGCATCGTCATCGGCACGGGTGTCGACGAGAGCAATCCGCTCATCAACAACACGCCGAACTCGCTCGCCCTAGGCTTCAACAGCACGTACCCGCTCATCTTCGCCGGCGGCCCCGACAACTACGTCGGTATCGGCACCGTCACACCGCAGGCGGAGCTGGACGTGTCCGGCGTCGTGATGGTGCATGGGTTCACGATGACGACGGGAGCGAGTGACGGCATGATCTTCACGTCGGACATGAACGGGAGTGCATACTGGGACCAGCCTCCCGAAGTGGGCACAGACGGCGACTGGACCGTGTCGGGAACCGAGATGTACTCCGCCGTCCCCGGCGACGTCGGCATCGGCACGAGCGACCCAGCGGCCAAGCTCGACGTTCGGGGAACCGTCCGGGTGGGTGCGCCGGGGAGCGGTGAGGATGTCATCTTCTATTCCGACGACCCAGAGGGCAGTCACCTCTACTTCGACGGTGTCGGCAGGCTCGGACTTGCGACCAGTTCGCCCCAGGCACTCCTCGATGTCCGCGGGAACGTGCTCGTCGGATCGGCCGGGTCCGGGCACGACGTGCGATTCCACGGCCTCGATGCCGACGGTGGGCTCTTCTGGGACCAGTCGAAGATGGCGCTCCGTGCCGGCGCGGAGGAGGCCGACGCCTGGGCCCCGGACACCGTTGGCATGCACTCGATCGGTCTCGGGTACGGGGCCAAGGCGATCGGCGACAGGTCGGTCGCGCTCGGTGACCGGACGAGGGCAACCGGAGACGCATCGGCGCTTGGGATCTTCAACAGGGCCATCGGGCACTACTCGACGGCGCTCGGCGTCGAGACCCGGGCCGAAGGGTACGCATCGCTCTCCGCCGGGCGATTCACAATCGCCCAGGAGTACCACACCTACGTATTCGGACATGGCGTCGATGACATCACGCCGCTCGTGAACGACGTCCCGAGTTCATTCATGGTCGGGTTCGGCCAGACCACGCCCACGCTCTTCGTCGGCGGCCCCGACGATCGCGTCGGCGTCGGCACGAAGACCCCGTCGGCCCCGCTCACCGTCGTGAGCAACGAGACCCGTGCCGGCGTGTTCGAAACGGACAACGGTTCGGGTTCCACGCACGTGCTCCATGCCGAGTGCACGGCCACCAGCGGTGCTGATGACGCCGTCGGTGTCTACGGGTACTCGAAGCCGCAGGACGCCTGGGGCTACGGCGGCTACTTCGAGGGCGGCTACACGGGTGTCTATGGGCGGTCCTCGACGACATCTCAGTTTCCCGACTACTGCTACGGGCTACACGGCTACGCGAGGGGCGCTGGGGGCAGCTCTATCATGTACGGTGTCTCCGGCACTGCGGCGAACGGCGGCACCAACTACGGCATCTACGGGACTGCCTCCTCGGTCAGCGGGACGAACTACGCGGGTTACTTCATTGGAGACGTCCACGCCACCGGCGCGATCACGAGCGACGTCTCTGCCGTGCGGATCGATCACCCGCTCGATCCGGCCGACTCGTACCTCGACCACTTCTCCGTCGGGTCGGACGAGCTCACGAACGTCTACACGGGGAACGCCGTGCTCGATGTCCGCGGCGAGGCGTGGGTCGAGCTTCCCGACTGGTTCGAGGCGATGAACCGCGACTTCCGCTACCAGCTCACGTGCGTCGGGGCGTTCGCGCCGGTCTACGTGGCAGACGAGATCACGGCGAACCGCTTCAGGGTCGCCGGCGGGGAGCCCGGCATGAAGATCTCGTGGACCGTGACCGGCCTCAGGGACGATCCCGGAACGCGTCTCGCGCGTCCTGAAGCCGAGCACGCCAAGCCGTCCTCGGAGGCAGGGAAGTACCTCCGGCCCGACGCCTACGGACAGCCCGAGACGATGCAGATCGGCTATCACGATGATGCGAGGGCGGGC
>JALGVU010000110.1 GCA_025774545.1 bacterium | reverse complement strand
TCTCCGTCGTCCGAGGTTCCGTCCCACGAGAATCCGACCTCGCCGTCGCTCGCGGCGCTCTGACTGAGTGTTCGCACGAGCCGTCCGCTCGGAGTGTAGATGCGGCAGGTCGCCTTCTCGACTCCGGAAGGGAGTGCCAGCGCGATCTCCGTCCGGTCGGTGAATGGATTCGGGTGGAAGCGGAGCGAGGTTTCGATGCTCGACTCCCCGTCATCGATCCCGGTGTCGTCGGCGTCCCGCACGCAGCGCACGTGGTTGTAGATTCTGACGACGTCGCCCTGCGGCCCGTTGCCGTGCGGCCAATCGTCCGGGTCGCCGGTCTTGGGATCGCTCCTCTGCGCGCCAGCGCCGTGGACGTCCATGAGGACGTAGGTGCCCGGAGGAAACGGCGGCTGCATCCACCCGAGCGCCTCCCCGAAGCAGACGTAGACGCCCATCCCTCCCGGCGACGTGGTCCAGTTCGCGTGCGTCGTGCCCGCCCAGTAGAAGGGGTAGTTCGTGTCGCCGCCCTCGTCGGCGATCGTGGTGCAGTCGAAGATGGGGTCGATGGCCGGGGAATCCGTCGTCTGTGGCGAGCGTGTGTAGTCGAGGATGCTCTGAAGCTCCTTCGCGTTCGGAAGACGCCAGTCGTCGTGGCCCGCGTGGGTCAGCTCCTCGGCGTACGAGAGGGCGTCCTCCCAGGTGAGCCCCTCGCCGCTGTCGCCCTGCATCCACGTGAGGCCCGTGGCCGCGTCGGTGACGGTGCCGTCTCCGTCGTCAACGAACTCGTTCGAGCCGTAGTCCGGATTGCCGCGCACGCACTGGGCGAAGTTGAGCTTGTCTCCACCGCTCATCGGATCCGACGTCGGGTAGCCCTTGATGCGCCCGTCGGCGAAGTTCACCCCGAAGACGGTGTGGTCGCCGTTCATGGTCGTGCCCACGTACTCCGTGGTCGTCCAGTACTGGGAGTCGATGACGCGCTCGCCGGCGCTCTCGTCTCCGTACTCGAACGCGAAGTAGTCCGTGTCGATGAAGGGGACGAGCCCTGACGTGCCGCCCGTGTAGCCGCTGGGGTCGGTGCCGCTGAAGTCGATCAGCGAATAGAGCTCCTTGATGGATGGCAGGCGCCAGTCGTCGTAGCCACCGACGCTCTCCGCGTTCAGTGTCGCGGGGAAGCCGATCGCGTCCCACCACGAGAGCTTGTCGTCGGGGGACTCGAGGATCCCGTCCCCGTCGGTGTCCGGGGAGGCCACCCACGTGAGTCCGGTCACGCCGTCGTAGACGGTGAGCCCGTCGGTGGCGAGCGTGTGGCTCGGCTGGTTCCCGTCGTATGTGGCGTCCTGCCCGTAGAAGGCATCCGCCGGTGCGGGCTCCGCGACAACGACGGCGTCGTCGTAGAAGAGCGTCTGGCCGGTATCGACGATCGGGTAGCCCCCGGTTCCGAGCGCGACGCTCGCGCCGACCGTGAGCGTCAGCACGACGGCGACCGCGACGAGACCGTCGTGCCCCGCGGTCGCTCGGGATGAAGGCGTGCGCGTTGTCATCGTTTCCTCCTCGGTGGACCCGCTCATGATGCTGCACCTGCCTTCAGATTGAGCAAGCTCTGTTCCGCGTGGCGACCGTCGCCGAAGATCGCCGCGCTCGTGCGTAACTCCCGCTACCGACGCAGATTGTCGGCGACGCGCGCGCGATCGCCTCGCGTGAGACACCCACGGGTGCGCAGGCTCTTCGCGGTTGTCTCCCCTTCGCTCGGGCTGCCGCGCAGATTCTGCGCGCCGGCCGAGGAGCCGCCCGGAGGCAGAGGGGGACGTTACGAGGCCGCCCGCCCGGTCGGTTGCTGCGGCCCCGGTCCTAGCCGGGAAGCTCCTGCTGCCGGGCCACGAACTCGCGCACCGCGAGTGCGAGAGTGGCGTGGCTCCACGTGAGAGGGCTGACCGACAGGGGAGCACCCGTCGTCGGGTCGACCTGCTCGGCCATGACTCCGCTCGGGAGCGCGTGGGCGGTCGCGATGGGCAGGGAGGCTCCCTTGTGCTGCACGGAATAGTCATCCCGTGCCACGCATCTAACACATCACTACTTCAGTTATATGATTGTCTTGTGAGCGTTCGTCTGGTACTATTTCGTTAACGCGTGTGGTTCGGACTCCCGTTCCACCGCCGCGTAGTCAAGCCCACCTCGAGCAGAGTCTCCAGACGCCGTCGCCGCTTGATTGCGAGTGGGGAACGGCCGTTCGGTCTCCACCTAGACGTAGAAGAAGGTCTGGGCGGGAGCACGTCGGGGAGGCCAAGCCTATGAGAGAGCGATCCTCGCTGCTGATCGGGCTTCTTGCCGCGGCGGTCCACATCCCCGGGGTCGTCATCCCGCTCTGGGGCGACGAACTCGTTAGGATCCGCGAGGCGGCGCTCAATCTCCAGGATGCGTCGAGATTCCTGACTCCGTGGATCGGTGGCGTCTTCAGGCCGCTTCCGAAGCTCGCGATCATGGGTGGGCTTGCGGCGTGGGGCGTTCGGGCCTGGCCCTTCCATCTCGTCGCCATCCTCCTTCACGCAATCTGCTCCGTGTACGTCGCTCGCCTCGCTGAGAAATGGAGTTCCTCGCGCCTGGTGGGAGTCTGGGCGGGCGTGCTCTTCGCCGTGGGGTTCGGAGCCTACGGCCCGGCGGTGCACGCCATCACCAACATCACCATGCTGATCGCGCTTGCGCTGCTGCTGGCCGCGCTCGACATGCTCTGGAGGGGACGGCGGGCGAGCGCGTTGGTCCTGTTCATCCTGGCCGCCTCCTCGCACGAATTCGTGGCCGTGGCTCCCGCCTTGATCCCATTCATGGTTCCCCTGAGGAATCGTGAGCACGGACTGCCGGGGGAAGCTCTGCTCGGGCGCCACGGCTGGACGCGCGAGACGAGCAGGGTCCTGGGAGTGTCGCTGATCGTCCTCGTGCTTCTCGGTTTCCTCCCGGGGGTGCTCGGTCGGTTCTGCAGCACCGAGGTGGGAATGAGTGGGTTCATGCTTGTCCCTGTCAATCGGGGAAGCGCCGCAGCGGCGGGAGCCGGGTCGGCGTTGGTGGATCTTGTGGATGCCCTCGCATCGAATCACTTCTGGATCGGCGCTGTTGTCACGCTCTGCGTCGCGTTCGTGCTCCGAAGGCGGCACCCGCTTCGCGCCCTGTCCGCCGCCTGGATCTACCTGTACCTGCTCCCGCCCGCCGTCCTGATGTTCGTGTGGGACAGGGGCTGGTGGCAGCGGAGATACCTGTACGTTGCAGCGGTCGGCGTGTGTCTTCTGGCGTCCCACCTGATCCTGCGCCTGCACAGGAGGTCCCGCGCGCTCGCCTTCGTCGTTCTGACCGTGCTCGTCGTCTGGAGCCTCTCGCTCGGCGCCCTCACCTGGCGGAAGATGCTCGCGGATAGCCTCTCCCCGCAGCAGGTCCACTTCCGAGAGGTGTGCTTTACAGAGATCGGACGGCTGAATCCTCGCTGGGTGCCACCCCCGGACTAGTGGATCTCGATCGCGGTTGAACCGTCGGCGGCTGGAAGGCGGCTTCCCACGAAACCCACTCGAAGGCCCGGCGGTCCCATTGCGTGGCGGCACGATGAGCCGGGAGCGAGACCCGCCGGCTCTTGCCGCCCAGCACCGAGGCCAGGTCTCCCCCGATCCTGAGCCACGGCGGGTTCGCGTCTGCGGGCCCGGAAGGGCGGCCGGCCATGAGGAGCCCGCAATCGACGCCAAGCCGCACGGCGAGCATCGTCATCCTCGCCGTGTGTCTCCTCCTTGCTCCGTTGACCCGCGCGGCAGCGAGGCCCACCGCAGCATTCACCGACAGATCGATCGAGGCAGTCAGGGCGTCCCCGCCACCGGCCGTCGATGGTCCCCTGGAATGACGCCTGCTGGTCGGCGTGCGAGGCCGCGCGGGGCTTCTTCGATGTGTCGAGGGGAGTGGCACCGACACAGCCCACGGAGGTCCGCGTCTGCTTCGACGACGAGAACATCTACGTGGGATTCGTGTGCTTCGAGGAACGCATGGACGCCGTGTCGGCGGCGATCACTCAGCGGGACGCGGGGAGCATGTTCGAGGTCGACGACTGCGTCGCCGTTCTCCTCGATACCTACCACGATCAGCGTAGCTGCTACGCGTTTGCCGCGAACATGGCAGGCACGAAGCTCGATCTGCGCGTCGCGGACGCGGGGGAATCGCAGGAGATGGCGTGGGACGCCGTCTGGGACGTCGCGGCGGAGCGGCACGAGGATCGGTGGACCGCCGAGTTCGCGATCCCGATGTCGGCGCTCCGCTTCGTGCCGGGGGATTCGATGGTGTGGGGCGCCGAGTTCATCAGGCACGCGACGCCGAGCCGCGAGGACTCGCGATGGGTGCATCACGAGGGCGAGATCCTCGATCCCTCTCACTACGGCGACCTCTGTGGGATTTCCTGCTTGCACGCGTCGCGCGGCCTCGACGTCACCCTGTCCGGCGTCGGCCGGTACGACGAGGCGGACATCCACGAGTACCCGCTCGAGCCCGACGGCTCGGAGTGGGACGTTCACCCCGACGCGGGATTGGACGTCGAATGGGTTCCGCTTCCCACACTCACGATCTCCGGCACACTGAATCCCGACTTCGCCCAGATCGAGGGTGACCCGAACCGGATCAACCTGACCGGCGACGAGTTGAGTCTCGACGAACGCCGGCCGTTCTTCGCCGAGGGCATGGAGGTCTTCCAGACGCCGCTCAGCATCCTCTACACGCGGAGGATGGAGGACATTGCCTACGGCGCGAAGGCGGGTGGGAGAGCCGGATCGATGAACTTCGGCGCCCTCTACGTTCGCTCCGATGATCTCCCGCGCACGGCCGACGCCGGTGTCATCACAGACGAGTACGGGAGTCCCCTTCCGACGGTCGAGAGCGACTACACGGCCGTCGCGCTCAAGCAGGACGTGTTCGGCAGCGCGTCGCTCGGCGGCTACTACGCGGCGCGTGAGCGCGGCGACGCCGACTACAGCCGCGTCGCAGCCGCGACCCTTCACGGTCCTGTGCTCGCACACGGCAGGGGCACCGCCATGGCGGCGCGCTCGTTCAACCCGGGCGAGATCGGCGAGGATGGCGCGTATTGGCTCGGCTTCGACTACGAGCGCACGGAGTACCAGTTCGATGCCTCGTTCGAGTGGATCGGCGAGGACTTCGCTCCCGAGACCGGCTTCGTCGTGGTCGATCGTCGCGGCAGAGTCGGCGGGTCCGCCGAGTTCGATCGCACGTTCCGGCTCGACGGCGAGCGCATCGACGAGATCGGCTTCGATGTGTTCGGTGGGAAGTACGAGGGCACGGACGGGGGGAACGACTACTGGTACGCGGGCGGCGTTCTCTCGACCGTCTTCACGAACAAGCTCAATCTTGAGGTCCGGGGTGACCGCGGGCACAACGAGATCGACTACCCGGAGTACCCTGGGTCGATGACGGGCGGGGCAACGCTCACGACCAATCTCGGAGCCTGGAGCGGCTACGTCGTCGGGGTCCGCTTCGGCGACTACCACAACTCGACCTACTACCGCGGAGACGCGGTGGCGTGCTTCCAGCCACACGAGCGCGTGACGATCGACCTCCGGTCAAGTGGCGTGGCGCTGCGCGACCACGAGGACATCGACTGGGTCGTCGAGCGGATCCGGTCGGACTGGCTCATCTCACGCTCGAGCTTCGTTCGGCTCATCGCGCAGGGCGCCCAGCTGCGAGTGGGCACGGAGGGCGGGGACTACCGCTCCCCCAGCCGATGGTGAGGCAGGATGGGGTCGACGACTACCTGGACCCCGTGTTCGTGGCCAAGGTGTCGTTTCTCCTCAGTCTCTAACCTGCACGCACCGCACCCGACGAGGCCGCCGCCATTGGCTGCGGCCTCGTCGCATGAGCCGCCCGAGCCTCGCGGCGCGGGCGGTTCGCTCTCGACGGTCGGGTGCCGCCTCCACGACGCGGGGCGGAGCGGGCGAGCGGCATCTCCTAGATCACGTTGAAGCGCTCGTAGAAGGCTCGCACGCGCGGGTCGGCGAGGAGCGGCTGGAGAATCTGGTACCCGAGCGATGGGTAGCTGTTGCCCTCGAACACGGTGAACCCCGCAGGCGTGATGAGGACGTCCCACCCGACGTACGGGATGTACGCCATCTCCCGGCAGATCTCGACGAGCCGCGTCTTCACGAGGTCCCAGTTCGGAAGCCTCGTGCCCGCGACCTGCTCGCCGGTATCGGGATGCTGATCGTAGGTCCGCACGTCGTTCGCGATCCGTCCCCTCATCAGCGACCCAAGCTCGCCGGTCGGGAGATCGACGTGACAGAACACCCCGCCCTGGCTCGAGTTATCGGCCGGAATCGAGGCGCGCGTGCCGAAGCGGTGCACGGCATGCACGATGAACGGCTCGTTCTCGTCGTAGTCCCACATCGTGAGAATCCGGAGCGAGTTCGCCGAGTGCGGGAAGATCGTGTGCGCGTACTCGTGCTGCTGGATGTGTTCGCAGATGACGGCCTCCTCGAGCCCATCGAGAAACGCGCCGACCTCCTCGTCCGGGCGCTCCTCGCCGTTCACGACGATCCGCTCGCCCTCTGCCCGCAGGACGTTCACGCCGACGCCCCCTCCACCGCTCGACGGTTTGACGACGAAGTGCCTGCCCTCGCGGCACGCGGCGAGGACGTCGCCGGGCGTACGCATTCGGTGCCGGCATGACGCCGCCCCGGATGATGCAGTAGTACTCCGGGACGTCGCAGCCGTAGCTCGCCAGGATTCTCGAGAACGCGATCTTGTTGTTCAGCGTGGGAGCGAACCGCCCGTTGATGGTCGGGGTCCTGATGAAGCGGGCCCAGTCGGAGACGTACAGGTCGAGGTTGTCATCGCTGAGGCAGTAGCACTCCGTATGACTGCTGACGAATCCCCGCCGCCAGGCCCAGAGCTTCCGCGCGAGGGAGACAGAGCCGGGCGCGGTTCGTTCGTACCGCACGAGGCGCATGAAGTTCCGGAAGGCTCTCCCGTGTGCGAAGACACGCGTAGCGAAGTCGTCGGCCATCGTCTCCTCCTCCTGAGTGTGAACCCAGAGCGGGCCCTCGTCGCCGCATGCGCGGATCGGGACGCGGTGAGTATGCCGGAGGGGAAGGCGCGGGGCAAGACGAAGCCGCCGTGATCGGGTGTGGTGACGGAGCACGACCGCCGGTGATCGACGGCCCCAGTGATCGACGGCCCCATGGTGGCCGACGCCCCAATGGGAAACCCGCCCCCGTGAAGGAGCGGGTTCCCGATACTGAGTTCGAAGTGAGGCTTAGCGGAACAGCCTCTTGATCCAACCCCAGGTTCTCTCAAGGGGCGAGTCATCGATCGAGGTCGATAACGCATCCTCCGGCTCCGCCCTCAACTTCACGTTGAAGTAGCCGTCCTCCACAGTAATGGTCACCGTCCAGCCACTCGCGTGGCCGATGGAATTGGCGAGTATCTGAAGAAGCGTGTCTCCTTCGGCCCCCTCGGCGGCTCGGCAGCTGAAGATCGAGATGTCGTCGACCCACGCGTCGATGGAATCCTGGAAGGCTCGGATGTCGTCGCCGTCTGGCCCGATGGCGTTCTCGTCCTCCCAGTGCTGGTTGTTCATGCTGATCTCGCCGGGAGCGCCATGCCCCACGAGCTCGACGTGTATCTTCTCTCCTGCCGCCTGGGAGGCGGCCCGGATCTTGTCGATTGTGGACTGAACGCTGTCCGTCCTCTCCACCGTCTTGCCCTCGTTCGTGATGTTCTCGGCGGCCTTGTCGAGCGTGGCGTCGCCCTCGGCCACGAGGATCAGGTCGCCCTCGGGACCGCTGATCTTCTCGCTGGGGCCCGTCGGATCCTCGCTTCCGGGCTTCTCGAGCAGCCCGGTTTCAGCAAGCACGGTGTGGATCTCGGAGGCCCCGCTGTCTCGGTGGAGTCTCGGTGGATTCGCACCAGGTACTGGGCGGACGCCAAGAACGTCGCAGTGAGGTTGCCGTCGGTGAGGTCGGCGAAGTAGTCGACGTTCGGGGTCTGCTCGTAGTCGCTCTGGCTGAAGGCGTAGCCTATCGGATAGGGCCCGGGCTTCAGAACGGGCAGGATGTCGGCGTCCACGATGGGGTCGCCGTCCGCCTCCCACATGTGGCTGTTCTCGATCTGAAGGTCGGGCAGAAGAACGCGGGGGTAGAAGTCGTGATCCGCGCTCTCCGGGTCGAAGTAGAGCTCCTCGTCTGTCAGTAGCACGGCGCCGGCCTGCGAAGCCGGGAGGACTGCCAAGCAGCATGCGATGATCAGAATCCGAGCGAGCATCCTCGTCGAGAATCCGCTTCTCATAACGCGCGCCTCCTTCTACCGAAACGAAGGTGCCTCTGGGGGCACCCCCCGAGCACCAGTGCGAACCAGGACCGCTACAGGATACCGCATTAGTGGGGTGTAAGTCAAGCAGGAGTGTCAAGAAACGAGGCGGGCCGCGAGGCCACTCCCGACGTGGTGGGGGAACTCCTGCCGGTAACCCAGCGGCCACAGAGGTACGGAGGGAGAGGTGCTCCAGGTATCAGGGGGCTCGGGCGCCCGTGAGCGCGCGGCAGCGGGGTGGCGCCGTTGTCAGACCGGAGAGGGGCGACCAGCACCGCCGGAAGGGGCTGGATGTGAGCTCACGAAGCCGCTCCGTGAGAGGACGGGGACTCATGCTTGACGACCTCAGCGCCAGGTAGCGAGCGTCCTCCATGCACCGGCGGAACCCAAGCTCTCGACTGGCACGGTTCCTTGTCGAAAAGCCCAGGGGATCTCCTGCCGCATGGGTTATCGTAAGGGGCAGGACGCTCGGGGGAGATCCTGGGAATCGATGGATCGCGCTGCGGGAGGGCTGCGGTGGCGGCGCGCGTCCCGGCAAGTGTGCCGCCTGCCCTGCGCGCCGGAGACGGAGGAACGATGGGACTCGGACAGTGGTTCTCACGGCTTTCAGTGAGGCAACGTTCGTGGTTTCTCGGGACCACAGCTACCGCCCTGATGACCGTGGGCTTCGGAGTTCTCGCGAACCCGCCCGGCGGCGCAGGCGATTCGGTCGGCTTCAGCGTTGACATGTCCATTGGTGAGATCGCTCCGGAGCTGAACGTCACGGGCAAGGCCCTCGCCCGCGAACTCGGACTGCCGCTCGATGTTCCCAAACGAACGCCTCTCGGAGCGCTGGGCGTCGCGCCCGAAGAGCTCGAGCATGTTACCGAGCACCTTCTCTCTCATCGCGACGCGACGCTCAAGTACTACGTGTTCGTTGCGTTGGTGGTGTTTGGTCTCGTCTTTCTCACCAGGCTGGGACGCCCGGATTCGTCCGATGTCGAGCACAGGCGCGAATGGTATCCCCGGACGCCGTACGTCGTCTCTCTGATCCTCTCTGTGGTCGTCACCGGGTTCGTCCTGGGGAAGTCACCGAACCCGATGGAGGGCGCGGTGAAGATCTTCAAGTCGATGGTGGGACTGTATCCCGATCCAGCGGCCAAGGTCATCGCCTTCCTCTTCTTCGTTGCCCTCGCGATAGTCGGCAACAAGATGATCTGCGGCTGGGCGTGTCCCTTCGGTTCCCTGCAGGAGTTGTTCTACAGCATCCCCATCCTCCGAAGGACCAAGCGTCGGAAGCTCCCGTTCGTTCTGACCAACGCGATCCGAGCAGGTCTCTTCGTCGCCATGTTGCTCTTCCTGTTCGGCGCCATCGGAGGGCGCAGGGGCACGGTCATATACCACTACCTGAACCCGTTCGGCCTGTTCAACTTCGACTTCGAGACGATCAGCATTCTGGCGACAATCCTGCTCGCCCTGGTGGCGGCGGTCTTCGTCTACCGTCCCTTCTGTCAGCTCATCTGCCCCTTCGGTTTCCTTTCGTGGATGGTCGAGCGGTTCAGCATCGCCCGCGTCAGAGTTGATCAGGAGCGGTGCACCGAGTGCGGCGCGTGCATCAAGGCGTGCCCTCTGGAAGCTGCAGAAGGTCGAGTCTACGCCAGGAGGCTGGCGGCAGATTGCTTCAGCTGTGCTCGCTGTCTGAACGTCTGCCCCGTCGACGCCATTCGATACGGGGTCGCCAGGAGCAAGGGCGCGACAGGAGAGCCACGCTGAGCGTTGATGTCGCCGCGCCTTCGGTACGTGGGCGCCGCCGGCAGCAGGCTGCCACGTTGCGGGGAGCGGAGCCGCGTCTGGTCGGGTCTGGGAAGACTCACGCTCTAGATCGGTCTCTTCCTGCCGGCGGTGCTTGTTGCACACGCGGCCTCTGAGCCCGGGGGCCGTGTGGTTGGGGCTGACTCGATTCACACAATCAAGAGCTCGTTCATCGTACCGTTGCTCCTCACAGGTAGGAAGGCTGCGTTCCAGTCGCTTCCACGACCACGTGAACGAGGCAGTCAGCCTGGCGTGGGTCATGGGTTCTGCGTTCGGGCGAGGACGGCTTGGCGTGGATCGGCAACCGAGAAGGAGACGCACCGCGTGCGGACGCGACTGATCACCCTCGCGCTCATTCTGCCGGCACTCGTTGCCGCAGGCGGCGTGTCCGCCGAGGCAGGCGCCTCGATGCCGGGCAGCACGGGCTGCGCAGCGTGGTTGGATTCCCTCAGGACTGAGGGACTGGCTCTGCCCGGACACGAGATGTTGGCTCTCGCCCTCGACCCTCTCCCTTCGGGCTCACCGCTGACCGATCCCTCGAGCAGATACGGCGAGCTCCTTCAGGCCATTGACCGGAAGCGCGACGAGCTCGCGACCAGGTATCGCTCGGCGTCGCCGGGTCCGGAGCGCGGTCGCATTCTCGAAGTGGCCGGCGAGCATCTCGAGGCCATCATCGGCGACATGCTCTTCCCATCCTGGCTCGGGGTCGGATGGGATTTCTTCGGGGTTCCCGGGCCGGCCCCCAGCCTCGACAGACCTGTTGCCTGCGGGCACTTCATCCAGAAGCTGCTCGAGGACGCGGGCTTCAACACACAGAAGCGGGCGGGGACGTGGCTTGCCTATCTCGCGCCGCGGGATTTCCTCGAGTCTGTTGGCGGATGCGTGCCCGATGACGTGCTTGCGTGGGAGGGTGTCAGCGCCCGTCTGGAGGAGCGGGGGCCGGGGCTCTATCTTCTGGGGCTGGAGAGCTGGTGGGGGCACATCGGCCTGCTGCGGCTCGAGCCGAACGGTGACCTCTGGTTCCTTCACTCGGGACCGCACTTCCAGGGGGCCAGCGTCAGCATGGACGACGGCGAGCTCTACCTCAGGGAGTTCCTTCCGTGGCAACACGTCTGGGTGATGGAGTTCGACTCCGCCGTCGTGCTCAAGTGGTTGGAGGGGACGGCCATCGTCCCGTGCGTCGTGATGGACTAGGGTCCCGGGTTCACGACAGAGGCGGCTGCTCTCGCTGCGGCCTCGAGCCCGGCGGCGGCGCGCGCGTCGCAGTTCTGATCGCTCGCAACGCGCTCCTCGAGAACACAGGCCGCCTGGACCTGCGAGCCCGTGAGTCGAGCATCGTCACGGCTCTGCATCCGCTTCCAGAAGTTGCTGGTGTTCTCCTCCCGTGGCCCAATCCACCGGGAAGTCGGCGGGAAGACGCTGCGCGCGGGCTATGCCGAGGATGACCTCGCGTCCGTCCACGTGGGTCGACGTGGGGTTGATGAACTCCCACACGATGCGCCCCTCGCGGGTGACTTCGATGAGTCTTCCGTTGTCCGACTCGGTGATGAGCGTGCTCCCGTTGGGCAGGCGCTGCTGCGCGCCCGCCCGCTTCGTGAAGAACCCGGGCTCTGTGAAAGACCAAACGACCTCGAAGGTCTCCCTGTCAAGCTCGAGCACTCGCGACTGCTCGCCGAGCCCGAGGTTGTCGAAGAGCAGCAGATTGGGTCCGAGGAATTGAGCCTCGTGCTGCTTGTGCCACGGACCCGTCGTGGCCCACACGATCTGGCGGACCTCCATGTCCAGAACGGCCACGGTGTCGATGTTCCGGAGCGACACGAGCGCGAACATGCGCCCGTTCTCGTGAAAGATCTCGACCGAGTTGGCGTGGAACGGATCGCGGTCGTCAGGGAGCGGGTGGTCATCCAGCCAGTTCGAGTACGACTTCGAGCTCTCAAACCCCTCGAGAATCGAGACGCGCCTCGTCGGATTCGCTTCGGGGTCGAGCAGTATGACGCTGTTCGCCAGGAAGGGCTCGCCGCCCTGTATGTGTGGGCGGGATGCCTTCTCCTGCACCAGGACGGCGATCGTGCCGTCGGGCTGTACATCGAAGTCGTGGTGTGTCGCCTTGTTCCACTCCCAGATCAGCTCCGACGTGCTGCTGATCTTGATGAGATGGGGATACGCGATCGTGATCACGAGCAGGTCCCCGTTCTCGAAGACGTGCGCCCTTGCCCACGACTTGCAGCCGGGGTGGCTCCATCGGTGGACGACGTTGCCTTCCATGTCGACGAGGATCGCCACGGGGCCTTCCGACCACGTGTAGAGCGTGAGTCCGGGAAACGCGGCGTCCCGGTCGAACGTCACGACGCCGTTCCGCTCCGTCACGGGCTCGGACCCTGCGATGTACCCCAAGGTCGCGAGTCGTTGGAGCTCGAGCTCATCGGCGGACGAGAGCTCGGCGCGGCCTTTGCCGCCGTGGCTCGCGGGGTCGTGCCGCGTCCTGGTGCCTGTGAGCGTCGGCCCACGGGGAATGCCCGAGAGCGGGGGCAGACCGGCCGTTCGCGTCGGGTTCAGGGGAAACGCCCGAGATCGGGGGCAGACGGGCTGTTCGGGGAGTTGGGCTTCCACTCGCCGACGGGAGGTGCGATCGTCTATAATGGTAGTCAGGCAGAGCGGCCTGGGGTCCGGCGCAGCTGTTCTGTACTTGAACCGGAGGAGCTTGGATGCCCGGCAGGAATCGAGAGTCGAACCCACCCGACTCGCTGGGCTCCACGCCCGAGGTCGGCCTTCTTGGAGGTGTATAAGCGACTGGACGAGCATCCGCGAGCGGTATCTCGAGGACGGGATTGACATCCGACTGGGTGGGCTCGCGGCAAACCTCGCGCGCATTGGCTCTCTCTCTCGCCGAGCCGGTTACTCGGACGTGGTGTCGCGTCTGGTGGTCGAGAGCGGGCTCTTCATCGAGTGGACGGCTCGTGATGTGCCCCTCGAGGCTCTCGCCGAGCTGGCGGAGCTTCAGCGCGTCTCTCTCGGTGGCGCCACTCTTGGACGGAGCTCTGGGAGGACGAGTCACAGCGGGGGGCGGTCGCCAAGGCCGCAGCCGAGTGGTCGAGTCGCGTGCTGGAGCTGTCTGGGCTTGCGGTGCGCGAGGCCTAGCCACCGGACGCGTCCGACTTGTTCGTCTGTCACGCCGACTGCACTCGCACCCGTCACGCGCAGAGCCCGCGGCTGATACGCGATTCGTGATCGAGCAACCTGGAACGCGGGGTCGTTCATGATCAAGACCACCTTCCCATCAACAGCCGTTGCACTGGTGATCTGCTGTCTGTGTGGTTTCACGACAGCAGCGACCGGCGCGGGCGCGCGACCGGACGGTTCCCAGGGACCTCTCGGCGAGTGGCCCGACTTCGAGCCGATCGGTTTCATCACCGCGCCGCACCCCGATGCCCCCCAGTATCAGACCTACCTCTACGGAGATTGGGGCGCCATCGTCGGCGAGGAGTTCATCTTCCTCCAGGATGGCATGATCAAGCTCCTCTACCACAGCTACCACGAGACCTACATGACCGAGCGCGCCCACGAAGAGACGTTGCTCTCCGATTGGGCGTTGGGCTACGACGCCGTGACGAAGATCAAGTTCACCCCTCTCGTCCAGCCCGGCGGACCGGTCCCCGGGCCGGCGTGGGAGCACACGGATACGCCCGGCTACATCCAGCATCCGACCACCGGCGAGCACCTCCTCTACAACACCGTGCGGCCGGGGACCAAGGACCTGCATCTCGAGTGGCAGGGACTGCCCGGGCACGAGAGCGCCATCCAGGTGGCGACCAGCGAGACACCGCCGAGCATCGGCGTGCCCTTTGATCAGACCTACGAGAACGCGCTGATCGCGGAGTACACGTGGGAGAAGGGCTGGAACAACAACGGGATCATCAGGGGCGGGCTGTCCGAGCCGACCCCTGTCTGGGTTCCGCAGCTGGGGACGCAGGGAAAGGTGCGGCTCTTCTACCGCGGCCTCCATGGCTCCCCCAGCTCCTACTGGAACTGGCGGATCTCCTACGCCGACAGCGAGGACGGGAAGACTGGTTGGGTGAAGAACCCGGTGCCGACCTTCGATCCTTCCGATCCTGAGAACCCCGCCTACCGGTGGACGCTGCCGCCGCCGCGTGGCTTCGGGTTCCGCGGCGCCTGGCAGGCACACTGCACGGGCGACACGGTCGCAGGCGGCGTGCACATGGTGATGACCGTCTCCAATCAGAACTACGCCGGCCACGGGCACCTGGCGTACTACTGGTCTCCTGATTGGGGCGACACCTGGTTCGGCCACCCCGATAATCCCATCATCGCGCCGGGCCAGTTTCCCGACGGCGTTCCCGCCGCGGGATTCCAACGCACGCCGACGCTCCTCGTAGATGAGGAGTACCATCGCTACATCCTCGCCCACAACGCCGGGCACGACGCGACCGAGCCTTGGCGCAAGCGCACCCATCTGGCGATCGCGAGTCGGCCCGAAGAAGCGACGTCGGTCGCCGAGGCGCCTTCCGATGGCCCGAGCTTCCGGCTTGCGTGCGTGCGGCCCAATCCAGGTCCCGGCGAGACGTGTCTCGACTTCCTGCTGCCTGCGCCAGGCCGCCTCGGAGTCAGGATCTACGCTGTCAGCGGCCGGCTGATGGCCGACCTGGGCGAGAGGGAGTGCACCGCAGGCCGTCAATCGGTGTTCTGGGACAAGACCGCTCGCGGCGTGTCGGTTCCCTCCGGAGTCTACTTCGTACGCGCTACGCTCGAGGCGGGAGGACGCAGGGTAGGGGAGGCCGGGGGCCGAGTCGTAGTTCTGCGGTAGTCCGAGGCGGCTCCGCCCTGTGCCAGTTTCCTGATGCCTGTGGTGCCACCTTGGAGTAACATCTTCCCATGGGGTGGAAGACAGATCCCGGACGTGCGAAGCCCGGGATCCCACGTGAGGTCAAAGGAGGATGACCATGAGGATCCTCATCTGTGCCGCCGTCTCCGTCGTGCTGCTCTCGGTGCCGACCATCGACGCTCTGGGCTTCGGGCCCGGTTCCGGCCCGAGCTTCTGGGGCGATCTGGAGTTCAAGCCCGTCGTCGGGCAGTGGTCCGAGTACCAGGTGACGCCCGAAGGCGAGAAGCCGATGACCATGCGCGTGTCGATCGTCGGTCAGGAGGACGACGGCTACTGGTACGAGACGGTGATGACGCTTGAGAAGCAAGAGAGGGTGATCACCAAGACGCTCGTCTCCGGTGATCCGGAGAGCGAGGACAGCGTCAAGAGAATGATCATGAAGTCGGGCGACGAGCCCGCCATGGAAATGCCCATGCAGATGATGAAGATGGGAGACATGGGCGTGAAGATGGGGGACATGCCCGAATCCGAGGACGACGAGGCGTCTGAGACGACGCCGGCCGACCTCGGCGTCGAGTCGGTCACCGTCCCGGCCGGGACGTTCAAGGCGCATCACTGGCAGTTCACCACGGAGGACGAGGTCTTCGATGCCTGGGTCAGCACCGACGTCGGGCCCTACGGGGTCGTCAAGAGCGCGTCGAAGGACTTCGAGATGGTCCTGCTCGCGCACGGCGACAAGGCCGTCAGCCTCATCACCGAAACGCCGCAGTCGCTTCCCATGAAGGGCTTCCCGATCCCTGGGATGGGAGGGGAGTAGTCCACGAGGCGAGACCGCCGGCCTCCACCGACGGGCCAGTCAAGCGAACCGCCCGAGCCTCGCGGCCCGGGCGGTTCTTCGTTGGTAGCGGGGGCCCGCTACGTACGAGGCCGTTCAGCACGCCAGGGGGAGAAACTCGCCGCGGGGAAGACGCTGGTGAGCCCGTGGTCAGCGCACGTTGGCTCTCCGCGGGGTGCAAGCACGAGAGGCGAGAGGTGTACCCCTGTTCCGGCGCCTGTGCAACAACACCCCTGGACAGCCCCGTTCCCGGCCGGCCCACGGGGCACGCATCAGTAGATTCAGTAATTACTGAATGTTTTGACTTGACGTGAGATCAGGAACCCGCCAGAATGGTATCCGTCAGGGCAACCAGGAGGCTATTGTGGAGGGTGAGAGAACCACCGCGGAGTCCAGGGACTACATCGAGCGCTGGGGGATGCTGTTCGAGTTCCTTGGAGCGACGCGGATGATGGGGAAGATGCTGGGCTGGTTGCTCGTGTGCGACCCGCCCGAGCAGTCGGCGAGTGACATCGCGA
>JALGVU010000390.1 GCA_025774545.1 bacterium | reverse complement strand
GGAAGGGTCGATTCCGACGACGTTCACGACCCCGCGCCGGTCGCCCGAAACTCCGCGCCACCGGGGCTCCGCAGAACCGATCGCGCCGAGCGGATCGTCGGCCCCGAACCCCTGAGGAAACATCCGGCTCACCTGCCATTCCCGGACCACGCCCGGTCCCACGGCGGGAGCCCAGACGTCCTCGAGAACGGGAGCGACGTCGCGAGCGAGCGACGTCACGCGGAGGTTCCGAAGATAAGCCGCGGCGTAGTAGCTCCAGAAGCGCACGCCCCCAGAGGGAAACGGCAGATCGTAGATCGTGAAGGTGGGCTCAACCCCGCCCTCCACGAAGAGATTCGCGACCGTCTCCCCAGCGTCGAGACGGAGCTTGAGCCACTCGCCCGCGGGAGTCCGCGCCGTTCGCTGCGAGAGAGGACCGAGCTTCCACGAGGTGTTCGTCTCGCCGAAGCGCGCGCAGCCTTCGAACCGCCGCTTCCCGCCTTCCGGGAGGGCGCCGAAGTGAAGGTTGCAGCACGCGGAGCCGTCGTCCCGCGCGTGGAAGTCGAGTCCCAGGAAGCCGTTCTCCTCGCCGGTGGGAAGCACCTCGACCTCGACCCGGTAGTTCCGCCAGCTCTCGTCGCCGGCCCACGCCTCCCAGAGCGCCGCGTCGCCCGTGCGGGCCTCGAGGAGACAGACGGCCCCGTGCTCGGGGTGCTCGACGAACCGCTCGGGAGGGATTCGCCACGCGGCCTCTCCCCGGCCGTCGAGCCTGTCGTCGAGCAGGATCTCACCGTGCTCTGCCATCGTGCGATTCCTCCCGTGGGATTGCGTCATGCGGAACAGCAGCAGCCCGATCCGAGAAAGATGAAGCGTGAACGGTCCCCGGCGCAATGAGGGCGAGGCGCGGAGCGTTCCCGGGGACGCCCGACGAACTCAGGCTCCCTCGTCGAGTCTGATGACCGATCCCCGCCCGCACTCCACGAACCCCGAATCCTCATAGAACGGCCGCAGGCGCTCGACGCACCGGATGAGGATGTGCGACGCGCCCTGCGCGCGCGCCTCGAGCTTCACGCCCTGAAGGAGGATCCGCCCGTACCCGCGGTGCTGGAAGCGCTCGTCGATCTCGACGTCGAAGAGCCGGAAGTAGTTCCCCAGGTTCGCGCAGTGCACCCAGCCGACGAGCTCGCCGTCCTTCAGGAGCCGGCGCGGCCGGTAGGTCCTCACGAAGACCCGCTCGAGCGGCAGGAGCATCTCATGCATGGCCTCGTCGTAGTAGTCCGTGGCCTTCTGGCGGGCGTCCCACCACTCGATGTGCTCGTCCTCGCCGATGGTGAGCCACTCGAACCCTCGAGGGAGCTTCTCGGTGATCGCCTCGGCGCGGAAGAAGACGTCGCTCCAGAATCTGTGCCCGATCTCGGGCAGCCGCGCAAGCCACTCGTTGTCGCCCTCGACGGACGGGTAGGTGTCGTAACTGTTCGGACGCAGGAGTCCGTTGTCGCGGTGGATCTCCTCGACCGCGGCGACGATTCCCCTGAACTGATCGAGGTCGGCCGCCCTGACTCCGATCGTGCGGTTGTAGTCTCCCGCGACCGGCACGGTCGGGTTGTGCACGTGGATGAAGTTCTCGTACTCCGTGGCGGCGCCACCGCGCGCCACCGAGTATGCCACCTCGGATTCGACGGCCCTCGCGAGCCAGTCGACGGCGCTCGTCGTCGGGTGCCGGGTTGTTGTCATGGGGTCTCCCTGCTGCCCTGAGAGGTGGTCGCACTCCGCGACCGGTTCACCGCTTCTTCTTCGTCGGCTTCGCCTTCGTTCCCTTTGACTTCGCGCGCGCTGCCTTCCGGGTCGTCTTCGGCTCTGCGCGCTTTGCTCTGGCCTTGGGCTTCGCCGTCTTCTTCACCTTGCTCTTCTTGCGGGCGGCGGGCTTCGCCGTCTTCTTCGCCCCGCCCTTCTTCCCGCGCGACTTCTTCGGCTTCAAGGGCTGGCACTTCGGGCAGATGAAGCTCGAGGTGCTCCCCGTCTTGATCTTCACGATCTTCCCGCCGCACGTCGGGCAGGGCTTCCCCTCTCGGTAGCCGATCAGGATCATCTTCATCGTGAACCTGCCCGGCTTCCCGTAGAGATCCTTCTCGTAGAACGCGCCGCCCTTCTTGAGACTCGGTTTCAAGCCGCGCTGGATCCCGTTCCAGAGCGCCTTCACGTCGTCGTCGGTGAGCGTGTCGATCGTCCGAAGCGGATGGAGCCCCGCGAGGAAGAGGATGTCGTGCACGTAGGCGTTGCCGATCCCGGCGATCCGCTCCTGGTTCAGGAGGAACGACTTCACGCTGCCCCGGCGCCCCGCGAGCATCTCTCGGAAGTCCTTGAGCGACACGTCGAGCACGTTCGGGCCGAGCTTCGCCGTCATGGCGTGATCACCGAGCTTCCCCTCCGCGGCGTAGTGGGTGTGGCCGAACCACCAGAAGCTGACGGAGAGGCAGTCCCCGTCTGCGAACTCGAACACGACCTGGCGCTTCTCGGGGAGGGCGTCGCACCGGACGAGCAGGAGCTCACCCCCCATGCCCATGTTGATGAGGAGATGGCCCT
>JALGVU010000109.1 GCA_025774545.1 bacterium | reverse complement strand
GAGATCTACGAGCGGCTTCTCGAGCTGACGCCCGAGCGCTCGATCGTCATCGGGGTCGGGAACATCGGCGGGACCGGCGGGAGCATCGTCTCGCTCTTCAGAATGAGGGGGCAAGCGCAGTGATACCGATTGCCATCGGGCTGGGACTCGCCATGAGCCTGGTCTTCTCCGAAGCCTTCGGGCTCGCGGCGGGAGGAATGGTCGTGCCCGGCTACATCGCGGTCGCGCTCGCGGATCCTCCGAGGGTCGTCGCGACCGTCGTGGCCGCGATCCTGACGTTTCTGACCGTGCGTCTCCTCTCGCAGTTCATGCTGATCTACGGGCGACGCCACCTCGTGATGGTGATCCTGATCGGGTTCCTCTTCGGCTATCTCTCGAGCGAGTTCCTCGTGCAGGTGAAGTCGGCGAGCTTCCTCGTTACGGGCGACTGGGGGCGGCTCACGATGCCCGACTTCCTGCGCACGCCCGAGTACATCAGCTTCGAGTCGGTCGGGTACATCATCCCCGGCCTCATTGCGTACTGGATGGAGCGCCAGGGGGCGCTTCAGACCCTCATGTCGATGTTCATGGCGGCGGCCATCGTCCGTCTCATTCTGATCGTCGCGCTGGGAGGACAGCCCATTGAAGTACCGACCTGGTAGGGTACACGTCGCGAGCCTCGTCGCCCTCGCGGTCGTCGGGCTCGTCCTCGCGTGGCTGGCGGAGAACACCAAGAGCCCGGAGCAGCGGCCGTTCTACGAGCAGAAGATGACCGCCGCGGAGCGCACCCAGGACGCGATGTCCGAGATACGGACGGCGAGGCTCGCCCTCAGGGGCGAGATCGACCTCGAGGTCGACCGGAACATGACGGGTCTCGTCGGCGCGGTCGAGGGCGGCGTCACGACGTCGAGGGGATGGTACGAGCAGAAGCTCCGCGCGCTCGACCCGAACATCGCGGCGGTCTTCGTGCAGCTTCTGCGTCGGGGCGGCGTGGGAGAGGGCGATCGCGTCGCCGTCGGCATGACGGGCGCGTTCCCCGTTCTGAACGCGGCAACGCTCATCGCGATCGAGACGGTCGGGGCGACCCCGGTGGCGATCACGTCGGTCGGCGCGTCGCAGTGGGGGGCGAACGACGCAGAACTCACGTGGCTCGACATGGAAACGATCCTTGAGGATGCGGGGATCATCCGGCGCCGGTCGGTCGCCGCGTCGCGGGGCGGCCGGGGCGACCGCGCGTCGGGGAACGAGGTCGCGCAGGCCGTCATCGACTCCGCGATCGCGCGGAACGGTGTCGCCCCGATCGTGCCGTCGTCACTCGACGAGAGCATCGACCTCAGAATGGAGATCTACGACGACCGCGCACGCGGCGGGGAATACGACCTCTACGTGAACGTCGGCTCGGGGCTCGGGAGCATCGGTACCATCCAGATGCGCGACCAGCTCGGACCGGGCCTCACGCGCCGCCCGAACCTCGGCAACCTCCCCAGGCGCGGCGCGATGGTGCGGATGGCGGATCGCGGCGTTCCGGTCATCGACGTCCCGAGCGCCGACTGGTTCATCGATCGCTACGGCCTCGCCGGGCTCGCGGACGAGAACGCGACGCTCCCTGCGGTCGGGCACGGGGACATCTTCGAGCGCGACCGCTACAGCGTTCCACTCGCCGGCATTCTCGCCGTTCTGTACGGGCTCCTGATCTTCGTGGTCGTGCGAATCGACATCAAGCACTACCTGTTCCGGAAGGCGCGCTGACGCCGCGCCCGCTCACGGAGGAAGACCATGCGGTGGAGGCTCGGATCCCGGATCGCACTACTGGCGCTCGTCGTGGTGGCTCTCGCGTCGGCGTCCGTGGACGCGGCCGACTGGAGATCGATCGTCCCGGTCGAGTACGCGTCGAGGACGTCGATGCAGGTGGGGTCGAAGGCGCTCACCTACTACCGGCTCACGGCGGAGGAGCCCCTGACGTTCGCCGTGGAGGGACCGACGCGGATCAAGATCCTGACAAGGCTCAGGATGGCGAATCCCCTGGAACAGGCGACCTACGCCCTCGAGGTCTCGAGGGACGGCGCGCTCGAGACGACGGAGGAGTTCGCCACCGTGCCCTCGACCGAGGCGTTCTACGTCTCTCTGAACCACTTCCGTCCCGGGGCGATCAGGCGGGTCTACATCGACGTTCCGACCGGCGCGCACTCCTACGTCCTGCGACCTGTGGGTCCCGACGCCGTCGACGCGCGCGTCTTCGTCAGCGCGAAGAAGAAGGCGAGCCGCGTGTCGGTGGCGCCGCGCCGGTATCACTCCGTCGAGACGTGTCTCCACAAGGAGAAGGAGCTCACCTACTACGTCGCCGGTCGTCCTCGACATCGTCGGTCCGACGACGGTCAAGGTCAACACGCGCCTCGTCTTCGACGACACGATGGTGCGGGAGCAGACCTACGTCCTCGGCGTCAAGGAGGAAGGCGTCCCCGAGTGCCTCTACAAGATCGAGTCGACGCCCTCGAAGACGGTCACGTGCCGGGACCGGGACGACCGGACGCCCGGCGCCCTCAGGCACTTCATGCTGGAGGTCGGCGAGGGTCCTCACACCTTCGAGTTCCGTCTCGTCGACGCCGAGTCGGAGGCGCTCGGCCTCAAGTTCTACATCCCGCGCGGGGACGTGCAGAATGGATCGTGACCCGCGCGCCTCGCATCGGGGGAGCGGATCTCGGGCGCGCGGAGCGGCCGGGCTTCTCCTCGCCCTGCTCCTTCTGATGCCTCAGGGCGCCGCTGGGAAGGGCCTGATTCCGCAGGGGCCCGTTGCTCCGGTAGCCATCCAGATCTCAGGCAAGATCTATCAATACGTGCCTCTTGATTCAGAGCGCCCGCTCGTCGTTCCGATCGACGGCCCGGCCGTCTTCGAGGCGATCGCGCGCTGGCGCTTCGACGAGCAGGCGGCGCCGGTCGATCTCGATGTCGAGGTGCTCCTCGACGGATCGCCCGTCTGGCATTCGGTTTTCGTTTCCAGACCGGGACCCTCGACCTACCCGGAGCACGAGGGCTGGATCGCCGGTCGCCCCGAGCGAATCGTCCTCGAGGTTCCCTCCGGAGAGCACGTGGTCGAACTCAGGCTCCGGGCGCCCGCGGCCGGAACGCTCGATGTGAACCTCATCTCGCGGCCTCCGCTCGTGCTGCCGTGGCGCCTTGGTTGGCGCGCGGGTGTCGGAGCGAGCTACGACAGCAACGTCTTCCGTTACTCGGACGGCGACGTCGACGACTTCATCGACGGGAAGGGAGAGGACCGCTATCCGGACGGCGCGGTCGACGACCTCAGGGTAGAACCGGCCGTGAGGCTCTCGCTCACGCGCGAGGAGCCGGGCAGGCGCGAGACGAGGCTCGAGGCCTCGGGCGACTGGCGGCTCATGGTCGTCAACGGCGAGAAGAGCTTCGCGAAGCTCGGCGCGACGTTCATCGAGTGGCACGACGGGGTCGCGTACCTGCGCGCCGAGTACGCTGCGATCCCGCGCTACCATCTCAGGAACGTGTGGGACCCCGACATCGACGAGTGGTACCGGTCGCCGTATCAGTCGTGCGAGTTCCGGAAACACGGGACCCGCGTCACCCTCGGAAGCGACCGATCGCTTCCGGTCGACCTCGAAGGTACGTGGAAGTACGAGACCTACGCGTACGGCCAGGACTTCGTCGAGTACGACGCCCGCGCGCACACGGTGGCCTTGAGGGCGACGGCGCGGCCCCGGAAGGGCATCCGCGTCGACATCGGCTACGGGCTCAGGATGCTGACCGCGCGGGGGTACGACCAGGTCGGCGAGACGCGCTCGACGTCGGACGACAGCGACACGACCTACGACCAGGACGAATACGATCTCCGGGTCCGTTGGGAGGCCGGCCGGTGGTGGGGGTTCCCGACCGTCGTTCACTTGAGGGGAGCGCTCAAGAGGCGCTTCTACCTGACCGACGGAAGCGGCGAGGACGACCCGTACCACGCGGGGCGGGAGGACACCTACTGGACGTTCTCGGCCAAGGCCGCGCTCAGGCTGAGTGGCAACACGACGCTCGAGGCGTTCGCCGAGCACCGGCGCAGGAGCTCGGAGTCGGAGTTCGTCCCGGACATCGGAGACACGAAGGACTACACGGCCAACCGGGTCGGTGTGAAGCTCACTCTGGAGGGGGGGCGCTTCCTTGACTGAAACCG
Organism: bacterium; assembly: GCA_025774545.1. Taxonomy (GTDB): domain Bacteria; phylum Joyebacterota; class Joyebacteria; order Joyebacterales; family Joyebacteraceae; genus JALGVU01. The sequence goes on along the minus strand of JALGVU010000109.1, from coordinate 6,568 downwards.
TAAGTCGTGGTATAATAGGCACTAAGCACCCCAGGATGCTCACCGGACTCGCATTCTTGCTCATCGCGGTGGTGGTGTCCTGGGGTTGCGCGCGACGTGGGAGCCCGATCGATCCCAATGATGGGACCGAGCCGTCGGGCTACCGTCTCGTTGCGACGTTTCCGATCGTCGGCTACGCCGAGGACCTCGACATTGCCGACGGCGTGGCCGTCGTGGCGGCGAGCCAGGGAGGCATCGTCGTCCTTGACGTCTCGAACCCCGCCGATCCGACCTTCCTCGGATCGCGGGAGACGGAACGTCAGGCGACCGGGTGCTGGTACTCGCCTGCCGACAGCATCGCGCTGGTGGCGACCGGTGGCTCAGGAATTCGCGCCTTCGACCTGAGCGATCCGTCGAGCCCCACTGAGTTCGAGTTCATGCAGGCGACGCGCTCGCGCGACGTCATCGCGGTTGAGGTCACACCGGGCGAGCTTTTCTACGTGTACGTGGCGGACGGGGAGGGGGACTTCCGGATCGGGGAGCTTCAGTACTTCGAGCAGTGGGATCTCTGGTCGCTGAACCAGATCCACCATCCCCGACCCGACGGCAACGCGCGCGGCCTCTGCATCGACGGCGATCTCGTGTTCCTCGCGATGGAGGAGGTCGGGATCGCGATCTACGACGTGAGCGCGCTGCCGGACGAACCCCCGTTGCGCGGGGCGGTCGACACGCCCGGCGAGGCGCGGGGCGTGACGGTCGCGGGTGACCACGCGTACGTCGCCGACTGGCGCGCGGGGCTTCAGGTGATCGACGTCTCGAATCCCGACGAGCCAGTGCTCGTGGGTTCGGCCGAGACCGTCGGAAACGCGGTCGGCGTCGCGTGGCACGACGACAAGGCGTACGTCGCCGATCACACCGGGGGCCTGCGGGTCTTCGACGTCAGCGATCCGACCGACCCGACGCCGTACGGCTACCTCGACACACCGTACGCGAACGGCGTCTTCGTGACCGACTCGCATGTATACGTGGCTGACAGAGACTGGGGAATCGTGGTGGTGGAGGAGGACGAATAGCGCACGAGATGGTGAGACGAACGAGGATGGGTTGACGCTGGGATGACTCCCGGCACTGGGAGAGCACGAGAGGAGCAGGCCGTGATGCGATGGACCGTTGCCCTGATTCTTGCTTTGGCCGTCATTGGTTCGGTCCCCGCCGGTGCGCGGGAATGGGTTCCGTTCGTTGAGTCGCCCGGAGAGGCCGAGGCCGTCGCCCGGGTCGAGTCGTCCAACAGGACGGCGACCGTGATCGAGGTGGAGATCCCGGGGATGTACGTCTCGCCTGCGGCGGACGTCGCGCGTTCGGAGGTCGCGATCTCCGTCCCAGGAGCGGGAACGATGCAGGTTCCTGGGCTTCCCGATCTGCCGGTCATGAGCTACCTCGTGGCGATCCCCGACCGCGGGAGCGTAACGCTCGACTTCGTGACCTCGGACGAGCGGGTGATCCCCGGCTACGACGTGGCGCCCGCCGCGCCGTTCGCGATCCAGGGGAAGGAGATCGCGCCGGCCAAGAGGAACACCGAGGCCTACGTCCGGGACGCCTTCTATCCGTCGGCCCACGCCGAGATCGGCGAGCCCGTGATCATGAGGGACCTGAGGCTCGTGCAGGTCAGGGTGTATCCCGTCCGGTACAACCCCGCGACCCGCACGCTCGTCGCCGTCGACCGCGTCGAGATCAGCCTCCGCTACACCGACGACGAGGGAGTCAACGAGAAGACCACCGCGCGGCCGTACCGCTCCGCCGCCTTCGAACCGATCTACGAGAGCTTCGTCTTGAACTACGATCGGCTTCCCCGCGCGCAGGTTCGCCGCGGATCGTACCTCATCATCGCGGGCGACGCCTTCGTGACGCAGATGGCCGACTTCGTCGCCTGGAAGCGCGATCGCGGCATCGAGACCGTGCTCGTGCCGCTCTCCGACATCGGCGCGATGCCGAGCGACCAGGACATCAAGGACTACATCCAGGACGCCTACGACACGTGGGAGAACCCGCCGGACTACGTGCTCTTGGTCGGCGACACGTGGGGCCCCTGGGGTTTCCTCCCGCCGTGGTACACATACAGCTCCACGTCGTCCCTGAACGTGACCGACCATCCGTACGAGGAGCTCGAGGGAGCGGATTACTTCCCCGAGCTTCTCATCGGGCGGATGACGGTCGACACCGCGACGGAGGTGATCGTCGCGAGCCTGAAGGTCCTCTCGTATGAGCGCGACTGCGACGCTGCCAACGACGACTGGTACGAGAAGGGACTCATGGTCGCCGGCAACTACGGGGGCGCGCACGTGACGTCGCCGCGCCAGACGACGCTGAGGGTCAGGGAGATGCTCTTCGACCACGGCTACGCCGAGGTCGACACGATCTTCTGGACTCCTGTTCCGCCCAACCCGCCGGCCGACGCGATTCCGAATGCGATCAACGCCGGCGTGGGGATCATCAACTACCGCGGCTGGGGCAACGCGCAGGGCTGGGCGTATCCCGAGTTTCTGGTCGATGACGTCTACGCGCTCTCGAACGGGAAGATGCTCCCGGTGATGACGAGCGTGGTCTGCGGGACCGGCAACTTCGATAGCTTCGGCGTCGACCCCGCGTTCTGTGAGGCGTGGATCCGCGCGGGCACGCCGGTCGATCTCAAGGGCGGCCCCGCGTGCGTGGCGCCGAGCGACTACGACACGCACACGAAGTGGAACAACGCCGTCGACGCGGGGATCTACCGCGGCATTCTCACCGAGGGCTACGAGCACCTCGGTCAGGCCATGCTCTGCGGCAAGATGGAGGTTCTCAACAACTTCCCGCTCCACGCGGCGCCAGGCGATTCGTTCGGCGTCGAGTTCTACTTCGACATCTACAACATCGTGGGCGACCCGGAGCTCTCCTTGAGGACGCGGCGACCGTCGACCCTCGTGGTCTCGCACGAAGCGACGATCCCGCACGGCGAGAACTACGTCAGAGTGCGCGTCGAGGACGGCGGCGGCGAGGTCGTCCCGGGCGCCGAGGTGTGCGTCCGGAGGGAGGGCGAGTTCCAGGAGGTGCGGCGGCTCGAGGGCGGCCAGACCATCGTCGTCCCGGTCGACGCGTCGATCCCCGGCGCGGTCAACGTCACCGTCTGGGCCGAGGACTTCAAGCCCTACACGGGCACCGTGAACGTCGTCCAGGCGACGAACTTCGCCGGCTACTACGATCACACGATCGACGACGACAACTCGGGCGCGAGCAGCGGGAACGGCGATGGGATCGCGAATCCCGGCGAGACGCTCGAGGTGACCGTCACGCTCAAGAACTACGGCACGGCGCCGCTCACCGGCGTCGAGTGCCGCCTCGATCACCCGCAGACGGGGCAGCTCGTGACGTACGGCGACATGGCGCCCGGCGCGACGTCGACCGGAAGCGGCCCCTTCGTCATCGAGGCCTCGGGCGCGGGGCGCAACGGGGGAGATTGCGACGACAGTAACGAGTGCGTGGACTACGCGATGTATGCATCGGGCGACGGGGGCGACACGTACCGAAGCCAACTCCGCATCCCCCTCGTGTCGCCGCTCCTCTCGTATTTCTCTGCCGTCATCGACGACGGCGGCGACGGCGTGCTCGACCCCGGCGAGACCGCGACCCTCGCGGTCGCGATCTCGAACACCGGTGGTCACGACGCGATCTCCGTCACGGGGACGGTCATCGGTCCGCCGAGCGGACTCACGTTCAGCGACGAGGACGGCGCGTGGGGCACGATCGCCGCGGGCGGCATGGAGTCGAACACGACGAACACGTTCACTCTCTCCGCCGACGCCGGCGTCGCGATCGGGCACGAGTTCACGATCGCCCTGAACCTCGAGGGCGACGCTCTCTCGCAGTCGTTCGTCTTCCCGATCGTGGTTGGCACGCCGACCACCGACGCGCCGCAGGGCCCCGACACCCACGGCTACTACTGCTACGACGACACCGACACCGACTACAGCGAGGCACCGACCTACTCGTGGATCGAGATCGACCCTGACTACGGCGGATCGGGCACCGACCTCGGGCTCGGGTGGGAGACGAACCTGAACACGAGCATCCCGTTCACCTTCCGCTACTACGGCGAGGACTTCGACGAGATCGGCGTCTGCTCGAACGGCAACGTCGGCCTGGGAGGGATGCCCGTCTGGGAGCACCAGCCCAGGAACTCGACGATCCCGGCGCCCCTCGGGCCCGACGCGATGATCGCGCCCTTCTGGGACGACCTCAACCCGACGACGGCGGGGAAGGTCCTCACGTACGACACGGGCGACGGCAGGTTCGTGGTCGAGTGGAGCCGCGTCGCGACGTCCTACGAGAACGGCGGCGCCACGCAGACGTTCCAGCTGGTCCTTCACGATCAGGACGTCTTCCCGACCACGTCCGGCGACGGGGAGATCCTGTACCAGTACCACACGATCGCGAACTCCGACACGCACAACTACGCGACCGTCGGAATCGAGAACCCGATGCAGACCGACGGGCTTCTGTACACGTTCTACAGCCTGTACGCCGCCGAGGCGGCGACGCTGGCGAACGGCAGGGCGATCAAGTACACGACCGATCCGCCCGACGCGTTCCCCTCGACCGACGTTGCGGGCAGCGACGCGCCGTTCGGCGTCGTTCTCGAACGCAACCGTCCGAACCCCTTCAATCCGGTGACGACGATCAGCTACGGGCTCCCGACCGCGGGACGCGTCGAGCTTACGGTCTACGACGTCGCGGGCCGACGGGTGGCGACGGTGTTCGACGGCGAGGCCGAGGCCGGGTTCCACGAGGTGACGTGGAACGGCAGGAGCGGCACCGGGGAGCCGGTCGCGAGCGGAGTCTACTTCTATCGTCTGACCGCGCTCGGCGAGGAGCACGCGAAGAAGATGATCCTCATGAAGTAGCGATCCCGGGCGCCGGAGGAACGAACGGACTTGGATACTGGAGACGCTGATGAACCGTACACATGCTGGTCGTAATGGCACTCGCTCTCGTGTGCCCACCGCACTTGTGCTGGCGGTCGCGCTCATGGCCGCATTCGCGTGCCAGTCGGCGGCGCTCGACGACCGCTTTCACGACATGAACGAGGTGCGCTCGGAACTCAAGGCGGTGGCGGCGGCCTACCCCGAGATCGCGGTGCTCGACACGATCGGGTACACCGAGGTCATGAACTACCCTGTCTGGTCTCTCAAGATCTCGGACAACGTCGAGACCGACGAGGACGAGCCCGTCGTGCTCTACAACGGCTTGCACCACGCGGAAGAGGTGATGGGCCTCGAGGTCTGCATGTGGATGATCGACGAGCTGACGTCGGGCTACGGCGTCGTCGATTCGATCACGACGTGGATCGACGGTACCGAGATCTGGTTCATCCCGCTCTTGAACCCTGACGGGCACGAGGTCGTCATCGACGGGACCTCGCTCATCTGGAGGAAGAACAAGAAGGACAACAACGAGAACGGCGAGTTCGATCTCGGTTACGACGGCGTCGATCCCAACAACAACTACGACTGGAACTGGGATCAGGGCGGGAGCGAGAACCCGGTGAACGAGTACTACCGAGGCCCGTATGCGTTCTCGGAGGTCGAGACGCGGATCATCAGGGACCTCACGCTGGCCGAGAAGCCGATCTTCTCGCTCAACTTCCACACGCCCATGTCCTCGGTCGGGTACTACATCTACTACCCGTGGTACTGGACCGGGTTCGGGTTTTCGCCGGACCACTTCGTCATCTTCGAGGTCGCCACCGAGCTCGCCACGCGCACGCTGACCGAGGACGACGTGCCGTTCTCGGCGCTCTACGGCTACGCGAACGCGGGGAAGGCGAGGAACTGGCAGTACGGCACCGTCGGGACGATCGGGCTCACGAACGAGATCCTGAGCCAGGAGAGCCACCCCGAGGGCGAGCGGGTCGACGGTATCTGCGAGCGGCAGGCCACGGGCTCGTACTACCTCCTCGACCGGGCGCTCGACGGACCCGGGATCACGGGCCACGTCACGGACGCGGTCACGGGCGAGCCGATCGTCGCCGAGGTCAAGGTCCACGAGAACTGGTCCGAGCAGCTCGTGCCGCGCACGACCGACCCGACGTTCGGGCGGTACTGGCGGCAGCTCCTGGAGGGAACCTACACCGTCGAGTTCATGGCGGAAGGCTACCTCGGGCTCACGTTCGCCGGGGTCGCGGTCGGCGGTCGTGGGTACGCGATCGTCGACGCTGCGCTCTGGCCGGAGTCGTCCGGCGTGATCGACGAGGAGGCGACGTCGGCCAAGATCGTCCGAGTGCACCCGAACCCGTTTCGGGGAAGCACGACCGTGACCTTCACAGGCCAGCCGTCGCGACCGGCCGAGATCGAGGTCTACTCGGGCGCAGGAAGGCTCGTCGCGAGGCTCGGGGCGCCCGCCGGCGCGAGCGGCACGGGCTCGGTGACCTGGAACGGACTCGACCTCGCGGGGAAACCCGTGGCATCGGGGATCTACTTCGCCCGCCTCGTCTCCGAGTCGGGGGAGGACCGGGCGAAACTCGTGGTCGTGCGCTAGGAGACACACTCGATAACACGCT
>JALGVU010000389.1 GCA_025774545.1 bacterium | reverse complement strand
CGTCAGCGAGCTCGATGAACGCGTGCGCGCCGCTGACCAGCTGATCGTCGAGCACGGCGTCATCGGGGGCGCTGCCGATCATCGCCCAGAAACGGCAGGCGTGATCCTCGCCGGGTGAAGGAGCGGCATCGCCAGGTTTCGGGAGCTCCGACGTGCGATCGGCAGGCGCAGCGGGTTCCGAACGCGCAGGGGGCGGGACGGGATCACACACCGGCGCGGGCGAACGGTCGGGCCCCGGCAGGATTCCCAGGAGAAGGATAAGGACGACGAGGGTCGCCGCGCGTGCCCGACGGGCCTCTCGGAACCAGGTGCCGGCCACGGACCTGGCCGTCGTGCTCGGGGTTGTCACGTCGGCTCGACGAACGCGGGGCACCGAAGGTCCCGGCTCTCGCTCCAGGGCGACGCCGCAGTCGCATGACTGTACCTCATTCTACCACCTGTGTGCCTCCAACACAAGATCCGATGTCTGTCGAGGATCGGCCGTCCTCCGCTGGCGGGAAGCTGCTCGAGGCTGTAGCGTCGCGCCGCTCGGGTTCGGGGCGTCGCGCCGCTCGGGTTCGGGGCGTCGCACCCCTCGGGTCCGGGGCGCGAGGCCGCTCGGAGCCAGCATCGACCTTGCCACCGCGGCGCGCGCGCTGATAGGCTGTCTGCAGGGATCGATCATGCCGAGCAGGCGGGTACGCTCGCCCGTCGCAACCGCATCCGACCGCGCCCCCGGCAGCGCGCGGGCATCGCCCGGGCGGCGCGACGGCAACACCGAGAGAGGACACTCGAGACCATGCTCACCTTCCGACCCTTCGACCACTCCGACGCGGACTTCGAGACGATCGTCGCGCTCTGGAACGCGCACTTCCCGAACTTCCCGGCGAGCGTCGAGGAGATGAAGTATAGAGAGTCCGTCCGCGAGCCCGACCAGTTCTGGGGCCGGGTGATGGTGGAGGAGGACGGGGAGACGATCGCGATGGCGTTCTACGGCGATCCCTTCGAGGTGGATTCGCCGGGCGAGTACATCATCCACGTACAGGTCCACCCAGACCACGAGCGGCGCGGCGTCGGCACCGCCGTCTACGACCACGTCGTCGGGACCCTCGCCGAGCGCGATCCCGCGATGCTCATGTCGTTCGCGTGCGAGGAGGAGCCCAAACACCTGAGGTTCCTCACGTCACGCGGCTACGAGAGTGTGATGCGCCAGCAGGACTCGCGGCTCGTGGTCGCCGATTTCGACGAGTCGAGTTTCGCCGACACCGTCACACGCGTCGACGAGGCGGGCGTCGAGATCACGACGGCTCGCGAGCTGGACGCGAGCCGGCCCGGCTGGCGTCGCGAACTTTGGGAGCTCGACTGGGTACTCGCGCAGGACGAGCCGCACACGGCACCACCCAGGAAGCTCACGTTCGAGGTGTACTCGAGGCACCACTTCGACGGCCCGGGCTACCTTCCGGACGCGCTCTTCGTCGCGATTCACGAGGACCGGGTCGTGGGCCGGAGCGCTCTCTGGAGGCGGCTCGGCTCGCCGGACAAGCTCGACACCGGCATGACCGGCTCGGCCAGGAGCCACCGCCGCAGGGGCATCGCCACCGCGCTCAAGATCCGCGGGATCGGCTTTGCTGCGGCGAACGGGTACACGCTCATCGAGACGAGCAACGAAGAGAACAACCCGATGTACACGCTCAACGTGAGTTTGGGCTTCCGGCCCATTCCTGCTTGGTTGTGGCTCAGGAAGGAGTGCCGGGCCCGGTCCTAGCGACTGGCCGCCGGACCGGCCCGCGGCGCGGGGTCTCACCCTGCCGCCGCTCTGGGCGACCGTCGCTCCGGAGCAACGCGAATCGCCCGTCGACCGGGGAAAGGAGATGGGTCATGGACGATCGGACGCGTCTCATTCGCGGAGTCCTGCTCTATCTGGCCGTCTACCTCTTCGCGGTCCTGCTCCTCCCGTCGGTCGGATTCGTGGAGAGGTTCATCGAAGTGACACCGTGGCTCTCCACGGGCGATGTCTCGCAGGTCACGATGCTGCTCGTCTCCCTTGTTCTGATCTTCCGACTCGGCCGGGGAGACGTGGCCGCGTACGGTCTTCGGTCGACGAGTCCTCGGCAGGTGCTCAGGCCGGTAGCGGTGGCCGCGGTGGCGTCGATCGTGGTCATGGTGCTTGGCGGCATCTTGGTGACGCTCGCAGGAGAGGGAGGCGGAGACTCTGAGGGCCCGAGTGGAGGACCTCTTAGCTTTCTGATCGGCGTGGTTCTTCTCGCGAGCATCGGCGAGGAGATCTTCGCGAGGGGGCTCCTCCAGAGCTTCCTCGCGCCCCTGAGGGAACGGGGCTTCACCTTCCTCAGGGTACGCCTGAGCCTCCCCGTCACGGTGAGCGCGCTTCTCTTCGGGCTCGGGCACCTGATTCTCCTCACCCGCGAGGCGCCGCCGATGGTGACGATGGTGGTCGTGAGCGCGACGGTCCTCGGACTCATCGCGGGGTACTACCGGGAGAAGACCGGGAGCGTCGTGCCGGCCATCGCGGTCCACATGGTCTTCAACCTCGTGGGATGGGGCCTCACGCTCGCCGCCAGGGGCGCCACCTCAGGTGGGTAGCCTCCGGCCCGGAGGACCGAGCATCGAGGCCCGCTCGCGCGGGCGCGTGCCTGGGCGAGCGGCGGCGGTGAGGCGAGGCCCAGGGGCGAGCGCTCCCCGAACGGGCGCCGTAGAGCGCGCCCGGCCGCTCCTTCCGATTCAACGGTATTCCTGAGCAGATAGTCAAACCCATGTAAGACCTTCGACACAGAGGCAATTCACAAGCGGCGCCGGGCCCGACCATCACGGCGGTCCCCCGGCGCCTCAGGGTCACTTGGCGGCCAGGAGGAAAAGATGGACAGACGGCAGGTCGGCTTCGCGGTCGCGTCCGGGGGCGCTTCCCTCGCGGCGATCGCGCTCACGGTGCTT
>JALGVU010000388.1 GCA_025774545.1 bacterium | reverse complement strand
GCTCGAGCTCGAAGTCGAACGTCTCGGACGGCTCGTCGACCGCGATGCCCTGGCTCACCGGGATGTGGTGGTACACCCGAACGTTCATCACGTAGTTGAAGTACGGAAGCGTCAACGAGTACGAACCGCCCGTCAGCGAGTCCGATGACGTCTGCGCGTACAGCTCCATGGTGTCCGCGCGGTACACCTTGACCGTACCGGACAGCGGACGACCGGTGCCGACCTCCGTCACCGTACCCGACACCACGCCCGAGGGCGCCGAGTCGAGGTAGAAGTCGACGTCGTTCACGCCGTACTGGACGAACACTTCCTCGTAGAGCGTCAGGAACCCGAACTTCGACACGTAGACGTCGTAGTACGCAACCTCGAGGTCGCCCTCGATCCCGTACCCGCCGCCTCCCTCGCTCGTCGCCGAGAAGACGGGCTCGAGACCGGTCGTGTCGGATCCGGCCGCGTACCCCTTGATCCTGGCGCCGTCGAGCGGGTCGCGCGATGCGCCGTGCACGACGCCGGCCAGCTGGCCGTAGACCACCTGGACCGGGATGTCCTCGAGGTAGACGTCGAAGCCCTTCTTCCCGATCGCGGCGTGAATCGTTCCGGTCGACGTCGGCGTCACGAGGAGATCGACCGACGTGTTCGTGCCGGCGTCCGCGCTCGCATCGACGCCGCAGCCCGTGGCGTAGAGCGTGAAGGCCATCTCGCTGGTCGCGCCCGTGATCGTGCCCTCGTAGTGCGGGGCGAGCGCCCCGTAGAGGCCGATCGCCGGCACGTTCCCCTCGATGTCGGCGCTCGCGAACGACGACGCGCCCGTCACCGGGAGGGCGTCCGAGAAGCAGTCGTAGTTCTCACCGATCTCACGCCCGACGACCGTGAGCTCCTCGCCGTACATCGGCATGATCGTGAAGTGTGCCTCGCCGAGGGCGTCGGTCGTGTCCTCGATCGGGTCGATCGACCAGCCGTCGACCGTCACGACGATGTCGGCCTTCGGGTTGCTGTCGGCGTCCCAGATCGTCACGGTCACGTCGGTCGACACGTTCACCGGGATCGACGGCGGGTCGATGTCGTAGGTCACTGGAACGATGACCTGGACCCCCGCGGAGTACGGGCGGCAGTTGTGCTTGCTCACCCACACGTCCATCGTGCCGACGGTCGTCGGCGGCGTGTCGATCGCGATGTCGGCGCGCCCGCTCGCGTCGGTGGAGCCGGTCTCGTAGAGCTCGCCGTCCATGTAGAGGCAGACGAGCGCGTTCTCGACAGGATCCCTGCCGGTCCCGACGTCGACCGAGAAGAGGTTCCCACCGAGCGGGAAGGCGTCAGCGTGGGTCACCTCGAGATCGGCAGGAGGCTCCGTCCAGATACTGAGCGCCGGATCGCCGAAGAGATTGTACATCTCGTAGTAGCGCAGGGTCGCGCCGCCGCCGCCGTACGCCTCATGGACGGCCCACATGCCCTCGTTCAGGAAACCGCGGAGCCACGTGATGCCGTCGCCGAACCACGCGTCGTAGACGCCCATCTCGAGGATGTCGTCCTCGGTCCAGTAGGAGTTCGCGGACGACCCGTAGAACGCCATGGTCCCGTACTGCGCGAGCGTCCACGTCTCGCCGAAGCACGTGCTCGCGTAGTCGCCCGTGATACACGCGTACGACTGCACGAGAGGCAGCATGTCCTCGTTCGTGAGAGCGTTCACGTGGGTCGGGTTCATCGGCGGACCGTCGGCCCAGCCGTTCGTCGAGCCGTGGCCCGAGTACGTCAGCTGCGAGATGCCGCCGTTGATGTCGTCGATGCACTGCTGCGTCGTCGCGTTGTACGTCACGGAGTAGCGCTTGAAGCACGTGTAGCCGGCAGGCTCGAGCCACGTGTCGATGACGTAGTTGTGCGTGCCCTCGGAGACCGTGTAGTTGTCCGACGAGGCCATGAAGGTGGCCTTCTTGACCCAGTCGGTTCCGCTTCCGAGCCCGTAGCGAATGTAGCTGGTCGTCTTCCCGACGAGGTCCGCGACCTGCGACGCCGAGGTGCAGGAGAACCGACCGATCAGGATGTCCGGCAGCCAGTCGGTGCCCACCACCGTCGTGTAGTAGAGGTCGGTCGCCGTCGAGGAGGAGCTGCCCGTCCGCGCCGGAATCTGCGGTGTGTCGCCGACGAGGAGAATGAAGGTCGGCGGTACCGGCCACGTGTCGTAGGCCTCCTGGATGTAGGCCTCGATGGCCGTGGTCGTCGCGCCGCCGGGGATCTCCGAGGTCTTCGTCACCGTCGTCTCGTAGCCGAGGCGATGGCGAAGGCCGGCCAGCGGGTCGATCGCCTCCTCGAACGCGTCGGCCGTGATGATGAGGTAACCGATCGGCAACGGGAGGACCGCCCGCCCGCGGAAGGCGTCCGCGTTCAGGAAGTTCTCGCGTGCGAACGCGTCGAAGTCGGGAGACGCGTAGCGATCGAGCACCTCGTTCGTGGCCGCCCAGTCGGCGCCCTCGTAGTCGACGGAGAACTCGATGCTCCTCAGGTACCTCACCGCCCCCGTCGCGGGGTTGTACTGGACGGGGTAGATCTCGACCTCGACGAAGCGATGCGCTCTCG
>JALGVU010000108.1 GCA_025774545.1 bacterium | reverse complement strand
AATCCCTCCTCCGTGACGACGACGTCCCAGCCGACGTACGGGATGTACGACATCCCGCGGGCGAGCGACAGGAGCTCGGACGTGACCCGGTCCCAGTGCGGAATCCGGACCCCCATGATCTGAGCACCGGTATCGGGATGGGTCTCGTGGGCCCTCATCTCGCTCTCGGCGTGCCCGGCGTACGCGATCCCTAGGACACCGGTACCGACGTCGACGGCCGTGACGAGTCCCCCCTGCGAGCAGTTGTCGACCGGACTCGACGACGGCCGCCCGAAGCGGTGTCCGGCGAACGGAATGAAGGGCTCGTGCGCGTCGTGGTCCCACATCGAGAGGATGCGGATCGAGTTCCGACCTGACGGCGGAAGGCTCAGTCTCCTTCCCGTTCATGAGGATCCGTCCGTCGACCGCTGACAGCACGGTCACGCTCACCCCGCTGCCCCCGCTGTACGGCTTCACGACGAAGTGGCCGCCGGCGAGAACGGACGCGACGACATCGTCCGGCGTTGCCGCCGGATAGCGGTCGCCGATCTGGATCATCCTGCCGCGCGTGATGAGACAGTAGTACTCGGGGACGTCGCAACCGTAACTCGCGAGCATCCTCGAGAACACGATCTTGTTGTTGAGCGCGTCCGCGAACCGCCCGTTGATCCTGGGGGTCCTGATGTAGCGGGCCCAGTCCGAGACGTAGTCGTGGTAGTTCTCGTCGGTGAGCCCGTAGCGCACGGCGGACTGGCCGAGAAACCCCCGCCGCCACGCCCACAGCCTCTTCCCGAGCGGAACGGGGAACGGGCAGTGATGCTCCCGAGTGACGAGTCTCTGCAGGTTGCGGGCCGATCGCCCGGCCTCCATCAGCCGATCTGTGAAGTTCGCGCCCACGGTGTGTCCTCCCGAGCGGCGGGATCGTCTCCCGATGCCGTCACACGACCTCGCGAACCCGCTCCATGGCCGCGCCGCCCTTGCCGGCGACGTAGATCGCCTCCACGGTCCCGCGCGTCGTGCCCTCAGGCACGTGCCCCCCTCGATGGGAGCCAGACTGCCACGTGCGCGCGCCGCACAAGACCCTCCTGTGCGGCAGCGCTGTGCCGGTGACCTCTGGCCGCCCGCCGGCCGGTCTCTCGATTTTCGAGCGAGTGGTGCGAGAGCACCTACGGCGTCGCCGCGCGCCCGTTCTGACCCAGCTTCCTGGCGACGTAGTAGAGCCAGGAGCTTTCCTGATCGTCGCCGTGGAGTCCGAGCGAGTTCCCCGCCCAGTCGTACACCTCCATCGGCTCGAAGTCCTGCTCGCGAAGCTGCTCGGCCTGCGTCCGCTGATCGACGTAGTACGTGATGAGCGAATAGAGGTGCGAGCTGTCGTTGATGATCGAGAACTTCTCCTCGTCCCGCTCGAAGATCCTGTTCTTCTGGCGGTTCCTGCAGCGGCGCCGGTGCAGCGTGACCTTCCGGAACATGGCGGCTGGATCGAGCGCGAACTCGAGCTTCGGCTCACTCCTGCAATGTCGGTAGCTCCTGTTGTGCGACGAGAAGATGAAGATGCCGCCGTCCTTGAGAACCCGGCGGACCTCGAGAAGCCCCTTGATCCTGTCGTCGTGATCGAGCGAGTCGAGGCCGTTGTTGGCGAAGAGAACGAAATCGAACTCCTGGTCACGGAACGCACTCATGTCCCTGACGTCGCAGCAGAGGCATCGGATCCCGTCGAATCGCCTCTTGCAGTGGTCGGTCATCCCCTCGGAGTAGTCGATGCACGTGTAGTCCTTCGCCCAGTGCCGCATGTAGGCCGTGGTTCGTCCCGCACCGCAGCCGATGTCGAGCACGTTCTTGTCCACGTACTCGTCACGGTACTTGACGAGGAACATGACCTCAGCGATCTGAAGCGGCAGGTACGTGTACCGCTCGACGAGCCGTTTCCTCTCGTAGGTCCCGCGGTTGATGTGGTCGTAGCCCATGTTCCTCTCCCTCTAAGAAGGCCACCTTCGCGCTGCCAGAAGATGCAAGATGTAGGCCTGAGGGCCGTTTGGCCGGGTGTTTCCGAAGGGCGCCTCACTCGGGCGGAAGGAGGCTCACGATGGTGGCGCCCCAACCGCCGGGATCGTGCCCGGCGAGCCGGAAGGAGGCGATTCCGGGCGTCCGGGCGAGGATCGCGTGCACCGTCTCCCTGAGCGCGCCCGTGCCCTTGCCGTGGACGATCCTCACCTCGAGGATCCCGCGCTCCCGGCAGGCCGCGAGGTAGTCGGGGACGAGGGTCCTCACTTCGCTCGGGCGGAAGGTGTGCAGATCGAGCGTCCCGTCGATCGGGAGCTCGAGCGAGGCGCCCCCGGTATCGTCGCTCACGGCCGTTCCCTCCCTCACGTCTCAGCTCTCCACGCGACCGCCTCGTCGGCCGCTCTCATCGATCCTCCCCACCAGCCTCTCGCGGGCCCAGGCGGTCGTCGCCTGGAAGTCGACCGTGCCCGCTCCCGTCATCGGGAGATCCTCCATCGTGATGAACTCCTTGGGAAGCGCGATCGGGGGAAGCTCCCTCTTCAGAAGAGGCTTCGCGTCGACGTCCTGCGTGACGACGGCGAGGATCCTCGATCCCTTCACCGGGTCGGGGATCCCGACGACACAGCAGAGGACGTCCTCGGGAAGGAGGTCGTCGAGGACGCTCTCGACCGAGGTGAGGGAGATCATCTCGCCGCCGATCTTGACAAAGCGACGGAGCCTCCCCTCGAGCCACAGGAAGCCGTCCGCGTCAATGTTGCCCATGTCGCCCGTGTCGTACCAGCCGTTCCGGATCGCGTGCGAAGTCGCCTCGAGATCGCCGAGGTAGCCCTTCATGACGAGATCGCCCTGGACGAGGATCCGCCCCGTCTCGCCGGCCGCGCACTCGTCTCCCGATTCCAGGTGCTCGATCCGGACGCGGACTCCAGGAAGCGGCCGCCCGACGCTCCCCGGCCGATTGGCCTCCTTCGTGTTCACCGAGATGGTGGGAGAGGTCTCGGTCGTTCCGTAGCCCTCGAGGAGCGTGAGACCGTGCCGTCGGAGGTATCCCTCGCGGAGCGCGTCGGGACACCTGTCGGCGCCGACCGCCGCGATGCGGATCGTGGAGAAGTCGCCCTCCTCCGACGCGTTCAGGTACCCACGGAAGAACGACGGCGTTCCCACCATGATCGTCGATCTCTCCTCGCGCGCGACTCGACAGACCGCGCGGTAGTCGAGCGGGTTCGCCCAGGTCGCGAGCGACAGGCCGAGGTGGATGGCGATCCAGAGATTCGCAGTCTGACCGAAGACGTGGAAGAGCGGGAGCGTCGCGAGCACGCTGTCGTTCGGGGAGAGCTCGAAGACACGGCTCATCGCCTCGACGTTCGAGACGATGTTCCTGTGCGTCAGCGGAACCACCTTCGGCGACCGTTCGCTGCCGCTCGTGAAGAGCACGATCGCCGTGTCCTCCTCGTCGCCCCGGTGGACCAGGCGCATGATGATGCCGGACGGGAGCGCGGCGATGGCTGCGGCGACGAGCTTCTCCAGAAGCGTGACGCCGGACACGATGTCCTCGATCGCGACCATCCCCGCGCACGGCTCGATGCCGAGCCGATCGAGGAGGGCCCTCGCCGTGACGATCGTGGAGAACCCGCATCGCTCCTGGGCGTACCGCGCGTTCGCGGCCGCGCCGGTCGCGTAGTTGATCATGACCGGCGTGCGGCCGCTCATGAGCGCTCCCAGCATCGACAGGACGCACGGCGCCGACGTCGGGATCATGATCCCGATGCGTCCGGAGCCGAAGCGGCGGAGCTTCCTCGAGAGGATCAGGGACGCGATGAGCCCGCGCCGATACGTGATGCGACGCTTCGTCGCACCGTCCGCGATGAAGAGCGAGTCCCTTCGGTCCTTCGCCACCCGCACGAAGCGCTCATGGAGCAACATGGTCCGTGCATCCTCCGGAGCCGCGCAACCGCGCGACCATCAGTCGTCCGAGTTGTCGACGCGCCCTCGATGCCTCTTCGTCTCGCCGCGCCTACGCTTCGATCGCAGCCGCCGCTCCCGCGACGCCTTCGTCGGCCTCGTCCGCTTGCGGGGCCTCGGCCTCTTCGCGGCGCGCCGGACGAGCGCGATCAGACGCTCGCGGGCGTCCTCCCGATTCCGCTTCTGCGTGCGGAAGCGCCGCGCGTGGATGATGAGCACGCCGGCAACCGTCACGCGCTTCCCGGCGATCCGAAGGAGACGCTCGCGCACGTCGTCTGGGAGCGACGGCGACCCTGCGACGTCGAACCGCAGCTTGACGGCCGTCGACACCTTGTTGACGTTCTGGCCGCCGGGACCGGAGGCGCGAACGAACTCCTCGCTGATCTCGTCCTCGTCGATACCGATCGTGTGCGTGACGCGGATCATCGTCTCACCCTGCTCACTTGGGTCCTCGGCCGCGGATCCTCTCGAGAAGCCAGGCCATGTTCTGCCCGAGGACCTTCATCGTCTCCATGCCCTCTTCGTCGTTCAGGGCCTCGCCCTTCTCGCGCGCGAGCGACATGTTCCAGTAGATCGAACCGGGCACGATCATCTGGCCGATCAGGAAGAAGTGGTTGATCGAGTCGAACGCGTGGATGCTCCCCGCCCGCCGCACGGCGACGACGGCGGCGCCGACCTTCCGCCTGAGAAGGTCGCCGTTCGCTTTCGACACGAGGCCCGCCCGGTCGATCAGCGCCTTGGTCTCAGGCGTGATGTCGGCGAAGTAGGTCGGCGAGCCCAAGACGATCCCGTCCGCGGCCACCATCTTCGTGACGTGGTCGTTGAGCTCGTCCTTGTCGACGGCGCAGCGCCCGTCCTTGTTGGCGAAACACCGGTAGCACGCCACGCAGCCGTGGAGCGCCCTCCCCCCGAGCTGGACGAACTCCGTCTCGATGCCGGCGGACTCGAGTTCTTCGAAGACCTTACGGATGAGAACGGCCGTGTTGCCGTCTGTGCGTGGACTCCCGTTGAAAGCAACGACTCTCATGCGGATTCCCTTTCTCTGCCGGACCCGGCTCGCTCGGTGCACTCCATCCTCGCCCGCCCCCGCGGTGCGCTCCATCCTCGCCCGCCCCCGCGGTGCGACGCGCTCTCACGCGGCCCTCGCGGATGCTCTAGATCTTCCTCCCGAGGAGAAGGCCGCTCCCGATCGGGACGACAAGCGCGTCGATCCTCTCGTCCGCGATCGCCCGATCGACCATGTCCTTCAGCACATCCTCGTGACTGATGACGTTGTCCGCAACGAGGAGGCCTCCTCCCACCATCCTCGGCACGACCAGATCGTAGCATTCCTGGTAGGCGTCCTTCTCGGCGTCGAGGAAGCAGAACGCGATGGCGTCGTGGTCCGCCAGGTGCTCCCTGGCATCACCGGGGACGATCGTGACGATGTCGTCGACGCCCCCGGCCTCGAAGGTCGCCGTCGCGATCTCAATCTTCGCCGGAGACATCTCGAACGTCGTGAGCGTCCTCCCGGTTGCGCGGCAGGCGAGCGACAGCCAGAGGCCCGAGTAACCTCCGCTCGTTCCGATCTCGATGAACGCGCCTTCGGGCGCCGACGCGGCGACGATCGCGAGGAACCGCCCGGTCGCGGGGGGAACCTGGCGCAGCCGCTCGAACGTCGCGGTTCCGTCCTGCCTGTCGGTGGCGTTGAGGTTCTCGAGGACGCGCATGCGCTCGACTATCGCCTCGGGGGTATCGTGAAACACGGTCGGGTCCCTCCCCGATGAGAGGCGCCCCGCGGAGGACGCCCAGGGTTCAGGTTGATGTCGAGGGTCCGAATAGCTAAGCTCGGTCACCAGGCCCAGGGGCCCAGGAACAAGGGAGCGAACCCATGCGCGAGTATACACGATTTCGGTGGGGCGTCATCGCGGCCTCGGTCGCCATCGCCTGCGCGGCCCAGGCCGCAGCGCCCCAGGGCATCGTGATCGACGGGCGTTTCGAGGACTGGGAGGGAATCCCGGTCGCCTTCCACGACCCCGAAGACGACGGCTCCTCGCTCGACTTCGGTGAGCTCAGGATAGCGAGCGACGCGGAGCGCGTCTACGTCTACTTCGAGGTGGGCTCCCCCATCAACATCCAGAACGACAACCGCGTCGTTCTCTCGGTGTACGACGCGACGGTGCCGATGATCGCCCGCCCGCACTGGCGTGAGGAAGAGAGCTGGCGATGGGTCTTCGGCGAACGCGAGGGCCAGATCTGGACGCTCTTGGGACCTGAGGACTTCCGCCAAGCGGACGTCGGCCTCAGGCAGGCGCCGACCGTGACGTCACGGCGCTTCGAGGTGGCGTTCGACCGCGACGCCAAGCTCCACGGACGGTACCTCTTCCCGACCGGGCTGCTTCGCATGACCCTCCGGGAGGACGTCCGCGGCGGCGACGTCGTGCCCAACCCGCGCGGGCAGGTCGGTGTCGCTCTGAGCGACGAGGCTCCCCCTGATCCACTCGCGGCGGATCTCGGGAGGCAGGAGCCCCGCCACGTCCGTCTCCTTTCGTACAACGTGCTGCGGGACAAGCTCTTCGCCCACACCGCGCCGTTCGCGAGGATCGTCCGGGCGATCGACCCCGACGTGATCTGCTTCCAGGAGATCTACGATCACACGGCGGCCGAGACGAAGGCGCTCGTCGACACGTTGCTCCCGGGAGCCGACTGGTCCGCGGTGGGCGACGCCGACTGCATGATCGTGAGCCGCTACCCGATCGCCGACTCGGAGACGCTGCCGCCCAACGGTCAGAACGTCTGGGCGCTCATCGATCTCCCCGACGACGACTACGCCGCCGACCTCTCCGTGGTGAGCGCACACCCGCCGTGCTGTGCCGACAACGTGGAGCGTCAGAACGAACTCGACGCCATCGCCGCGTGGATGCGCGACCTCGAGAACCCGCCCGGCGGCGGGTGGAAGTTCCCGTGGCACTGGTTCCGGCTCGGCCCCAGGCGGAACCTCGTCTACCCCGGGAGCGCCCGGCTCCCGCGGGGCACGGGCGTCGTGGTCGCCGGCGACATGAACCTCGTGACGTATGAGCACCAGGTCCGCACACTCACGGACGGCGCGATCAGGATCACCTCGGAGCACGGCCCGCCACATCTCCCGGATTGGGATCAGACGCCCCTCGAGGACGCGTTCCCCTACCACACGACGGGCCGCGAGGCGTACACCTGGCGGGACGATTCGGACACGTACGCGCCGGGGAAGCTCGACTACATCGTCTACTCGGACAGCGTCCTCGGGCTCGGCAACCACTTCGCGCTCTGGACGCACGACCTCGCGTCGGCCGAGCTCGGACCGCTGGGACTCGAAGGAAGCGACACGCGCACGGCGTCGGATCATCTCCCGTTGGTCGCCGACTTCTACTTCCCGGGCGACGCGCCGTAGCACGATACCCAGCGCGTGAAGACGCCGCGTGACCACGCGAAGGCGCCCGAGGGTTGCCGCCCCCGGGCGTCACTCCACCAGGTAGATGCCGGCGCTACCGTCTGAGCCGCGCCTGAACGGCCTCGCCCTCGAGTTCCCTCAGGGCGTCGCGGGCGATCCATCGAGCCGCCTTCGAATCGAGCTTCGCGATCCGCTTCGCCGTCCGCACGGCCTTCCGGTTGAGCGCGAGGTTCCGCTTCCCGATCTGCCGGAGCGCCCAGTTCACCGCCTTCCTGACGAAGTTGCGCTCGTCGGTCGCTTCCCGCTCCACGATCGGAAGAAACGCCTCGAGCCGCGCGTCGGGAGCTTCCTTGTCCTTCCACGCGAGCACCGCCATGAGAGCGAAGCCGGCGCGCTTCTCGAACTCGCGCTCGCGGCGGCTCCACTCGACGGCCTTCGGGTAGGCGAACTCGGTCTTCCAGAAGAGGTTCATGCAGCACTCGTCGCAGACGTCCCACGACGCGAACGCCTTGACCCACCGGTCCATCTGCGCCTCGGTGGCGCGCTCGGGATCCTCGACCATCGACGCCAAGATGCGCGCGTCGTGGATCCCGGACGCCCAGAGCTTCCGCGCGAGAGCACGGTCGGTCCCGGCGCGTTTCGCGATCTTGCGGAGCTCGGGGAGCGGGACGCCGATCGCCTTCTCAGGGTTGATCCCGAACCGCTTCATCCCCTCGGCCGCGCCCGGACGAGCGCGCGACCGCATCGCCTCGATGGTCTCGTCGTAGTCCACGTTCGTCTCCCGCAGCGTCGCGCCCCCGTCGCGCCGACCGGAGTCGGCCCGCCCGCGGCGTCCCATGCGTCGTCAGGCCAGCCCGCGACCCCCGCTACCCCATCAGGCCGGCCAGCCACGTGTAGACCGGCTTCATGTCCTTCCAGCGATCGAAGCAGTACCCGATCAGATCGCTCGAGTAGAGCTCCTTGGGGATCTTCCCCTCGTCCGCGGCCCAGAGGCCGTTGTACTTGAGGAGCTCCGCGCGTGGGTGCTCGGGATCGTACCCTCGCGGCACCCTCTTGTAGTGCGCGCCACCGACCTCGTACCCCTTCGACGTGACGCGCGACACGGCGCGGGAGAGTGCCGCCCCGCGCTTCGGATCCGCGACCGCGTCGCGGTAGGCGCCGAGGGACTCCTTCGAAAAGACGTGGGAGCCGACCGCGATCATGAGGCCCGAGGGCTCCAGGTGGAAGTAGAACCCCGGGCTCTCCATCTTCTTCCTGTCGGCCTCCCACCAGAAGATCCCGAGGAACGCCTTGTAGGGATTCTTGTCCTTGCTGAAGCGCGTGTCGCGGTAGATCCTGAAGATCGAGCCCGCCCCGCTCGTCCTCGGATCGGCCATCACGTTGGGCGAGAGCTTCCTGAGACGCTCCCCCATCGCGAGGACAAGGTCCTGCGCGGGCGCGAGGACGCTCTCTTTGTAGACGTGCTTGTTCTCCTCGAACCACCGCCTGTTGTTGTTCTTCTCGAGCTCCCGGTAGAACTTGACGGCCGCTCTCGGAAACCCGTCGAACGCGTGCCCGGTGCCCATCGTCGCCTCCGCGGTTGTGACGTCTGTGAACGGTGCAGACATGGTAGCACGGTGAGGGCAGGAACGGGTAGTCGCGGTGGAGCCGTGCGCGCTGGGCGGGTCCGTGGACGTCTAGAGCAGATGCGCTGCGCCGTCGGGAGGGAGCGCGCCCCCGGTGCGTCAGCTACGCCGTCGGCCGGAACCGCGCCCGTGCTCCGCAGCTACGCCGTCGGCCGGGGCGTCTCGCGCGTGGCGCGCCCCTCGGACTCGCGGGCGGCCCTGATCCCCGCGTCCACGTCAACGCGGAGAAGGAGCGCCGCCCCGACGATGATGAAGATGGCGAGCGAGACGATGCTCAGCCGACTGTGACCCATGACCTGGCTCACGACGCCGAACACCAAGGGCCCTGCGACCCCCGCGATCTTCGAGCTCGCGCTGAAGAACCCGAAGAACTCGGCCGAGCGGTCGCGAGGCACCATCGAGCCGAAGAGCGACCGCGAGAGCGCGGCGCAGCCGCCCTGCACCATGCCGACGAGGATCGCGAGAATGTAGAAGTGGATCGCGGTGCGCATGAAGTAGGCGCCAGTGCTGACGCCGGCGAAGACGACGAGCGCAAGGAGGATCGATCGCTTCGCGCCGAGCCTGCGGGCGAGCCTGCCGAAGGCGAGCGTGAACGGGATGCCGACGAACTGCGTGATGACGAGCGCGATCATCATGTCGGTGAGCCCGATGCCGATCTCGTCGCCGTACGCCGTCGCCATCCTGATGATGGTCCCGATGCCGTCGCTGTAGACCCAGAACGCCACGAGAAACAGGAAAAGGTGCCGGTACCGCCGGATCTCGTGGAACGTTCCGGCGAGCCGCGTGAACCCCTCCGAGAGGAGCGCGCGGTCGCGGTCCCGCGGCGCGTGCGGCGGCTCCGGCACGCGGCGGAAGAACGGAATCGCCCAGAGGCCCCACCAGATCGCGACCGAGAGAAACGAGGCGCGGATCGCAAACGGGACGTCCGGCATCCCGAACCACGTAGGTCTAGCGACCCAGAGCAGGTTGATGAGGAGGAGGATTCCACCGCCGATGTAGCCGAGCGCGTATCCGCGGCTCGACACCTGATCGATGTCGCCGCGCGTCGCGACGTGCGGAAGGAACGAATCGTAGAAGAGGATCGAGCCGGAGAACCCGATCGTCGCGGCGACGTAGAGGACCGACGCGAGGAACCACGTGTCGTCACCGATGAAGACGAACGACGCGGTGACGACGATGCCGAGCCCGGCGAAGAAGGCCGCGTACCGCTTCTTCCCACCCGTGACATCCGCGATCGCCCCGAGGAGGGGATCGGCGAGCGCCATGACGACGAGCGCGATGGCGGCCGTGTAGCCCCAGTAGGCGGTGGCCGAACCCTCGGGGAGGCCCGCGCTCGTGACGAGCGAGCGGTAGAACGGCGGGAAGAGGGCCGCCATGAGCGTGGTGGCGAAGGCCGAGTTGGCCCAGTCGTACATGCACCACGCGTTGACGATCTTGCGGTAGGCGGCGTCGGCTGTCGTGGGATCGCTCCTTCAAGTGTCGCGCGTGAGCTCGGCGAGAGAGGGTCCCACCTCCGGAGGGATTCCGCAAGGGTTTCGTGGTGGGTGCCGTGCGCGCCGACGCGTTCCCACGCGCGTGCCGGCATCCGGTCAGACCGGGGAGATCGTGACCCACCTCGGCGCCACTGCATCCATCTTGCCGCGCGAGGTGATCTGTGATATTATGGGGTGTTGTGGTGTTTCTCTGATGAACGACCGGACGGAAATGCGAGACCCTGGTGAGAAAGGGGCGGAGTATGAAGGAGCCAGATCGATGGCACGTGCTGGACCTTCGGGTCGATGGCGGCGGTCGAGGGGAACCTCCTCATGACCGGCGCCTGGACCGCGGCCGGCGAGACGGGTGAGCCCAACCTCGCCGAATACCACCTCGACTGGTGGAACGGCTTCAACGAGCACAACAACGACGACATCGTTCCGCCCTCGGGCTCGGGCCTCGTTGTCCACCAGGGCGGCGACTACCGCGTGACGACCGCCTACCTCTCCCGCGTCGAGGGCGCCGTGCGCGACATCGACGGGCAGTCACACACCCCGGCACCCCCCCGTTCCGGTCCTTCGTTCCACTACTACTACCCGCGGGACGTCGAGTGGTTCGTCGCGGGCGCAGACCTCTCGAACATCGACACGATCAAGGAGAAGATCATGTCGGAGGGGGTCCTCGCAACGTGCCTCGCCTACTCAAGCGGCTTCATATCGAACTCCATCCACTACCAGCCGCCGGACGACGACATGCTCCCCAACCACGGCGTCGCGATCGTCGGTTGGGACGACGCTAAGGTGACGCAGGCACCAGAGCCCGGCGCGTGGATCGTCAAGAACAGCTGGGGGGCGAGCTGGGGAATCGACGGCTACTTCTGGATCTCGTACTACGACAAGTGGTGCTGCCAGGAGCCCGAGATGGGCGCCGTCTCGTTCCAGAACGTCGAGCCGTTCGCCTACCACCACGTCTACTACCACGACTACCACGGCTGGCGCGACACGATGACGCAGACGAGCGAGGCGTTCAATTGGTTCGAGGCCGGCGGCGACGAGTACCTCTCGTCCGTGAGCTTCTTCACGGCGGCCGACGCGGTCGACTACACGGTGTCGATCTACGACGGTTTCGAAGCGGACGAGCTTGTCGGTCTCCTCTCGACGAAATCGGGATCGCACGAGTACTCCGGATTCCACACGGTCGACCTCGACACGCCGGTCCTCCTCTCGCCCGGCGACGACTTCTGCGTCTACGTGAGCCTCTCGGACGGGGGACATCCGTACGACCGCACGTCGGACGTGCCGGTGCTCCTGGGCGCGCACTACCGCGTGACGGTCCCGTCGTCTGCGGGACCGACCGAGAGCTACTACCGGGACGGCGGCGCGTGGGTCGATCTTCAGAACTACGCGGACCCGAACTGGCCCGGCACGGGTAACTTCTGCATCAAAGGCCTCACGGTCGACGCCGGTCTGCGGGTCGATCCGAGCGAGGGCTCTGGGAGCGAGGGACCCGTCGGCGGCCCGTTCGTCCCGGGTGACGCGACGTATGGCATCGAGTACGCCGGCGTCGATCCGATCGACTTCGAGGTCTCGGTCGATCCGCCCGTCGACTGGCTCACCGTCTCGGGTGACCTGAGCGGGACGCTGCCGGGTGATCCCGCGGTCGTCAACCTCGAGGTCAAC
>JALGVU010000387.1 GCA_025774545.1 bacterium | reverse complement strand
CTTCACGCTCGTGGGCCCGACGACCTCGAGGACGACGGACTTCTCCCTCGTGGTGACGTAGTACGTGAGTTCCTTGCCGCGATGGTCGAACGTCTCGACCGACGCGTACTCGCGGGGCGCGAGAGAGACCCGCCTCGGCTTCGGCGAGGTGCTCAAGAAGACCCTCGCATCGACGACCGCACGTCCGGCGGCGAAGAGCCGGTATTCGTGCCGCCCGGTCGGGACGTCGATGTAGACGCGGCGGATGACCCCGGGACGCCCGCCGTCGAACTGGATGTAGGTAGCGGTCCCGGCGGCCGTGGTCTCGAACTCCTCCGTGAAGAGCGGCAGCCCGTCCCTCCAGACGACGACGGCGTAGTCCGCCTCGTCGGAGTCGTTCTGCATCACGAGCCTGGTTAGAATCTTGACCCTGGTCGGCCCCTCGATCGAGAACGCGAGCGGGACCTCCGAGTTGAACTGGTGGTACGTCCGCTCCTTCGACTCGACTAGGATGTTCCGTTTCGACGCGTACGCCAGGGGTTCGAAGGAGGCCCAGTCCGCCGCCGTCGCCGTGGCCGCGGCGCAGAGCGGGAGCGCCACTGCGAGCGCCAGGGTCGCCGCGATCAGAAGGTGAGCCCGAGTCCTTCGGGCTCTCATCGTGCCTCCGCGGGGAGCGGACTCGTCATGGAGGTTCTCCGTGTATCGGGCTTCGCGGCTCACGGTGCGGGCCGCCTGAACAGGTAGTGTTTGATGTCGATTCGCACGACGACGAAGATCAGGAAGCCGTAGAGGACGGCCAGTACGGCGGCGAGCGGAACGTTGTAGCTCTCGAGCGTGAACACGTAACCCACACCGACGACCGGATCGCGCTCCGACAGGTCGCCCATCCGGTACCGTTTCAGGAAGCTCTCGGGGCCCGGGATGTGCATCACGGGCGCGCCGTCCTCCGACATCCTCACGATCACGCCCCGCCTCGGAAAGTCCTTCTCGCCCAGGTTCGTCCACAGCCCGGGCTTGATGTCCTCCCCGATCTGCGTCGAGCCGATCGAGGCGAGTCCGCCTCCGATGTTGACGTACGCGCGGTAGCTCTCGCCCCCGGCCTCTTCGTCGTAGACGTCCATCCTCCGATCGATGCTCTCGTCGAGCGAGGGCTCGTCGATGAGAGGGACACCGTTTCTCGCGGCCGCGGTATCGACGAGCGCGCGTCCGCGCCGTCCGATGCGGCCGCCCCTGTCGTCCCCACCCCCGCGCGACGCGGCCACCGATCTGTGCGTGATGAGTCCCAGCGGCCACCGATCTGTGCGTGTCTGTTCGAGAACGGACTCCATGTCGAGCCACGTCATGTCCGGATCGTTCGCGCCCCACGTGGACGAGCCGACCGACGTGATCGCCACCGGGATCGCCCCGACGATCTCGATCGCAATCACCATCGCCGCGTTCAGGAGCGGGAAGGCCCCCGTCATCCCGACCCCAACCAGATCGCCCTCGTTCACGCCCTCGCCTTTGAGAAGCTCGACGAAGACGGCGGCGAGGTTCGGGTCGAGCGCGCGGAGCTTCGAGTTCTGGGAGCCGCGGTCCGTGGTGATGGGCGACGAACCGAGCCCGATGAGCCCCGTCTCGCGCGGGTCGTTGACGTCGTCCAGCTCGAGGCCGCCGGCGAGTCGCGCCTTCTTGATGGCGTCCATCGCCGCCTGGGTCTTCTGCGCCGCCTCGATCTTCTCTTTTTCGTAGCGCTCTTCGGGCGACTTCGAGCCCTCCGCGAGGGCGAGGAGCGCCAGCCCGACGACGGCGAGAGCCACGAGGCTCAGAGCGTGGACCCTACCAGGCCGGTACTTCAATGTACGCACCTCCTACAGCGACGATGAGGACCAGCCGCACGAGGGACGCGGCCATGAGCATCGACATGAGCGTAGCGAGCGCTCCCTGCCTCTCCATCCAGTACGCGATGAGTCCCGGGATCACATAGCCGATCGCCTCGAAGCTCAGGAACTCGGGAATCTCGGCCCGTCCGAAGATGCGCCGGGTCAGGTAACCGAAGATGAACCCCACGAGGATCACCATGACCAGGTGCCGCCGACCGTAGAGGAGCATGAACTGGCTCATGAGCCTCACGACGAGGAACGTGAGCACGGCGGCGGCCACGGTGCCGACGACCCTCCAGGGCTCGCCGAGCGCCAGCGCGATGTAGCCGGGAACGACCATCCCGCCCGCGGCCAGGCCGAACGCCTCCGAGAAGATCAGGCTCATCACGAGCCCAAGGCCAATGGCGATCTCTGTCACTCCTTCACTCTCCTCTCCCTGAAGTAGGCGACGAGCCTGCCTCCGGTCCCGCCGATGTTCCCGATCCCGATGACGATCGACCGCTCCGGGGTGAGCTCGACGATCTTGTCGAAGATCTCCGAGGCTTCCCTCCCCGTGAGGTCGACGATCTTCTCGGGAGAGAGCCCGTGCGAGAGCGCGGTGCTCTTGGCCGGATGCGTGAGGTGGCCGGTCAGGATGAAGTGGTCCGCCTCGATGTCCTCCGCGATGATCTCACCGAACTGGAAGGCGCGGTCGGGGCGGTCGGGGCGCATGCTCGCCACGGCGATGATCGTCCTCCCGGGGTCCGACGACGGG
>JALGVU010000386.1 GCA_025774545.1 bacterium | reverse complement strand
CTTCCGCCCGAGGAACTCGACCAGGTTCTCGACGCGCGGCGGATGACTGAGCGCAGGGAGTAGCGCGACCGAGGGTCCCGCGACCATCACCACGAGCGACGACGCGACGAATCAACGACACAACCCGGAAGGGAGTAGCGAGCTATGCCGAAGTGGCGCTGCACCGTCTGCGGCTACGTCCACGAGGGATAGATGCCGCCCGACGAGTGCCCGGTCTGCGGGGTCGGCCCCGACGAATTCGTGCGCATCGAGGACGACGAGGAGACGGGCGAGAAGCGTGGGGAGGCCGCCGGTGCAGGGACGCCGGCCGGGTCGCCCGGGGCGCCGGGCCGACGGCCCGCCACATGAAGGAGGGAGCGATGTCGACGAGAGCCAGAGGGACGACCGGAATGGGCCTCGTACTCGGTGCGGCCGTGCTCGCGGCCGCGATGCTCGTGACGCCCGCGCTCGCACGGGAGGCACGCGAGGCCGAGCACGAGAGCATCGAGTCGATCCTCGAGGAGATCGACGCCTGGGTCGTGTCCGACACGACGCGGATCCTGGCGTTCATCGAGGAGCACAACCGGAAGACCGAGGAGCGGATCGCGTCGTCGCCGTTCTGGGAGTCGACGGTCGAGGAGCTTTCCGACATCCTCGGCATCGACTTCATCGGGTCGCCCGACATCGACCTCACGGGCCGCATCTACCTCACGATGCGGATCACGGGGGAGGAGGCGTCGCTCTTCTACGTCGACGGACCGGGCAGGTGGCCGGTCCAGGTCAGCCCGAACGGCTGGACGGAGAAGGGGCTTCAGCTCGGGAGCCTCAGGCTCGACCCATCGGGCGACTATCTCTACCAGATGGTCATGAGGCACGGCGACGAGAACTGGGACGTCTACCGGTTCGAGCGCGACGGCTCGTATCGGGTCCTCCTCGAGGACAGGGACATCTCGTTCGGCACGCCCCACATCATCGACGACGACTCCTTCTACTTCTCGATCGACAACAGCGACCAGATCTGGTTCGCGCGATACCACATCGCGACAGGAGTCGTCGACACGCTCTACACCGAGCCGGGCGCGTTCTACCTCACCGATCAGCACGACGGGAAGCTACTCGGCATGCGCTTCCTCTCCTTCTCCGAGTCCCAGATCTTCGAGGTCGATGCCTCGAGCGGCGAGGCACGGGATCTCACGGAGGTCGCGCTCTTCTGGTCGGCCGACTACACGAAGGACGGCCACGTCGTGGCGCTCACGGACGCCCGCTCCGACGAGGACGAGTTCATGAAGCTCGTGGTTCTCGATCCGGCGAAGGCGCCCGTGAAGCCTGCGCGCATGGAGGTCCTGTACGATCCCGGGATCGAGATCGACGACGGCTACTTCAACCGCGAGGCGGGATTGGGCGTGGCCACTCTGAATCGCGACGGCTACTCGGAGATCGTCACGATCGACCTCGAGGGCAACGTGAAGCCGCTTCCGTCGCCGGGCGTCGGCATCATCGGAGGCGTCGGCCTGAACGACCGGGGCGACATCGTGTTCGGCTTCAACTCGCCGAGCACGCCGCCGACGATCTACAAGTCCGCCGCGGGTGGGCGCGCCCTCGAGCAGGTCGGGCGGGTGTCGACGTTCGGATTCGACTTCTCCAAGGTCAACGTCAGCGTCGTGCACTACCCGAGCACCGACGGGACGATGATCCCGGCGCTCCTCTATCTCCCCGAGGGCGCCGAGCGGAACGGCGAGACGCCGTGCGTCGTCGACTACCACGGCGGGCCTCCCGGACAGAGCCGCCCGTACTTCCAGCGGAACATCGCGTTCGCCCTCTCGAAGGGACTCATGTTCTTCTACCCGAACGTGCGCGGCTCGACGGGCTACGGACCTGCGTGGGAGCGCGCCGACAACCTCGAGGGCCGCTTCCAGGCGCTCGAGGACGCGGAGGCCGCACTCGACTACGTCGTGGCTGAGGGCTGGACCAACCCTCGGCGGACCGCGATCTGGGGCGCGTCGTACGGCGGGTACACGGTGGACTACCTCTCCGCGCATGCGCCTGCGAAGTTCGCGTGCGTCGTCTCGGACGTGGGATACGGCGACGTCGACTGGGACATCGAGCAGGGCGATCAGACGTTCCGCGAGGGATGGGAGAGGGAGATGGGGCCCGTCGGCAGCGATCTGAACCGCAGGCTCTCTCCGATCTACGACGCGCACGCGGTGGAGCGACCGATCCTCGCGACGGGCGGGTACAACGACCCGCGCGTCGTGGCCTCGGGGCCGCGCCGCTTCGCATACGTGCTCGAGCGGCTAGGCAAAGAGGTCTACTACTATGAGAACGTGGAGGCGGGGCACGGCGCCTCGCGGAAGAGCGACGTCGTCCTCTCGCTCGCGAGGACGTACGCCTTCACCTTCGATCACATCCTCGATCGGCCGTAGGCGAGAGCACGAGTGGGGCATCGGCGGGCCGCGGGGCACCCTCCTCGCGGTCCGTTCTCGCTTGTCTCGCTGCTGACGGTTCTCCTGTATTCTGCGAGTGACGATCGCGGTCCGCCTCGCGCCGTGTCGCGAGGGGAGCGGAGTGGGCCACAGAAACGCGCGGACACGCACGCCCATGAACCCCAGACGCACAGAGCCTGAACCCATGATGGATCTCGAGACGCTGCTCCGGCCGACGAGCCCCGAGGAGGCCGTGCGCCTCTACGCCCAGGCCTCCGGCAACGGGCTCTATCTCGCGGGCGGGACGATCATCGTCCCGGCGGGATCGGCCAGGCTCGATTTCCTCGTCGACCTGTCGCGGGCGGGGCTCGATTACGTCAGGACGGACGCGGGCGGGCTCGTGATCGGGGCCGGGACGCGCATCGCCGATCTCGCGAGCTCCAACGAAGCGAGGGAGTTTGGCGGGGGCGTCCTCAGCGACGCCGCTCTCAGTGTCGCCACGCACACCGTGAGGAACCGGGCGACCGTCGGGGGCAACATCGTTGCGTCGCACTACCCGACCGACCTTCCTCCGGTGCTCCTCGCGCTCGA
>JALGVU010000385.1 GCA_025774545.1 bacterium | reverse complement strand
CGGGCGACGGTAAGCCTCTCCCGGCAGGCGTCTACTTCTACGAACTCACCGCAGGCGGAGAGCGCTCGCGGGGGAAGATCGCGTCGATCCGATAGCGGGAGAGGACGTCTGCCGCGCTCGTCGCGGCGGCGCCCACTTACGATCTTGACTATCGCTCACGCTCGTGGTAGACTTGATAGAAATGGTCTTATGGGGGGAGTGGAGGAGCGTGGTGAGGGCGACACGAATCGAACGACTGATCTTCGGGCTTCTCGTCGTCGCGCTCGTCGCGACGGCGCCCGCAATTGCGTGGGCCGATCTTCGCCTCGAGCCCGAGGAGTTGGTCGAGGCCTCGGGCATCGACATCGACGTGCCCGGCTACTCGGTGCCTTCGTTCTGCGACTGGAACAACGACGAGCTCTGCGACCATCGTCGGAGAGGGGGGAAGCGTCGCGAAGGTGCGCGTCTACCTGAACGTCGGGACGCACGACG
Organism: bacterium; assembly: GCA_025774545.1. Taxonomy (GTDB): domain Bacteria; phylum Joyebacterota; class Joyebacteria; order Joyebacterales; family Joyebacteraceae; genus JALGVU01. The sequence goes on along the minus strand of JALGVU010000385.1, from coordinate 2,984 downwards.
CACCTCAGTTCGACGACTACTTCTTCGCGCAGTCGCTCGGCGAGGATCTGGTCGAGGCCGGAGGTGGCTGACTGGGCGTCTTCCCGCGCGTGACGCGGTGGGACGCAGATGAACGGAAGGACCTCCTGGTCGGCCTCTCAAACGGTCAGCTCAAGATCTACCTGAACGTCGCGACCGACGAGGGCCCTGCTTTCGATGGCGGCACGCTGCTTCAGGTCGGCGAGCCCGGCTCGAAGGTCAACATCGACGTGGGCTCGCGCGCGTGCCCGACGGTCGTCGACTGGAACTCCGACGGCAAGAAGGACATCGTCGCGGGCGCGCTCGACGGGAAGATTCACGTGTTCCTGAACGAGGGGACCGACACGCTGCCCGATTTCCGGGTGCAGGTGCTCGCCCAGAATGACGGAGGGGATCTCCTCGTCCCGTCGGCGCGGTCGAGCCCCCACGTCGTGGACCTCGATCATGACGGCAAGAAGGACCTTCTGACCGGGAACACGAACGGGCAGCTCATTCTCTACACGAACGCCGCGAGCGACACCGCGCCCGCGTTCTCGGGGCACGTCGCGATGATGGCGGACACCGTCGTGATCGATCTCGCCGGGACTCCCCGGTCGCGTCCCTTCGTGTGCGACTGGACGGGGAGGGGCTGTGTCGGCGTGATCATCGGAGCGAGCGACGGGCTCATTCACCTCTACCAGGGGACGGAGCACGAGGACTGCTCCACCGGCATAGCGGAAGGCGGACCCGCGCCGAGGCCGGCGGCGGAGCTCCTCGTCGCCTATCCGAATCCGTTTGCGCCTCGCACGGCCGTGCCGTTCATCATGAGCGGAGGCGGCCACGCGCGTCTGGCTGTCTACGATCTCGCCGGACGGGAGGTCACCGTCCTCGTCGACGGCTGGGTCGATCCGGGCGAGCACGAGGTCGTCTGGCGCGGCGTCGGCGATCGGGGGAGGCGTCTCCCTGCGGGCGTCTACTTCGCGCGGCTCACGGTCGGGAAGGCGCTCGGAGTGCAGAAGCTGGTGCTGCTTCGATAGTATCATATGACACCGGGAGGGGTGGGGGGAGGTATGGGAGCAAGTCTCATCGTACGCCGGTGGCGGGCGTAACTGCAAGCTCTGTTGGCACCTCCTTGCTGGTTTTGGTGGTGTCATGGGACACCGGTTGATCTGGAGGACCCGCCGTTCGGCCATCGCTGTCGTCGGCGGGTTCTTCCGTGTTGGAACGGGGGTCGAGCGGCAGCAGGTCGAGGTACTGCTGGACGACCTTCGGGTTGAGCCTGGCGAGCCGTCCGATCTCGACGGGGTCCGAGGAGATCTGTTTCACAAGGCGTACGGTCTCGAAGTCGCGGATGTATCGGTCGACGGACTCCTTGGCGTGTCGGGTCTTCTTGGCGATCCTTGGGGTGTCGTAGCCTTGGAGGTAGAGGGCAACGATCTCTCGCTTGTGTGTGATGTGTCCCGAGAGGTCGTGGACATTGCCGCGCGTGGGCAGGAGTCGGCCCGAGGTCTTCTGGTACTCGTTGACGTAGTCGCTGACGACGGAGTCGCAGACGTTGAGGAGGACGGCGAGATCGAGCTGGCTCAGGAGCGCTCCCTGGTCGAAGGCCTCGTCGACCCACCGGACCATGCGCCTGATGCGGAGTTCTCGGGAGCGGAAGCCCTTTCGGATCGACTGGATGTCCTCGTCGGCGAGGAAGGTGAGGACGACGAGCTTCATGGGGATGTTCTGGATGCTCTGCCCGCGTTTGGGCCGCTCCTCGATGGGGACTGCTGGCCATGCCATCTGTCCGTACTTCAGGAGGACGGCGTCCTCGTGTGGACGGCAGATGAGGAAGTGTCGCTCGATGAGCTGGAGCATGTCGTCGATGATGGCCCTGGCGATGACCTGTCCCTTCTCGAAGCCGTAGTCGTTGAGGAAGCGGTGGAGCAGGACCTGCTCGAGCGACTTGTCGTGGATGCGTCGGAACTTCTTCTCTTTGATCTCCTCGGCGGTCATGGGCCTGTAGTTACGGGTGGGGAGGTTCATGAGGTCACCTCCTTCTGGGCCCCTTTTTTGGGGGTGGCGGGCCCGAGGAGGAGGGCGAGGCGGTCGTTCTTCTGGGTGTCGTAGTGACTGAAGAGCTCGATATACTCGCCTGTGAGGCGCTCAGAGAAGCCCGTGACCTGCCGGATCTGTGCGATGGAGAAGTTCTGGTGCTGGAGCGCCACGACCTGGATGAAGTCCTTGAGATAACGTCTGACGCTGGTCTCGGAGTGGTTGGTCTTGAGCTCTATCTCGGTGAACTGGTATCCCTTGAGGTAGAGGTCGATGATGAGGATCACGGCGAGGTCCTCGTAGGAGAGGAGGGCGCCCTGGTCGATCGCTTCTCGCGTCATGCGGAGGATGCGATGGCGTCTGAGGCCGGCGAGTCCGTGCTCGACGAGGATGGTGAGATCAACCTGGGCGCCGAAGAGAGTCAGTCGGACGGAGACGCGTGCGGCGAGCGCGATGTGCTTGCTGGCAGGCTCTGCCGCGGAGACGGCCTCGTAGCAGATCTGTCCTGTGGCAAGCGAGACATCGGCGTGCTGATCGAAGTATGTGGCGACCTGTGAGAAGTAGGCCTCGGCGATGATCGGGGTGAGATTGAAGTCCCTGCCGATGGCATGTATGATGGCCTTGCGGGCTGTCTTGTTGCGCAACCTGTCGGCGCCGTAGGCACGGGCAGCCTTGCCTCGCTGCGTGGATGGGGACTGCATGAAGGACCTCCTGCTGGGACTGGGGGAGAACAGCCGAGTTCCGCCGGTTGCAGCTGGCTGAACTCCCTGGACTGAGTCGCTTGATCTCGCTCAGTATCTCTCCCGTCCCTCCAGGGGTCAAATGATACGAACGTACGCTGAGCCTTGTGCTCACGCGATACACTGAATCCACACCGCGCCCCGGGATCCGGGGCGCGGTCTTCTTCGTGGTGTGCCCGGAATGGCGCGGAGCGGCAGGGACGGCGCTCT
>JALGVU010000107.1 GCA_025774545.1 bacterium | reverse complement strand
GTCGCTCGGCTACGACGTGACGGTCGAGCTCGAGGACATGGAGGCGCACTACGCCTCGCGGATCCGCGGCGAGAACTTCGGCGACTTCCACACGTACTCCGAGTGCGTCGACTACCTCGACGCGCTCCACGCGATGTACCCGGACATTACGACGGAGAAGGCCTCGATCGGCCTCACCGAGGAGGGACGGGATCTCTGGGTGATGAAGATCTCCGACAATCCGGGGGTCGACGAGTCCGAGCCCGAGGTCCTCCTCGATGGACTGCATCACGCCCGCGAGCCGATCGGTCCCGAGGCGATCATGCACTTCATGTCGTGGCTCTGCGAGAACTACGGCACCGATCCCGAGGCGACCTTCCTCGTGAACGAGAGGGAGATCTGGATCTTCCTCATCGTGAATCCGGACGGGTACTGCTACAACGAGCAGACCGACCCGAACGGCGGCGGGATGTGGAGGAAGAACCGTAGGGACAACGCGGGGTCGTCGTGCTACGGAGTCGATCCGAACCGGAACTACCTGAAGGAATGGGGCACGTCAGGCATCTCGTTCGATCCGTGCGACGACGTCTTCTGCGGACCGGAGGCGGAGTCCGAGCTCGAGATCCAGGCGTACACGGCGTTCACTCGCGCCCATGAGTTCGTGACGAACATCTCGTTCCACTCGGTCGTCGGGACCGTCCTGATTCCGTGGGGGTACGACGTCGACGTCCAGACGCCTGACGACGCGCTCTTCCGCGAGGTCGCGGCCGAGATGACGCAGTACAACGGCTACTCGTACGGCCAGTGTGGGGACATCCTCTGGTACAGCTGCTCCGGCACCACGTGCGACTGGCTCTACGATGAGCTCGACGTCTTCTCGGTCTGCGTGGAGGTCAGTGGCAGCGGCTTCTGGCCGCAGGAGAGCGAGATCCCGAGCCTCCGGGCCGAGAATCTCTGGCCGCAGCAGTACATTGCGCGCATCGCCGGGACGTACCTCGGGATGACGCAGTACGTCGTCGACGACGGTCCGATGGGCAACGGGCAGCCCGAGGCCGGCGAGACGATCGACCTCATCGTCACGATTCAGAACCAGGGACTGTCCGGGTCGGCGAGCGATGTCGTCATCACGCTCTCGACCGACGATCCGTACGTCCAGCTCCACAGCGCTGGCTCGACGCTCGGGACGATCGGGGCGCGCGAGGACGCCGACAACGCAGGCTCACCGTTCTCGCTCACGGTCGACCCGGCGACGCCGGACGGTCACGGCATGGCGATGACGGTCGAGATCACAGCGCAGGGCTTCGTCGCGGTCGAGGAGATCACGTGGATGGTCGGCACGCCGCAGGTGCTCTTCGCCGACGACATGGAGGGCGGCACCGGGAACTGGGTGGAGAACGACGGCTACTGGGGCCTCTCGTCGCTCCGCTCGCACTCGCCGACGCACTCCTACACCGACAGCCCGACCGGCGACTACGGCAACTACAGGAACACCTGGATCGAGCTCGCGCAGTCGGTCGATCTCTCGAACGCTGCGTCCGCGCAGGTCAGGTTCTGGCAGCGTGTCCTCACGGAGGAGGACTACGACTTCTGCTACGTCGAGGCGTCGAGCGACGCCGGCGCGACGTGGGGTCAGGTCGGACCGCGGTACCACGGGGACAACGGCTCGTGGGAGGAGGTGACCCTTCCCATCGACGCGTTCACCGGGACCCCGGGCTTCAAGATCAGGTTCCGCTTCACGTCTGACACCTACGTGGAGGAAGACGGCTGGTACATCGACGACGTGGCGATCCTCGGACCCCCGCCCGGGAACACGAGGCCGGGTGCGCCCAGCCTCGTCGATCCTCCGAACGGCGGCAGCGTGGCGACGTCGACGCCGGTCCTGACGGTCGGGAACGCGACCGACGAGGATCCGGGCGACGTGCTCACGTACGCGTTCCTCGTCTACTCGGACGAGCTCTGCACGACCGTGGTCGCCTCGATCTCGGCCGTCGCCGAGGGCACGGGCGAGACGGCGTGGACGGTCGACACGTCCCTCGCAGACGGAGACTACTGGTGGAGAGCCTACGCCGACGACGGAACGGAGCGGGGGCCGCTCATGGCGACCGCGTCGTTCGAGGTCCAGTCGACGGGCGTCGACGGGTCCGTCACGGCGATCGCGCTCTACCCCGGACGGCCGAACCCGTTCGCGCGTGAGAGCAGGCTTTCGTTCGACCTTCCGGCGTCGGCCGACGTCCGGTTCGCGATCTACGGCGTCGACGGCCGCCTCGTGCGGACGCTCGTCGACGGCGCGGCCGGTCCCGGCACCGTCTCGGTCACCTGGGACGGTACCGACGACCGCGGCCGCAGGGTCGGAAGCGGCCTCTACTTCATGCGGCTCGAGACCGAAGGGCAGGTCCGGCACGGCAAGATCGTCGTGTTGAAATAGGATCGGGACGAGCACAGACGAGGATCGAGCACGGGCTCCCGTGGCGCCGCCGCGGGAGCCCGGTGTGTGTGGGGCCGCCACGCCCTTCGTCCCTGCGCGGCCGCGTCGATCGGGCCGCCCGGCGGGTCACGGCATCGCTCCCATCCTAAGCCGCTTGGGCAACGGGCCCGAACCAGCACACCACCCTCCGTGACGCGTTCTTGCACTCAACGCCCAAACGTGGTATCGTGGAATCTGTGCACTGAGCGATTATCCGAACAGAGGGCGTCGCCGGATCACCGCCTTGCGGTGCCCTCTTGTCCTGTCTCCTCGTGGGGGGAAGGTCACACGATGCGATCCAATGGCATGACGAAGCGGGGCTCGCGCGCAGCTACGGCGCTCACGCTCGCACTCACTCTTGCTCTGTCGTCGATCCTGGGCGGACCCGGATCCGCCGACGCACTCGTCCGGAGAACCCCGGAGGAACCCGTCGACCTGTCACTCGGACAGGAGGGCCCGGTGATCGGCATCGGGTTCTCTCCGCACACGCGCGCGATCCTCGACACGCTCCGGCCCGACCCCGCCGACATCGGGCGGCGATATCCCGAAACTTGGGACTGGCGCGAGATGGGTGGTGTGACGGGCCTGCGGAACCAGGGCGCCTGCGGAAGCTGCTGGGCGTTCGGCGCGATCGCGGAGGTCGAGGGGAACCTGAAGCTCGCCGAGGGGATAGGGATGAACCTCTCCGAGCAGCAGGCGGTCGACTGCAACACCTGGGGGAACGGCTGCGACGGCGGTTGGCCCGACTCGGCGTACGAGCTCGTGATGAGCCCGGGGGCGGTGAGCGAGGAGTGCATGCCGTACCTCGCCATCGAGGGGAGCTGCGCGCAGCGGCTCTGTGAGAAGGTCGCGTACATCGATGGGTACGACTACATCTCGGGGAACGTTGATTCCTACAAGGCCGCGATCATGAACGGGCCGATCTGCGCCTGCACGTGGAACCACTGCGTGTCGCTCATCGGCTGGGACGAGTCCCGCGGCTCGTGGCTCGTAAAGAACAGCGCTCCGGGGTACTTCCACTACATGGACTACGGGTTCGAGGGCATCACCACGGGCGCGCTCCAGTGCGTCAACCCTCACATCCCGAGAGCGCGGCTCGTGCCCGACGAGTACGCGACGATCGGCGACGCCCTCGCCGCGTCCGAGCGGGGCGACACCATCAAGATCAAGGGCGGACTCTACACGGAGCGCATCACCGTCGGGAACGTCAGGACCATCCTCGGAGGCTACGATCCGACGTTCACGGTCCGTGACCCCGACCTCTATCCGACGGTGATCGACGGAGGCTTCGTGGGGGACGTCGTGTCGTGCGGGGGAAGCTACTACGGAAGCGACCACGTGACGATCGACGGCATCGAGATCCGAAACTCGGGCGCGGCAGGCTCGGGCATCAGCATCGTGAGCGGCGAGGTGCTCGTGCGTCGCTCAACCGTGACCGGCTGCGGGCGCGGTGTCAGCGTCACGGGGAGCGTCTCGGGCTCCGACAGGACCGTCCGGATCGAGTTCTGCACGATTCGGGACAACAGCGGAGCCGGCGTCCACGCATCGGCGGTCGATGACGATCGCGTCGCCGTTCACTGGAGCGGCATCTACGAGAACGATGGCGACGGCGTCTACGCGAGCGACTCCGTGGTCGATATCGTGAACTCTACGATCGCCCTGAACGGCGCGGACGGTGTCGATCTCAACAACAGCGAGGACAGCGCCGTCAGCTACAGCGTGATCGCTTCGAACACGGGGACGGGCATGGCCTGCTCCGGCACCCCCATCGACGTCACGAGCTCCGACGTCTGGGACAACGCCGGCGGGAACTACGACGGCGCGACCCCGGGCGAGGGATGCATATCGGAGGATCCGATCTTCTGCGACGCCGGGGCCGGCGACCTGACGCTCCACGCCACGTCTCCGTGCGCCGGGCAGGGCGACTTCGGGCAGAACTTCGGGGCATACGAGGTCGGGTGTCCGGAGGGCCCGCGGAACCTCTCGATCGCGCAGGACGGAGCATCGCTCCTCCTTTCCTGGAGCCCGCCGCCGGGGGACTTCCAGTTGGATCACTACGTCGTCTACCGCGACACGCTCTGGTGGGGCCGGGAGCCTCTCGCGATCGTCGACGGGGCCGACACGACCTACACCGACGTGACGATTCCGCCGTGCATGATCCACGACTACTGCGTGACTGCCGTCGACACGGGCGGCATCGAGGGAGCGCAGTCCGACGAGCTCGAGGTCGAGCTCTGCTACGTGGGGCCCCAGGATCTCGAGGTTGCGTTCGGCGAGGCCGGGAACGATCTCGCGTGGAGTCCGGCAGCGGGTCCCGTCGTCCGCTACATCATCGCGCGCGGCACCGACATCGCTCCGCCCGACTCGATCGGCGGCGCGGACGCGCCCGCGGGCGCCTACGTCGACGCCGCGACGGCCGCCTGCCCGCGCGACCGGTACGCCTACGAGATCTGGCCCGTGTACGACACGGGCTGGCGCGGTCAGCCGTCGGCGCTCGTGAGTGTCGATCCCGCCCCGTCTCCGCCGAGCGGACTCGCGGCGGAGTGGGTCGGCGGAGACATCGTCCTCACGTGGGAGCCGAACTGCGAGAGCGACTTCCGGAGGTACTGGGTCTACTGCGACACGATCCCGATCTCGCCACCACCGCGGTCGGAGCTTCTGGTCGGGTTCACGGCAGAGACGACGTTCACGCACGAGTCCCCAGACCCGGCCACCACCTACTTCTACCGCCTCACGGCGAGCGACCAATCCGGCCAGAAGAGCGCCTACTCCGGCACGGCGTACCTCGGCACGGGAACGACGTTGACGGTGCCGGCGCCCTACGGGACGATCCAATCGGCGATCGACGCGGCGTCCGCGCTCGACACCGTCGCGGTCGCGCCCGGAACGTACACCGAGTCGATCGTCCTCAAGGACGGCGTGTGCGTCGTCGCAACAGGCGGAGCGGCCGGCACGACGATCGAGTGGTCGGAGGGATCGGTCGTGACCGCGTCGGGCTTGAGCGACTTGGTGCTCCTCAGGGGGTTCACGGTCGACGGGAACGGCACGGCGACGTGTTGTCTCGACGGCTGGGGCACGTACGCGAGAATCGAGGACTGCGTGTTCCGGAACGCCAGCACGGGTGCGCGCTTCCGGTACGGCGGAGCGGCCGACATCACCGGTAGCCAGTTCTTGGAGAACGACAAGGGCATCGCCGTCTCTGATTCGGCGAGTCCGTTCCTCGCGTCGAACACCTTCGACGGCAACGGCCTGGCGGGGATCTACAACTCAGGCGATCCCGGCCCCAGGGTGGGGGGGACGCTCGAGGACGCGAACGACTTCCTCTCCGTCGGCGTCTATCACGTCTACAACGGGAGCGAGTCCCCGCTCGATGCGGACCTGAATTACTGGGGCGACGTCTGCGTCGATCCCGCCTGGTTCTCCGGCCCGGTCGAGTACGTGCCTTGGACCGACGCCGCGCACGACGGCACATACACGGAGTGCGCCGACGCGGTGGCGGACGGGGAGCTGCGCGCCCGGGCGTACGTCAGCAGCAACCACCCGAATCCGTTCAATCCCTCGACGACGATCGGCTACGGCGTGCCCGCTCCCGGCGGACGCGTCGTCCTCACGATCTACGATCTGGCCGGGCGGCTGGTGCGTACGCTGGTCGATGAGGAGCGCCGGCCGGGCGCGCACGCCGCGATCTGGCACGGGCGCGACGACCACGGCGGCGAGCTTGCGTCTGGGGTCTACTTCTACCGTCTCGAGATCGGCGAGTTCCGCGTCGGTCGCACGATGGTCTTGCTCAAGTAGGGCGCGGGCCGCTCACGGCGGCCGACCGGTGCGCCGCGAGCGAGAACGCGCGAGAATGAGCGGGCCGGCTCCCCCAGGAGCCGGCCCGTCCGTGATTGACTCCGCCCGTCGCGGCCCGATCACGCACCGTCGGTGCCCGGTCCCGCCCCGTCGCCGCTCGGCTCCGCCCCGTCCGCGGCCGTATCCGCCCACCGTAGGTCGCCTGGTACGCCACTTGCATTCCTCACGCCCGCTGGGTCTGCGCGTCCCGCGGAGTCGGGACAGGCGCCGCTCTGCGTGCTTCACAGGAACAACTCAGTGTCAAGGACGACGCGTCCCGCCTGCTGGCGACCGGACCGCGTCGCATCGCGGGCATTCAACAGGAACGGGGCCCCATGCACGGCGTCAAGACACCGGTGATCCTCGTCGCGGCTCTCTCGCTTCTTCTCACGTCCTGCTCGGAGACCGGCGGCCCCACGGGTCCCGCTCCCAGCGACGTCGGACCGTCCCTTCGAACCATCACGGGGACGGTCGTCCTTCCTCAAGCGTCGACGATCGACGCCTCGGCGCTCGAGGTCCTCTCCCTCGCGGAGCGCTCGCCGGTTCATCCCGGAGGGGGATTCACGCTGCGCATCCCGGACGTCGAGCTGCCGCAGGTGATCCTCGTCACCGACGACGGACCCGAGCCCCTGCTTCTTGGGTACGTCTGGCCCGATGACGTCGGCGTGACCGTTGACGCGCACACGACCGCCGCTGCCCTCGTCGCTATGAACCCGTTCACGGTCATGTTCTCACCCGAGACGCGCGCGACGGTGTCAGCGGCGGCGCAGGAGAAGCCCGGCTGGGCAAGTCTGGCGGCGCTCATCGAGGCAAGTCTCGAGGGATCGGCCGGCGGGAACCTCGGCCTCGCGCTCGAGCCTGCGACCCTGCAGCTCGCGGCCGACGTCGCGATAGACGTGCTCGACGACTTCCCCCCGGGGGTCTCTCCGTTCGCCGATCCGTGGATCGAGAACGCCACCGGTGACAGCATCGTGCTCGCGAACCCTGGCCCCTTCCACTTCGCCGCGTCGATCGCGCCGGTCGACGGCGGCGCGCCATTCGTCGTGCTCGTCGAATCCGCCCGGGAGCGCGTCAGCGTCGATCCCGGCTGGCCGCCGTCCGGCGGAACGGCCGGCGTCACCTGGACACCCGTCGATCTCGGAGACGGGGTCTTCGACATCGCGTCGACGCAGGGCGACTTCTCGTCCCTCGACGCGACGACGGCGACGGGGCTCGCCTCGAGGGCGAACCTCGCGCGCGGGATCATCGAGCTCCTCGCGATCGCCTCGGGTGTGACCTTCGAGCTCGATGCGCGCGACCTCGGGATCTCGCCCGCCGCCACGTCGTCGGCACTCACGCCCGCGACGCGGTCTGGCGACACGTACGGGTTCGTTCGCGCGCTCGCGGAACTCGCGGAATCGGAGAGCGACGCGATCGCCCGCTGGTTCTGGGGCGAGAACCATGTGGACTGCGGGGACTACGTCGCCGACGTCTGCCGGCTCCTGTGGGGGCTCACCTTCTCGACCGAAGTCCTCGCGGCCGGGGAGTCGGGCATCCCGTTCTTCGCGGGCCTGGTCACGAGCGAGCCCCAGGACAACAGGACAGTGAGTCAGCTCGACGGGATCATGGTCGTCGTCGTCGATCGCTCGCCTCCGCGGGCGGCGTTCGCCGCCGGTGCGCCCTTCGTTCTCCCGCGATCATCCATCGCCTTCGACGCCTCGGGATCGACGGATCCGGACAACGATGCGAGCGAACTCGAGGTGCGCTGGGATTGGGAGAACGACGGCGTCTGGGACACGTCGTGGAGCCTCTGGAAGACGGCCGAGCACGTGTTCGACGAGCCGGGGGCGTACGAGGTCGTTCTGCAGGTGCGGGATCCTCACTCCCTGAACGACTCGGTGACCCACACGGTGAACGTCGGCGGGGGAGAGGCGACGGCGAAGCACGTGGTCGTCTTCCGCGACGTCGTCCCGTGGGAGCCTGAGGTGCCGCCCATTCTGGAGCAGATGCTCGAGGTCCTCGGCTACACGCTGGGCCCCGGAACCGGGCAGTACGAGGTCGTGACGTCTGGGGACATGTCGAGCATCGAACTCGTTCCCCACAGCGACCTCGTCGTCATCCAGAACGACCAGACTCAGGGCTTCTACGACGCGTACGCCCGGAACCAGGTCCGCTTCATGAGCTTCGTCCACGAGGGCGGCACGATGCTGTGGGAGGCCTGCGACCTCGGCTGGCACGGGGGATCGATCGAGCTCGCCGGGATCGTCCTCCCGGGAGCCGTGACGCTCGC
>JALGVU010000106.1 GCA_025774545.1 bacterium | reverse complement strand
GACCGACCCGGTCTACACGGCGGCTCCGGCTGCCGGGATCGCGGCCGGCGACATCACGAACTGGGACACTGCCCACGGTTGGGGCGACCACGGCGCGGCGGGCTACGTGGCGACAGAGACCGATCCGACCGTGCTTGCCAGCGTGAAGGACGGCGTCGACTGGAGCGAGCTGACGGGGATTCCGAACGACATCCTCGACGGTGACGACGAGGGTGACACCGACTGGATCGAGGGCGGCGGCAACGTCTACCGGTCCTCCGGGAACGTCGGCATCGGAACGACGACCCCCGACGACGCGCTCGACGTCGTGGGGGAGGTCGAGATCGCAAGCTCGGCTTCAGACGGAGCGCTTGCCGTCTCCGCGAACTCCTTCACGGCGGGGAGCGTGGTCGCGGTCACGACGACGCAGGACGTAGGCGCGGGCGAGATCATGCTTGAGATCGATGCCGGGTCGAGCGCGTCTGACAGTCTCTACTTCATAGAGTGCGCGCGCGGCACGGATCCTGTCTTCAGGGTCTGGGGCGACGGTGAGGTGACGGCCGACGGCGCGTTCACGGGCGGCGGCGCCGACTTCGCCGAGATGTTCGAGGTCAGTTCCGGGCGCGCAAGCGCCGAACCTGGCGACGTCATGGTGATCGACCACCGGAGCTCGCGCAAGATCGTCAAGTCCCAGGAGGCGCGGTCGACGCTCGTGAGCGGCATCTACAGCACGAAGCCTGGTTTCATCGGAGCCGAGAGCGACTGGGCGGCGCACTCGAACAGCGACGAGATCCCGATGGCGGTCGTGGGCGTTGTGCCGTGCAAGGTCTCGGCCGAGAACGGTGCGATCAGTCCTGGCGATCTCCTGGTCACCTCGAGCATTCCGGGCCACGCGATGCGGGACGACGACCCGAAGCCCGGATCGATCCTGGGCAAGGCGCTCGAGGCTCACGAGAGCGGGACCGGGGTCATCAAGGTCCTCGTGACGCTTCACTAGGAGCCCGACCGGTCCGCAATCCGGGCCGGACACAGCCGTATATGGAGGAGCCGGCCGGCACCTGGTGCCGGCCGGCGTCTCTATGGTCCCCCGATCCAGCCCATTGCCCGCCGAGTGATATGTTTCCTGAATGCGCATTTTATATCTTGCGCAGGCGCTCCGATAGTGGTAGACTGGTCTTTGTCTTGAGTGAATCTCACACATCGCAAGTCGCTCCGCTTACCTCACGGGTCTACACCGGCGTGACCGTGGCCATTCTGGTCACCGGGAGGCCCAAGAAGGAGGGTCCGGATGAAACGCGCAGGCGGTCTCCCTCTCGTCATCGCCCTTTCGCTCGTCATCGTCGGTTCGGCCACCGGGCAGATCGTGATGCCCTACAGCGTGGTGGGGTGTGGGGGCGGGGAGATGTCCGGAGCGAACCACACGATGCACGGAACGGTCGGCCAGGCGGTGATCGGGGTGGTGTCAGGACCGAACCACACGAACGAGATCGGGTTCTGGTACCGCCCGGGCTGGATTCTGACTGGGATCGAGGACGGGAGCGATCTCTACCCGACGGCGTACTGGCTTGGTCAGAACCACCCGAATCCTTTCAATCCGGTGACGACGCTGCAGTTCGGGCTCCCTGAGGCGGCGGAGGTAGAGATGAAGCTCTACGACGCCGCAGGGAGAGAGGTACGGACGCTGATCGATCGTCCGCTGGATGCCGGGTATCACCGCATCACGGTCGAGGGTGGAGGTTTGTCGAGCGGCGTGTACTTCTGCCGGATGGTGGCAGGGAAGTTCGTCGAGACGCGCAAGCTCGTGCTCCTGAAATAGAAAGGGGCGGGTCTGATACCGGATCTGCGACCCTACGGGTCGCGGCCGGGGGCGAGCCCCAGGCCCGCTCCGAGAATGCGAGCGCCGTCGTCAGGTCTCGGACCCGACGACGGCGTTCCACGTGCAGGCGCTCGTTCGACTCCGAGCGCTTCCGCTACGCGTCTCCCCTCCAAGCCACGAGCGTCTCGATCTCCTTCGCCATGCGCTCCTCGTCGCCCGGGCCGTAGCCCAGGTGGCGGTAGATGATGCGGCCCGCGTGATCGACGACGAAGGTGACCGGGATGCCGCTCACCTTGTAGGCCTCGAACACATCCCGCGAGCTGTCGTTCAGGACGAGATGGCGCACGCCGTTCTCCTCGAGGAATCCCTCGGCGGCCGGCGTCCGCGTCCCGCGATCGATCGAGACGACGGTGACCCCCATCTCCTCGTACTTCTCGTGAAGCTCGACCAGGCGCGGCAACTCCGCGCGGCACGGTCCTCACCCATACGACCAGAAGCAGAGGAGCAGGACGTCGCCCTGAAGAGCCGCGAGTTCGACGATCTCGCCGGACCGATCGGGCAGCGCAAACGGGGGCGCGTCCTTCACGCCCTGGTAGCGCTTCGCGGCGACGAGCTCCTCGAGAGCCGCGGCGTTCCCGTCACGCTGCACGAGCATGCTCTCGAGATCGGCCCGCGCGGGGTCGTCCGCGTCGACGGAGCGCGACACCACGAGGGCAAGGAGGTCGATGGCCCGCGCGTCCATGTCGCCGGTCGAGTAGACCTCGAGCAGATGCTGGACGACCGCGTCTCCCGAGCTGGGCGTCGCGTCTGAGAGCGAGAGGGCAAGCTCGAGGTTCTCGGCGGCGGCCGCTTCGTCGCCTGAGCGGTAGTGCGCCCAGCCCACCGTGTCCAGGATGTTCACGGAGTCACCGCGCGAAGGTGCGAGGGCCAGTGCTCTCTCGGACATCCGGACCGCGAGGGTCGGCTCGAACTCCCGCTCCGCCATGTCGTAGGCGATGCTGTTCAGGATGTTCGCGCCGGTGAAGCCCTCGGCTTCCACGAGTGCTCGGGCGGCGTCCGCGGCGATCTCCGGCTCCTCGTCGATCGCCAGCCGGTAGATGTTCGCGTTGAGCGCCCCGGCGACGATCGGGTCGTTGGTCTCGCCGACGAGCGTCAGAGCCCTGGCGAGCGCTCCATCGAGACCGTCGCGCATGGCCACCTCGTCGAAGAGCGCTCCGTACGCCCTCTCTATCATGGACGGCCACTGCTCGGCGTCGTCCTCGTCTGTGTTGCGGCTTCCCGCGAGTGCCACCTCCGCCGCGAGTTCCTTGTCCGTGAACTCGCTGCCGGAGTGGAACCAGGCGATCCACAAGTAGGGCATGCTGGGAGCGTCGTCGGACATCAGGAGCTCGCGCGCGAGTTCCTCGGCCTCAGCGATCCTGTCCGGATCGTCCGTCTCGATGAGCGAGCGGTCGAGCCGTGCCATCGCGTTGTAGTGGCGCTCGGGCGGAGCCTCGGCGGCGTAGAGCTTCTCCCAGACTCCGATGACGGCATCGGCGCCGCCGGCCTCCTCCGCGGCAGCAACGGCGGCGTCGGTCGCCGACTCCATCAGATCGTCCGGCATGTCGGCGTTGTCGATGATGAACGCGACGACTCGGTCGGCCCTCTCGCCGGCGTTCTCGATCGCCGCGAGGTCGGCCAGCCCCTGCTCGAGCTCGGCCGTCCCGCGGTCTGCGCATCCCGCGAGGGTGCCGAGAGCCACGAGCCCAACAAGTGCGAACGCGAGTGCACGTCTCATGAATTCCCCCAGTTTGCGGTGAATCTGCCCCTTCCGGGCCGTCCGTCTTCGTGCTAACCTGATCATCCTAGCACGACTTTGAAATTGACTTCCACCCATTCGTAAGATACGCTATCTTCTGGAGCGATTGGGAGATGTGGATGAAGCGGGTTGAGATTCACCCTTGGGCTGTGTCGGTTCAGGAGGCGTTCCGGATTCAGGAGGAGCTCAGGGACAGACTGATATTCGAAGACGTCCCGGATGCCCCCAGGACAATCGCAGGGATCGATGTTTCGTTCACGCGCGGAGCGAATCTGCTCCACGCAGCGATTGTCGTGCTCGACTCCGAATCCTACGAGCCCATCCAGGCCGTGTCGGCCACGCAGGAACCCATCTTCCCATACATACCCGGCCTGCTCACGTTCCGTGAGGGGCCGGTGGTGCTCGAGGCATTCGAGCGCTTGACCGAGGAGCCCGACCTTCTGATGTTCGACGGTCAGGGGATCGCGCATCCGCGTGGTCTTGGGCTGGCGTCGCACATCGGTGTCCTGCTCGATCGGCCGTCGATCGGGTGCGCGAAGTCGCGGCTCGTCGGGCAGTTCAAAGAGCCGAAGCAGAAGCGAGGCTCGATGCGGACCTTGAGTTACGAGCGCAGAAAGGTCGGTGTCGTCCTTCGTACGAAGGACAACACGAGGCCGCTCTTCGTGTCGCCGGGCCACCGGATCACCGTGGAGACGGCGGCGGCGCGGGTGCTCGAGGCCGCGCGTGGATACCGGCTGCCGGAGCCGACGCGGCGTGCGCACCACGAGGCTGCACGCGTCAAGCGGGAGCGGCACGCGTAGGCCGAACGAAAGACGGTTGAGGGTGTGTGGACGCGAGCCCCTTTGGGGCGCGCGGGTGCGAGCTCCTTCGGGGCTCGAGCGAAGGGTGTGTGGGTGCAAGCCCCATCAGGGGCACGAACGAGGAGAGCACGGGTGGAGCCAGAAGCAATAGGGATGGGAGGTGTTGAGATGCCGAATACGTTTCCTGCTTGCCGCATGTGTGAGAAGGGAGTCCTGATCCCCCTGTCGGACTACGGGCGTGAAGGGGCGGCCATTACCTACAAGGCATGGGTGTGCTCCAATCCGAACTGCGGGTACCATCTTCGAATCGACAACGGAGAGATCAGCCGCGGCACCAGAGTGAATGAAGCTGCGAAGTAGACCGCGCGCTCCCCGGTCGTGGCCGGGAACGTGTCTGACCATGAAAGCACAGGTTCCGCCCGTGCTTTCTCCTCGTTTCTAAGGAACGTCCGATGCTGCGAGCGGTCATCTTCGATCTCGACAACACGCTGACCGATTTCATGCGGATGAAGAAGGTCTCGGTCGAGGCGGCCATCGAGGAGATGATCGATGCGGGGCTCCCGATGACCGCCGACGACGCGAGGAAGAGACTCTTCGAGATCTACGATCGAGAGGGGATCGAGGATCAGCGGGTCTTCGACAAGTTCCTCAAGGAGGAGCTGGGCGAGATCGATCCGATGATTCACACGGCCGCGATCATCGGCTACCGGCGCGGCCGTGAATACACGCTCGTTCTCTATCCTCACGTGAAGAGGACGCTCCTGGAGCTCGCGAGGCGGGGGCTGAAGCTCGTCATTCTGTCGGACGCGCCGCGCTATCAGGCGTGGTCGCGCCTGTGCTATCTCCAGCTCCAGCACTTCTTCGATCACGTCATCACGTTCGAGGACACGCGCGTGCGGAAGCCGGATCCCGCGCCGTTCATGCGGGCGATCGAGCTCCTGCAGATGAGGCCCGACGAGGTGCTCATGGTCGGTGACTGGCCGGAGCGCGACATGGTTGGGGGGACGGGCGTCGGGATCAAGACGGTCTACGCGAAGTACGGAGACACGTCGGGCGCGGCCGTGTCGGGGGCGAACTACGAGATCGACGACATTTCGGAGATCGTCGGGATCGTGGACGAGCTTCTCGACGGCGACACGTAGATCGTGACCGGTTCCTTGGCGGCGACACGTCGGTCGTGTGCGCTCGTGGCGGCGGCACGTAGGTTGTGAGGCGCGCATGATCCGGGCCATTGGGAGCGACGTCGTCGACCTCGAGCACTTCGAACGAGTCGTCTCTCGTTCCAGACCTGGCTTCCTGAAGAGGCTCTTCACGGACTCCGAGGTTACCTACTGCGAGAGATTCAAGGACCGGTTCGCCTCCTACGCCGCCGTCTTCGCAGCGAAGGAGGCGTACCTGAAGGCTCTCCGGACCGGCCTCGCACCAGGCATGACCTGGACCGACGTCGAGGTCGTGCACGAGCGGAGCGGCGCTCCGACGATTGTTCCTCACCGTCTCTGCGCCGAGCTTCTCGGGAACGGGCGGGTCCACGTCTCGCTCTCGCACTCGAGACGGACCGCTCACGCCGTTGTCATCATAGAGGATTAGACAATGAAGGTTGTCAGCTCCGAGGGCATGCGGGCGATCGACAGCGAGTGCATCCAGGAACTCGGCATCCCGGGGCTCAAGCTCATGGAGAGCGCGGGCGTCGGGACCGTCCGGTTCATCGAGCGCGAGCTCGGGTCGCAGGCGGGCAAGAAGATCACAATCGTCTGTGGTAAGGGGAACAACGGCGGCGACGGGTTCGTGATCGCGCGCGAGCTCAAGGCGCGCCACGCCGATGTCAAGGTCTACCTCGCGGGCCACGCGAACGACGTGGGCGGTGACGCGCGGTCCAACCTCGACCGTCTGGGTCCGGGGAACGTGATCGAGCTGGCCGACGGCAGGTCGGTCGGCGAACTGGTCGAGGACATGTCGAAGAGCGACCTCGTCATCGACGCGGTCTTCGGAACGGGGTTCGTCGGAGTGCCGAGAGGCCTCTCCGGCACGGTGATCGGACAGATGAACCTCTGCGGACGTCCCGTCCTCGCGATCGATGTCCCTTCGGGACTGAACGCGACGACGGGCGTCGCGGAGGGGGAGTGTGTCCGGGCGGCCTGGACGTGCACGATGGGTCTCCCGAAGACGGGCTTCTTCCTGTGGCCGGGGGGGACGTACGTCGGCCGGCTCCACGTGGTGGACATCGGGATCCCCGCGAAGGCACTCGAGTCGGTCGGTGTCCGCGACAACGTCCTCACGATGGAGGAAGTTGCCGCCCTCCTTCCCGACCGCCCCGAGGACGCGCACAAGGGCACGTTCGGGAAGATCGTCGTGATCGCCGGGTCGGTCGGCTACACCGGGGCCGCGGCGCTCGCGGCGATGTCGGCCGCGAGGAGCGGCGCTGGGCTCGTGACGCTCGGCTCGCCCGCGAGCCTCAACGACATCCTGGAAGCGAAGCTCACCGAGGTGATCACGCGGCCGCTCCCCGAGACCGAGGGGCGAGCGCTTGCCGCCGCGGCGCTCGACGATGTCCGCTCGATGCTCGCCGGCGCGGACGCCGTCGCCCTCGGCCCGGGGCTCTCCCGCGATCCCTCCACCGAGTCGCTCGTTCACGCGATCGTCGAGGAGATCGAGGTCCCGTGCGTCATCGACGCGGACGGCCTGAACGCGCTTTCGACCGACCGCCTGGCGGGGAGGCGCGGCACGGGCCCGATCGTGCTCACGCCTCACCCCGGAGAGATGGCGCGGTTCGCGGGCTACGCGGTCGGCGAGATCGGCAAGCGGCGCGAGGAGATCGCGAGGGCGGTGGCGGAGAAGACCCGGTCGACGGTGCTCCTGAAGGGCGCGCCGACCGTCGTCGCCGATCCGGCAGGCGAGCTCTTCGTGAATCCCACCGGCAACTGCGGCCTCGCGTCCGGGGGCACGGGAGACGTCCTGACGGGCATCGTCGCGGCGTTTCTCGGGCGAAGCATGACGCCGACGAACGCCGCTGCGCTCGGCGCGTTTGTGCACGGACTGGCCGGCGACATCGCCGCGTCCGAGAAGGGGAGGACCGGCATGGTCGCAGGCGACGTGATGGACGCCCTTCCGGCCGCCTTTCTCAAGCTCGAGTCCGCCGGAACACGATAGACTCAAGCCCGCGAGCGCGAGATCGGGCACAGCACCGGAGGAGCGATGGGCAAGCCACTTCTGAACGACGCGCGGGGCCTGGCGAAGAAGCTGACGAGAATCCGTCGGCAGATCCACATGTATCCGGAGGAGGCCTACCAGGAGAAGCGGACCTCACGACTCGTGGCCGAGACGCTCAAGGGTGCCGGGCTTGCGGTCACGACGGGTGTCGCGAAGACCGGCGTGGTCGGGCTCCTGAAGGGAGAGCGCCGGGGGCCGACCGTCGCGATGCGCGCCGACATGGATGCGCTCCCGATTCACGAGCAGAACGACGTGCCCTACCGTTCGCGCGTCGACGGCGTGATGCACGCGTGCGGTCACGACGGAAACACGACGTCGGTCTTGGGCGCCGCGCTCCTCCTCGCGAAACGCCGGCACGACCTTGCCGGAAACGTGAAGTTCTTCTTCCAGCCGTCCGAGGAGTCGCCGCCCGGCGGCGCGCTCCCGATGATCGAGCGCGGCGTTCTCGAGAAGCCGAAGGTCGACGCCGTCATCGGTGTGCACGTCGACCCGACGATCCCCGCGGGGAAGATCGGCGTGCGCGACGGTCCGATGATGGCTGCCGCCGACGACTTCGACTTCGCGATCCTCGGAGAGGCGGCGCACGGCGCGAAGCCGCACCTCGGCGTCGATGCGATCGCCGTCGCCGCCCAGGCGATTCAGGCCATTCAGATGATCCCGAGCCGACGCATCAACCCGACGCACCCGGTCGTCGTGACCCTCGGTACGATCAAGGGCGGCTATCGGAGGAACGTGATCGCGGACAGGGTCGAGGTCGAGGGCACCGCGCGGACCCTCAACGCGAAAGACCGAACGAGCATCGAGAAGATGATCGGATCGACGCTCGCCCACGTCACGAAGGCGTCGGGGGTATCCGATCCTCACCTGCGACGGCAGGATCACCGAGGTCGTGCGGCGCGCGACGCACGATGTCCTCGGGAGATCGAAGGTCGTCGAGATCGACGAGCCGTCGATGGGCGCCGAGGACTTCTCCTATTTCGTTAACTCGGTCCCGGGGATGATGCTCAGGCTCGGCACGATGAACAAGAAGAAGGGGTTCACCTATCCGTGGCACCACCCTCGATTCGATCTCGATGAGGACGCGCTCTGGATGGGCGCGGCCGTGATGGCGCGGGCCGCGATGATCCTCCTCGAGGAGCTGTAGGGAGAAGGC
>JALGVU010000384.1 GCA_025774545.1 bacterium | reverse complement strand
ACAATCAACCAGAAGCACTCTCCTGCCTGTGTCCGCCATGTACGAGGCGAGGTTCACTGCGGTCGTGGTCTTGCCGCAGCCACCCTTCTGGTTCACCAGAGCGATCGTCCGCATGGATCCTCCATCGTACGTGCGGCCGTGAGGGCCGCCTGGGGCGCCCCGTGCGGGTGCACCCGCGCACAACCAGTACTCGGCGGGGGGGTCTCTGGCCCCGCCAACACTCATCTGATGTAGACTTGGTTGGGTCTCGGCTCACGAAAACGCTATCCAATCGGCGAGAGCTTGTCAAGGCCGTTCTTCCTTCCGCTTCGCGCGGGTGGCCGCGTGCCGCCATGATGCATCTTGACAGGAGTGAGACGCAATTGCTACTGTGCGCGACACGAAGTGGGGGTGAATGTGAACACCCGAAACAAGGGAGGAGCCGTGCGCGTTCCAGCCCGGTGTGTCAAGGTGGCGTTGTGTGTGTTGCTGCTTCTGGTGTGGGCGTCGCAGGCAGGCGCTCAGTCGGCTGAGACTCAGCTGTCTGCGTACACGGGGGAGAACGCTGAGGGGTACCTTCAGCCCCTCGCGAACGCCTTCGGAGCGAACCTGAACTCGGGGCTCTTCCGCTCCGCTCACATCCCGCTCGAGGGCGTGAACGTGAGCGTGGAAGTCGTCGCCATGATGGCGCTCTTCGCCGACGAGGACGCGACGTTCGAGGCCACGACGGAGGAGGGATTCCATCCGGAGACCCCGGTCGACGCGCCGACGGTCGTCGGTTCGGGCGAGGCCGTGACGGTCGACGGCACCTGGGGAACGACGTTTGCGTTCCCGGGCGGACTCGATCTCAACTCGTTCGCCCTCGCCGCACCGCAGGTTCGTATCGGCTCGTTCCGCGGCACGGAAGCCATCATCCGGTACATCGCCGTCGAGGTCGGTGACTCCGACATCGGGAACGTGAGCCTCCTGGGCCTGGGCGCGCGCCACAACGTGTCGCAGTACTTCGGCCCGGCGTTCCCGGTCGACATGGCCGTGGGGTTCTTCTGGCAGAAGTTCGATGTCGGGGACGACTTCATCGCCGCCAACGCCACGACCTTCGGCGTCCAGGCGAGCAAGTCGTTCGGCTTCATCGAGCCCTACGCGGGACTCGCCTTCGACAGCTTCTCCATGGACGTCACCTACGAGACGGGTGGCTCGCCCTCGGAGGAGGTCGACATCAGCCTGGATTCCGAGTCCTCGGTGCACATGACCCTGGGCGTCGGGCTCCAGGTCGCGATCGTCTCGGCGTTCGCAGAGTACAACATCGCGGGTCAGAGCAGCCTTGCGTTCGGCATCGGTTTCGGCTTCTAGCAGGCGAGAGAAGGAGCGAGTAGACATGAGAATCGTACGAATCCTACCAGTGCTGCTGCTTCTCGCCTTCCTGATCGCCGGCGGGAGCGGCTGCATCTTCGCGACGAAGGTCATGGACATCGTCCTCACCGACACCACGTGCGTCACGTTCGAGATCGACGACGACGACGCGAACTACGCGGACGATGTGGAACTGGACTACGCGGAAGAGATCTCGCAGGTGCTCGATGACAACAGCATCTCGCGGGAGGACCTGCACAGCGCCCACCTCGTGAGTGCGTCGCATGAGGTGACAAGCATTGTGGGTGTGACCGACTGGGAGGTCGGCGCCGAGATCAGGGTCTCGAGACTGGCGGGACCGGGCGGTGCGGTCATCGACGGCCCGGAGGTCATCGTCGATTTCGACAGCGTGATGGTGCAGGACGCTCTGGGCGTGGTCGCCTATCCCGATCTGGAGGCCGACGGTGTCGAGCTGATCAACCAGGCACTCGAGGACTTCATTGCCGGAGCGGACCCGATCCTCTTCTTCGAGCTGGTGGGCGACTTCGTCGACCCGATACCCACAGGTCTGAATCCCATCGTGTTTGACTGGGACGGGTGCCTGACGGTCCAGATCATCACGCAGCAGGAGTTCGACATGCTCGACCCGGGCGGCGAGGACGCCAGGGAGTAGAGCGGTCGCAGTAGCATAGGAAGTGGAGGCCCGCCCCCGAGGGGGCGGGCCTTCGTTCGTCCAGGCCATGGGCCGCGGGTGCCCGGATCAGCGGATCCGCACGAGCTTCCGGGCATCGCTCCACCCGCCGATGGTCGCGCGGCAGAAGTAGACGCCCGATCCCACCGAGTGGCCGCTGCGGTCCCTCCCGTCCCAGACCACCTCAAACCTGCCGCCGTCGCAGTACCGATTCACGAGCGCCGCCACGAGACGACCCGTGATGTCGTACAGCTCGAGCGTCACGGTTGCGCCGGGTGAGGGAACCGTGTAGGCGAACGCGGCCGAAGACGCGAACGGGTTCGGACCGAGCAGTGCCAGCGACGCCGCGTACTCCTCCCCGACGCTCGTGCCCTCGAGCGTGATCTCGACCGTCTCGCTGGGGTCGCTCTCGTTCTCCCCACCGTCGACCGCGAAGAGGCGATAGTAGTGCGGCCGGTCGGTCTCGAGACCCGAGTCCACGTACGTGAGCTCGGTCGTCGTGAACGACTCGGTGCCGGAACTGAACTGATCCGTCGTGTCGCGCTCGACGCGATAGTGGTCGAGATCGGGCTCGACGTTCGTGTCCCAGCTCAGGAGCGCCTCGCC
>JALGVU010000105.1 GCA_025774545.1 bacterium | reverse complement strand
AGGAGAAGAGCTGGGGCGGCATCAAGTCGATGTTCCGGTAGTAAAAGAGGCATCTAGCACGATACCTCTCCCCTCGTGGAGCCCGCCGGGAAACCGGCGGGCTCCCGTTTTTCGGGGAGTGCGTGGTCGATCGCGCGCCGTCCCCGCGCGTGGCCTGGACCGGTCGCCCCACTGAGAACACGCCCCGAAGCTCGCCGCCCACGAATCGATCCGTTCCACGGCTCATCTTGAAGAGGGTGCTCCATGACGGGCCGACCTGAGACGCGCCGCCAGGTTCGCCGGAGGAGGCCGCGGTACGGTCTGCCGTGGCGGGGCGACGCTGGCCGGAATTCGGTTGACAGCGCGGCTGTCGTCGGCTATCGACGTGTTGGGGGCTTCGACGTCGGTTTCTGAGTGAAGGAGGTGGGCGGCATGAGATTGAAGCTGGTTCTGAGCGCACTCGCAACGGTCGCGCTGATCGCAACCGGGATCGTCATCTTCCCGGCGTGCAGTTCCGGGACGGACATGCCCTTCGGCGAGCAGGAGGACATCGACTTCGCGAACGCGTTGTGGAGCTCGATGTCTGGGTACCACGGCTGGAAGCTCGCGTCAGACTTCTATCCCGGTGTGTCGCCCCACGGGATGTTCCTCCGCATGTACTACAACGTGGTGAACGTGAACGGCACGGCCTATCACGTGATCGTGAAGGACAACTTCGGCGGTGAGGGCCTCGACCTCGAGATGCTGGCGGAGAGCCCAGGCAAGTACCTGATGGCCGTCACCGCCATGCTGCAGCGCGAGGCCGCGTACGACGCAGACAACAACGACTGGTTCTGGGTCAAGTACGGGCCCGACGGCACGATCGATCAGAACGACCAGGGGATGTCGCTGGCCGGCCGCGTCGCGAAGGGGATGGACATGGGTTGCATCGCCTGCCATCTCACCGCAGGGGGCGGTGACTACCTCTTCTTCAACGACATGTAGTATCGTGACCGCGTCGTCGCGGCTCGTGCCGTCGCGCTCCCGCGGCGGCCGCCGGGCGATAGCGGTCCGAAGTGTTCTTCCGACCGGGGCAATCGGTTGCGGGACGCCTTCGACTTCGATGGGACGCCGTTGGGAAGCGCGCCCGCGGCGTCCGTCGTCTTCCGTAGAGCCGGAGGCTGTCTCTGTCCGCCCGGTTGCGGTCGACGCTTTCATAAGGAGTGAATCATGGCGAAGGTCCCGGACACAAAAGAGAACCTCATGAAGTGCGTCTGCGGCGGCTGCCCGTCGCACGACCAGTGCATGAAGGACAAGATGGAGGGCCTCTTCTGCGCCCGCGGCAAGTCCACGTGTCCCGTCACGAGGAACGGCTGCATCTGCGGCGGGTGTCCGTTGGCTTCCGAGTTCGATCTCGACGCTCTCTACTACTGCGAGACGGGCGCCGAGGAGTAGCGTCCTGACGTGTGGGGGCGGCTCGGCGCGGTGTCGCGCACCGAGTCCGCCCCCATCCTTCGTTGTGACCCACTGGGGGGATGCCTCGTGTCGCACTTTCTGTGGAAGTCGATCCTGAGCGTCTTCTTCGCGGCCGCGGCCGTGGTGGCGACCGCCGCGATGCTCTGCCTCATGGGGAAGGCCGAGCGCAGGCTCCCGGGGAAGGTCCTCAGGAGAACGCACCGGACGGCGGGGTGGATCGCGGTCGCGCTTCTGGTGATCATCAGCTACTACTGCACCAAGCACGTTGCGGCCGTCGGGGACCAGCTCTCGGTGCGCGCCGTGCTTCACGGCACGCTCGCGCTCATCCTGATCGTCGTGCTCGCGCTCAAGGTCCTCATCGTGAGGATCTTTCGCGAGTTCATCAGATTCGTCCCGGCGATGGGCCTCATCGTCTTCTCACTCGTCTTCGTCGTGGTCTCGACGTCGGCGGGGTATTTCTTTGTCAGGACCTGGTGCGGTCCGGCCGGACCGGAAGAGACGCAGACGGCCGAGGTCGTCGCGGCTGGAGAAGCGGCGTCGGGCGTGGCGCTCTTCCAAAGCCACTGCGCGATGTGCCACGACGCCGACAGCACGGATCCGCGCATCGGTCCCGGTCTCGCGGGGCTGTTCGGGCGTGAGAGCCTGCGCGGGGGCGGCAGGCCCGTGACGCCCGAGAGCGTGGCATCGCAGATCGTGGCTCCCGTCGGGACCATGCCGTCGTTCGAGTCGCGGCTCGCCGAGCAAGAGATCGCCGCCGTCGTCGAGTACCTGAAGACGCTCTAGGACGATTCGACGTGCTGAATCCAGGGGCCGCGCTGACCGCGCGGCCCCGTCTCGTGGCGGCCACGGCCGCGCCCGGGATGCTCCATCATCTGAGTGTTCCCGCGCCGCGCGGCCGTCGGCGCCGTGAGTCCGCGCTCACCCAAAAGCCCTTGACTCGGGCCATTCCCGATGCTAGCCTCGATCTTCAAAGCGGACTACCGGATTCGCGATTTCCGGGCCATCAGCGCCCGACGGAGGGACGAATGACGGAGAGAAGGTACCTTCGCCTCCGGCGCGTAGCGGCGTTGGCGGCGGTGGGCATCATGCTGGTCGTTCTGGCACCTACCGCGGCCGGGGACCTCCCTTGTCCGAGGATCAAGCTCCTGGAGCTGGGTGACAAGAGCGCGAGGATCGGCTGGACTCTCGGATTCGACGAGGCTGATATTGCCTTCGAATGCGGCACCCCGCCGGACCTCGGGGACTTCGGCGGCTACCGCCTCTGGATCAGGGATGCCTGGCGGGTGGATGAGTTCGAACTCGCTGCGGAGTTCGTGTGGTGCGAGGATGAGACCGCGGCCGCGGGCTACTGGGAGTTCGATCCCTTCTGGATGGCGGTCGAGGACGACGACAGCCTGAGGATCTTCGACGGCGGCGCTCTCTCGAACCTGCAGAACGCCTTCCCCTACGAGTTCTCGGTCACGGCGTTCGAGGCGAGCCCGAACGACTCGGTGCAGACGGTGTGCCGTGAGCGCAACCGGACCGACATCGTCTTCCCACACGAGGACCCGAGCACGAGGCTCAGGAAGATCCAGGCGATCCCGAACCCCTACCGGTCGAGTGCCGATTGGGAGTACGGAGGCCAGCGGCGGATCGCGTTCGTCGGTCTCCCCGGGACCGCGACGATCCGCATCTACACGGTCGCGGCCGCGCACGTGAGAACCCTCAAGCACAGCGACACGAGCAGCGACCAGGAGTTCTGGGATCTCAAGAACAGCGACAATGAGGAAGTGGCGCCCGGCGTCTACCTCTGGTCGGTGGACGCGGAAGGGTTCGGGACCGCCGAAGGCAAGATCATGATCATCAAGTAGGTGGGGTAAGGCGGCCGGGCTTCGGTCGCCACGCCCCTCCTGTGTGAGTCCGAGGGCCGCTTGATCGCGAGGACTCCCGTCGTCAGCACGAGACCACGGGCGGCGCGGTCGGGCGGCTTCTGGCTGTTAGGCACCAGGGTGGACGCTCTTCATCGGGGTCACGTGCCCCTCACCGTTCGCGCGGCCATCGAATCGGCGGGAGGAACCACAGTTGGGATCGACAATCATTGAGAAGATCATCGCGGCGCACGCAGGCCACGAGGTCAAGCCGGGCGCGGTGGCCGACGTCGGGATCGACGCGAGGATCGCGCGCGATTTCGGAGGCGCGAACGTCGTGAAGAACATCGAGGAGAACGGACTTCCGATCGACGATTCTGGGAAGGTCTTCTTCACCTTCGACTGCAACCCGGGCGGTTCCGATCAGAAGTACGCCGCCAACCAGCAGATCTGCCGGCTGTTCGCGCGCGCGCGCGGTGTTGCGGTCTACGACGTCGATCGCGGGATCGGAACGCACCTCGCGATCGACGAGGGACTCGTCGGACCCGGCGGCACGCTCGTCTCGACGGATTCCCACGCCAACATCCTCGGCGCGATCGGGGCGTTCGGACAGGGGATGGGTGACCAGGACATCGCCTACGCATGGTCGAACGGAACGGTCTGGTTCACCGTTCCGCCGTCGGTCAGGATCGTCCTTGCCGGTGAGCCTGGGCCCGCGGCGACGCCGAAGGACATGGTGCTCGCGTGCCTCGCGCACTTCCACGCCAGTGGCCTTCTAGGGTCAGCCGGCGAGTACGCGGGTGCGGCGGCCGACCGGCTCTCCCTCGATGGGCGAGTGACGATGGCATCGATGGCGACGGAGATGGGTGGGATCATCACCTTCTTCCCGCCGAGCGACGAGGTCGTCGACTACTGTCGGAAGGCGGGCACGGAATCGACTCCGGCCTTTGCCGACGCTGACGCGGAGTACTCCGACGAGGTCGAGATCTCGGTCGAGGGTCTCAGGCCCATGATCGCGCGACCGGGCCATCCGGACGACGTCGTCGAGGTCGCCGAGGTGGCCGGACGCAAGATCGACTCGGTGTTCATCGGGTCCTGCACGAACGGACGGTACGAGGACATGGTCGCCGCTGCGAGGATCCTCGAGGGTCGGAAGGTGGCGCCCGGCGTCGTCCTCAAGATCGTCCCCGCGACCGACCGTATCTGGCAGCGGTGTCTCGACGACGGGCTCATCCGCATCTTCAAAGAGGCCGGAGCGCTGCTCGGGAACGCCGGATGCGCGGGGTGCGCCGCGGGACAGATCGGCCAGAACGGACCAGGGGAGGTCACCGTTAGCACGGGGAATCGGAACTACCCTGGAAAGCAGGGGAAGGGCGAGGTCTATCTGGCATCGCCGAGGACGGCGGCAGCGTCGGCCGTGGGCGGGGAGATCGTAACCGCGGAGTCGATTCCCGCAGAGCCGTCGGTCTTCATGCCGGATCCGTCCGCCGCGAAGACGGTCGCCGCCGCGCGGAAGTCGGGGTGGGGCGGCGAGGGCAGGCCGACGAAAGTCAAGGGGAGCGTCTGGGTCGTTGATCAGGACAACATCGACACCGACATGATCTACCACAATCGCCATCTCGCAGTGACCGACATTGCGGAGATGGGGCAGTACGCGTTCGGAAACCTCGCGGGCTGGGAGGACTTCCCGAAGAAGGTCGGGTCGGGCGACATCGTCATCACGGGCGGGAACTTCGGGTGCGGCAGCTCCCGCCAGCAGGCGGTCGACTGCTTCTCGAGTCTCGGCGTCTCGCTCATCATCGCGAGATCGTTCGGCGCGATCTACGAGCGGAACGCGATCAACGCCGGCGTCCCGATCATGGCCGCGGATCTCAGCGGCGCCGGGCTCAAGGACGGCGACGAGCTGGAGGTCGACCTCGCGAGCGGGGAAATCACGCACGGCCCAAGCGGCAGGGTGATCGAGGGGCGGCCCTTCTCGGACGTCCAGATGGAGATCTACCAACGGGGCGGGCTCCTCGCGGTCAGCGAGGAAGGAGGACGGCAGTGAATCCAATCGGCCACGCGGGCCGAAGGGGCGACAGGGTCCGGTCGGACTGCTGGATCTCGGTCGAACCCCGGTCGAGCGGGGGCGTCTCCCTGACGCTCAAGAGCAGAGTCGCAGCGATGTACGGCGCGTCGATCCGACAGGCCGTCGAGCGGGGACTCGCGGCGCTTGGGGTGGCGCACGCCGCGGTCGAGGTCGAGGACACGGGCGCGCTACCGTTCGTGCTCGCGGCGCGGCTCGAGGCGGCGGTGAAGCGTGCGAGGCCTGAGATCGAGGACGAGTTCCTTCCGGAGGCGATGCCGTGGACGAAGTACGGAACCACGAGAGATCGCTTCCGCCGTTCGCGGCTCTATCTCCCCGGCGACCAGGCGAAGCTCATGATCAACGCCGGGCTTCACGGGCCCGACGGCGTGATCCTCGATCTCGAGGACAGCGTCGCGCCCGCGGAGAAGGACGCCGCGCGCTTCGTCGTGCGCAACGCGCTCCTCTCGGTCGACTTCCACGGTGCGGAGCGAATGGTCCGGATCAACCAGACCCCGGCGGGGCTCGACGATCTTCCGTTCGTCGTTCCCCACAATCCGCACGTCATTCTCATTCCGAAGTGCGAGAGCCCCGAGCACGTGACTGCGGTCGACGAGAGGACGAAGGAGATCCTCTCGGAGCGCGGCATCGACACGCCGGTCTTCCTCATGCCGATCGTCGAGAGCGCGCTGGGGTGCTTGAGGGCCTACGAGATCGCCACTGCGTCGCCGAACGTGGTCGCTCTCACCATCGGGCTCGAGGACTACACGGCGGACATCGGGACGCAACGAACGAACGAGGGGCGCGAGAGCTTCTGGGCGCGCTCGCAGGTCGTCAACGCGGCGCGCGCCGCGGGCGTCCAGCCGATCGACACGGTCTTCTCGGACGTGACCGACATGAAGGGCCTCATGGACAGCGTGCTCGAGGCCAAGGGGCTCGGTTTCGACGGGAAGGGGTGCATTCACCCGAGACAGATCGAGGTCATTCACCGGGGGTTCACCCCGGCCGAGGCGGAGATCGAGAAGGCGAAGCGGATCGTGTTCGCGTTCGACGAGGCCGAGAAGAGAGGGCTCGGAGTTGTGTCGCTCGGGAGCAAGATGATCGACCCGCCGGTCGTGAAGCGCGCGCTCCGCACGGTGGAGTTGGCCGAGGCGTCGGGAGTCCTTTCGAAGAGCTGGCGGGAAGGAGGTGGGGGAAATGCCTAGTCCGGAACTCAAGAAGAACGCGGTCGGCCGGACGGTCCCGGTCGAGATCAACGGGCGGGAGGCCGTCCCCTTCCAGGGCGTCGCCAAGTACCGTCCCGAGGGGACGAAGGTGGCCCCCTCGATCTCGACGTGCATCGACTACCCCGATTGCGGCGACAAGACGGTCCCCGACATCAAGACGGCGCTCAAGGAGGCAGGTGTCAGGGACGGGATGACGATCTCGACGCACCACCACCTCCGGAACGGCGACTTCGTGGCGAACGCCGTCTTCGAAGCGGCGGCGGAACTCGGCGTGAAGGACCTCATGTGGTTCCCGTCGGCGTCGTTCCCGTGCCACGCGCCGGTCATTGAGCACATGAAGAACGGCGTCGTGCACCACATCGAAGGAAGCATGAACGGCCCTCTCGGTGCGTTCTGCTCGGCCGGGGGCATGCGCGGGATGGGTGTGCTCCGTTCGCACGGCGGCCGCTACCAGGCCGTTC
The DNA here is from genome assembly GCA_025774545.1 of bacterium. GTDB lineage: Bacteria > Joyebacterota > Joyebacteria > Joyebacterales > Joyebacteraceae > JALGVU01. Next base: position 1,575 of record JALGVU010000105.1, on the reverse strand, counting down.
AGGACGGCGAGGTCCACATCGACATTGCGGTCATCGCGGCGCCGACGGCGGATCCGTTCGGGAACGCCCACGGTCTGACGGGGGACGCGGCGTGCGGGCTCCTGGGTTTCGCACTCGCCGACTCGCAGTACGCCGACCGTGTGATCGTCGTGACCGACAACCTGATCGAGTTCCCGTGCGTGCCGTGGCAGATCCAGGGGAACCACGTGGACTTCGTGACGACGATGGACGCGATCGGTGACGCGAGCAAGATCGTCTCGGGCACGACGCAGATCACGAAGAGCCCGGATCGTCTCCGGATCGCCGAGATGACGGCCCGATTCGTGAGAGAGGCCGGCATCATGGAGAACGGCTTCTCGTTCCAGGCCGGCGCGGGGGGGACGGCGCTCTCGTTCGCGATCTACCTCATGGAGATGATGCGCGAGGATGGCGTCAAGGCCAGGTTCGTGCGTGGCGGCAGCACGCAGTACCTGACGGCGATGCTCGAGGAAGGACTGACGGACTACATTCTCGACGGGCAGACGTTCGACCTCGACGGTGTGCGCTCGATGCGCGAGAACCCGAACCACGTGAACACGAGTCCGTTCACGAGCTACAACTATCACGGGAAGGGTAACTTCGCGTCGATGCTCGACTGCGTCGTCCTGGGCGCGACCGAGGTCGACGTCAGCTTCAATGCGAACGTCGTCACGCACTCGGACGGGAAGCTCCTCCACGGGATCGGCGGATGGCAGAACTGTCTCTTCTCGAAGTGCACGATCCTCCCGATCCCCGCGTTCCGCGACCGCATTCCCGTCCTCGTCGACGAGGTCACGACCCTGTGCGGACCGGGCGAGCTGATCGACGTCATCGTGACCGAGCGCGGGATCGCGATCAATCCACGAAGGGACGATCTGCTGTCGGCAGTCTCGGGAAGCGACTTGCCGGTGCGGCCGATCGAGGAGATCAAGGCCGAGGTCGAGACGATCGTCGGCGGGGCGCCGGCGAAGCCGAGGTTCGGCGAGCGGGTCGTGGCGGCGATCAAGTGGGTCGACGGGACCGTCATCGACTGCGTGCGGCAGTTGGAGGCCGCGAAGTAGGAGCGTTGGTTGGCGCGGCTGCCATACCCGCGGAGCTCGGACACACGGCGCTTCGCGCCTGAACTCGCCCGAGGACATGGCGGATCGGCCTCTCACTCGCACGGAGCTTCGGGGCGCCCGCGACATCGACTTCCACACTGAAACATGCTAGCTGAGACCCCGGCAGGCAGGACAGTCGGGGTCTTTCTCCACCTCGATCACGTCGACGCGCGGCACCGCGCCCTCGAGGACGAGCAGGCGGCCGGCGAGAACGTCGCCGGCGCCGGTGATGTGCTTGATCGCCTCCATGGCCTCGAGCGTGCCCACGACCCCGGGCGTGCACCCCGGAATGCCCGGTTCGACGGCTGGGGGCTTCCGGGACACGAAACACTCGAGACACGGTGTGTCGGGTGGATTCAGGAAGGAGACGTGGCCCGTGAACTCCGACACCGCGCCGTAGACGAGCGGGACGTGTTCGGCCATGCACGCGCGGCTCACCACGACGCGGGTCTCGAGG
>JALGVU010000383.1 GCA_025774545.1 bacterium | reverse complement strand
AAACCCTCGTCCGCGTTGAAGGCTGCCTCGACCTCGTAGCCGGCGCCCTCGAGCGCGACGGTGTTCATCTTCACGAAGTGGATGTTGTCGTCGACGATGAGGATCTTCTTCTTGACGGCCAAACCAGACGCCCCCTGTTTGTGCCGATCCCGTGGCTCTCCCGTCTCCTTCGCGCTCGTTCGACGAGCCGCGGTCCGCGCTCCACTTCACGCTCGGCGGAGCGGGCCGGGCGACGCGCGCCCCTATCCCAACAGCTCCTCGATCTTCGCGAGGAGTTCCTCCGGACTCGCTCCCTTGTCGAGGAAGGCGTCGGCGTGCATGAGGGTCTTCTCCTCCTCGTTCTTCGGAGCGAAGTCCATCCCCGTCTCCTCGCCGATCGCCGTCATGAGAATGACCGGGAGGTCGGGGTACTCGTTCTTGATGCTCTTGCTGACGTTGAAGCCGGAGTCGAAGTGCTCCATCATGACGTCCAGCACGACGATGTCGGGCCGGACCTCCCGGAGCTTGTCCTCAGCCTCCGCCGCGCTGTACGACGCCGACACCGTGAGTCCGCTGTTCCTGAGGAACAGCGAGTAGAGCTTCACGAAGTTCATGTCATCGTCTACGATGAGGACGTGCTTCCCTGCCACCGCTTCCTCCTACTCATGCTGTGCGACGCGCTTCAGGATCTCGAGCAGCATCGACTCGTTGGCGACGGGGTCCATGGTTCGCGTCACACGCTCCCCGTCCTTGTAGTAGTGATACTCGATCTTCGTGCCGCACTTGACGTGGCAGGTGAACAGCTGCTGGAACGCCCTCTCGGCTTCCGAGAGATCCAGCTCGCCACCTTCAAAGTACGGGCACATGGCGTACTCCCCGGGCGAGATCATCCTCTGACACTCGGGGCAGAACACCTGTACGTGTTTGAAGCCTGTCTCTTCCGGCATGCTGCGATTCTCCTCTCGACGAATCGGTGGCGCAGCCCGGCCACCGCGCGGACGCTCCCCTAGTCGACCGGATCTTCCTTCTCCGGTCCCTCCCTCAGAACGGGGAGGAAGATGCTGAAGACCGTGCCCTCTCCCCGTTGCGACTTGACGTCGATCGATCCGTGGTGCCCCTCGATGATCTTCTGAACGATCGAGAGGCCGAGGCCCGTCCCCGGGATCTCGGCGGTCGCGGAGCTCTTCACGCGGAAGAAGTCCTCGAAGATGAACGGCACGTCGTCCTTCGGGATGCCGATCCCCGTGTCGCGCACGTCGATCCGCACGGTGCCGTCGACGCTCTCCCCCGCGATGATCACCGAGCCCTCAGGCCTGTTGTACTTGATGGCGTTCGAGACGAGGTTCCTGAAGACCACGAGGAGCGACTCCGCGTGGGCGTTCACCCTGCACGCTCCCCGGCATGGCTCGAGCCGTACCGTGATTCCCCCGTTGTCGGCGAACGGCTGCATCTCCGAGACGACCTTCGTGAGGATCGCCCCGATCTCGACCTCGTCCATGCCTCCGGCGATGTCACCGGCGTTGATCCGCGCGAGCTTGAGCCAGTCGGCGATGATCTCGAGGAGGCCCTCGAGCGTCCCGTGGGCCCCGCTCAGCATCTCCATCGCCGTGTCGTCGACCGTGCCCATCTTGCGTCCGACGACGAGATCCAGGTACTGCTTCACGAGGAGGAGCGGCGACCTGAGTTCGTGCGCGACGATCGTGATGAAGTACTGCTGCATCCGCTCCTTCTCCTCCCGAAGCGCCGCCGTCTCCTGAAGAAGCCTGCGCTGCTCGAGGCCTCGTGTGACGATCAGCCTGAGCTCGTCGGGGGTGAAGGGCTTGGGAAGAAAGTCGAACGCCCCTCGCTTCATGGCGTCGACGGCTGACTCGATCGTGGCGTACCCGGTGATGACGATGCAGACCGTGTTCGGGTGGGTCTTCATGATCTGTTCGAGGACCTCGAGTCCGTCGATTCCGGGCATCATGAGATCGAGCAGCACGACGTCGGGGTCGAGCTGGTGGGCGAGGTGGAGCCCCTCGATGCCGTCGACCGCGGTGTGGCACTCGTGGCCCGTCTTGGTCAGCACCTGCCGGCAGGAATCCCGGATCGCCTCCTCGTCGTCGACCACCAGAATCGTGTGCCGCTCCGTCATCGGTTCCTCCCTCCGCCGTGGCCGGGTCTCCGTGAGAGACGCCCGAGCGTAGACGGGTCTCAACCTAGAAATCGTACTATACGCGGGGGCGTCCGTTCAATAGGAATTGCCCGAGGACGTCCCAGCGCCTGGCGGTTTCGCTTGCGCCCGGGGCTTCGAGGATGGTATGGTCGGCAATTGGTTGCCGCCGCCCCGGAGCGCGTCCGGTGAGGTTCACGTGGCGCGCCCGGCGGTGTGAGGCGCCTTCATTGCGTGGGGGACGGGCGTCATGGAGTGGTCCATCCCCGGTTCTCTCTGGATGAGGTGCGTAAGAACAGCAGACACGATGGGGGTCCCGGGCGACCCGGGCGCCCGCGAGGCATCGAGACAGGAGTGAAGGGCTTCTTGGAGCGCTGGAACGCGTCGTGCGGCGGCTGCGAGGAGGCGTGGGTCGACCTCGCCGAGGACATCCTCAAGGTCGTCGAGGCCGTCGACATCGTGCTCTGGCCGGTGGCGCTGGACTTCAAACGCAAGGACGTCGAGGCCCTGAAGGACGGCGAGATCGCGGTCGCGTTCCTGAACGGGGCCGTGAGGACGTCTGAGCAGGAGGATTGGTCGAAGCTGCTTCGGAGGAAGGCGGGGGTCGTGATCGCGTTCGGCTCGTGCGCCCACCTCGGAGGCATTCCCGGTCTCGCCAACTTCTCGGACCGGCAGGGCGTCTTCGACGCGGCGTACGGATACCTCCCGACGGTCGAGAACCCCGACGGTACGAGGCCTGAGCTCAAGACGAAGATGCCCGAGGGCGATCTCGAGCTTCCCGAGATCTACGACACGGTGTACGCGCTCGATCAGGTGATCGACGTCGATTACTACCTGCCGGGCTGCGCGCCTCCTCCCGACCTCATCATGGAGGCGGTCGGCGCGATCCTCGCAGGCGAGCTTCCACCCAAGGGCTCGGTCTTAGCGCCCGACAAGTCGCTCTGCGACACGTGCGACAGGAACGAGAGCAAGCCCGACAAGATCGAGCTCACCGAGCTCAAGCGTCCGCACATGACGTTCATGGATCCGGAGAAGTGCTTCCTCGCCGAGGGAGTGCTCTGCATGGGTCCGGCGACGCGTTCGGGATGCGGCGAGCGTTGCATCAACGCGAACATGCCCTGCCGAGGATGCTTCGGACCGACCGACGAGGTCCGCGACCACGGAGCGAAGTTCCTCTCGGCCCTTGCCTCGATCATCGACATCAATGACCAGGACGAGATGGACAAGCTCGCGGAGTCGATACCCGATCCGGCTGGGCTGTCATACATGTACAGCCTTCCGACATCGATCTTGGCGCGGAAGAGGATGAAGAAGAGCTAGACGCGAACGCACTTTGGAGGAGACATGGGGAAGCGAATAACGATCGATCCGATCACCCGTCTGGAGGGACACGGGAAGATCGAGATTTTCCTGGACGATTCGGGGAACGTGTCGAACGCGTACTTCCAGGTTCCTGAGCTTCGGGGATTCGAGAAGTTCTCAGAGGGGCGGATGGCGGAGGAGATGCCGCGGATCACGCCGAAGATCTGCGGTGTGTGTCCGACGACGCACCACCTGGCTTCGACGAAGGCTCTGGACGCGGTGTTCCACGTGGACCCGCCCAGGCCGGCGAAGCTGATCCGGGAGCTGATCAACTCGGCGTTCATGTTCGAGGATCACGCGCTGCACTTCTACTTTCTGGGTGGCCCCGACTTCGTGGTGGGTCCGACGGCACCTGCTGCCGAGCGGAACATCCTCGGTGTGATCGGGAAGGTGGGTCTCGAGATCGGCGGCCAGGTGATCGACATCCGG
>JALGVU010000382.1 GCA_025774545.1 bacterium | reverse complement strand
GCCGTTGGTGCCGGCGCTGTTCCTCGAGAAGACGGTCCCTGCGACCGGCCTCGCCTCGGAGATCGCCCGTCCCTCGACGGTGAAGCCCACGTCGTTTCCGGAGAGGACGTTCGCGTCGACGAGCGTGTTCGGCGCCCGGTCGACGACGACGCCCGTGCCGCAACCGGAGACGGTGTTCGCGCTCACGGCGGTCGCGTCGGCCTGGCCTTCTCCGCCGAGGGCGATTCCGGCGCCCGTCGATCTGGAGACATCGTTCCCCTGGACGACGTTCCCGGCCGCGATCTCGTCTCCGACGCCGACGGCGCCGGAGACGTCGATCAGGAGGTCGAGCATGCCGGGCGAGGTCGCGCGCCCTTCGAGTATGTTCGCGGTGATCGCGTTCAGGTCTCCGGTCACGTGAATCAGCCGGTGGACCTGAGCGTCCGCCGTCTCGGTGTCGCGCACGATGAACCCGTCGAAGAGCGTCCCGTTCGCGCTGACGTCAACGGCTGTGGCGGCGCCCGGCGGAAGTTCGATGATGGTCGAGCTCGGCGACCTGGCGGCCCTCACGAGATGCTCGGGCACGTCGTACGTCACCTCGAGTTCCTCCCACTTCCCGGACCCATCGTCCGGCTCCGTGAAGGAGGTCCTCCCCTTCGAAGCGGCCCTGCCCGGTCGGCCGGCGATCGCATCGTCGACCTCGCGGGCGCTCCGGCCACCCCGGCCCGCGAAGCTCGCGGCCGCGCTTTCATTCGCGGCCCGGCCGCCGACGGCCCCGCCGCTCGCCTGCTCGAACTCCTCGCGCCCCTTCTTCCCGCCGTCGGTCGCGTCGGGCTCCGCACTCTCGAACTCGCCCGCCTCCGGACCGATCGCCTCGGCCGCAGCCTCCTTGAGCTCACCCTCCTCGGGCTCGCCGAACCGGACGTCGGACGCAATGATCGTGAGATCGTCCTTGTCGATGATGAGAGCCTCGGGGTAGATCCCGGGATGGACGTAGATGGTATCGCCCGGACTCGCTACGTCGATCGCGGGCTGGATCTCGGTGAAGTGGCCGGGGATGTGCCACACGCCGATGAGCTCGACGTAGATCCAGACGCTCGCTGTGTCCGCGCCGCCCTCGCAGTCGGTGACGCAGTAGGAGAAGACGTCGGTCCCGGCCAAGCCGGGCGTCGGGAAGTACGTGAGGGTCGTGTCGCCGGGATCGACGCACACGGTTCCCTTCGTCGTGCTGTCGACCATCACGGAAGCGATCGTGAGGAAGTCCCCGTCGAGGTCGGTGTCGTTCAGAAGGACGGAGAGCGTGATCGGCGTGATCTCGTTGGTGGCGGCGCCGTCGTACCTCGCATCGGGCGCAGTGTTGCCGGAGCCGGTGTCGGTCACAAGCAGCGAGACGGCGCCCGGCTGCTCGACCGGATCGAAGTAGAGGGCGTTCGGCAGCTCGAGACCTGAGTAGCAGTTGAAGCTCTGGGGCACGGCACTGCTCATCGTGACCACGTCGTAGCTCTCGCCGAGCGGCGGCTCGTACCCGTTGAGCAGTGCTACGTGCACGGCGCCCTCGAACGTTGCGGCGCCGACGACTTCGAGCTGGTCGCAATCGTCGCCGGGAACCGGCCCGCCGATCTCGATCGCGATCTCGCTCGTCGGGGTCTGGTTGAAGTCGCCCACGTACGTGAGGATTCCGGTGGAGGCGCCCGGCTCCCAGCGGCCGGCGTTCACGATGGTCCCGAGCGTGGTCGCGAAGGTCCCGGTCCCAGCGACGACGGCGTTCTCGTGGTGGTCGAAGAGGCCCTCGTTCGTGAGGAGCGCTCCGTCCCGGAGCCTTGTGACGCCGGAGTTCAGGATCGTCGCTCCCGCCCCCACGCGTGCCTCAGTGGCTTCTTCGATCTCGAGTTCGGAACCGGATCCGATCGTGACCTCGGCGCCGTTCAGGAACTCGAAGACGACGCTCCGGCCGGCGAGGATCCCCTTCTTGCCCTTGGCCTTGGCGCCTTTGTCGTACTTGACCTTCGTACCGGAGTCCTTGGCGGTGAACCTCCCGCCGTCCTTCACCTCCTGCTCGGTCCCGGAACCGTCGAAGATGGCCTCCGCGCCGTCCTCCACCAGGAACACGCTCTCGTCCCCGCCGTTCATGCCGTCGACGACCGTCTTCGCGCCCTTCTTGCTGTCGTACTTCGAGCCCGCGCCGGCGAAACGCGCGTCGGCGCCCAGGAGAAGTTGGAACCCTGTGTAGAAGCCCGAGTTCATCGCGTCCACGACAGTCTCCGCGCCGCCCAGCTCCTCGTAGAGGGTGCCCGCGTGCGACAGGACCGCCGTCGCGCCGGCAAGCAGGTGCAACCCCGTGTTCATGCCGGTGTTCATCCCGTCCACAAGGGCATAACCCGTGTTCATGCCCTTGAGCTTGGTCCCGTCGCCCTCGAACGTGGCCGTCGCCCCGGGGTGGATCTTGATTGCCGTTCCGAGGCCCGTGTTCAGGTCGTCCACCACCGCCTCGGCGCCGTTCAGACAGTGGAGGGTGGTCCCCGCGTTTACGAAGGTGGCCACCGCCCCGGAGTTCATCGTGAACCCGGAGTTCATCCGGACGGTCATGAGGTTGTCGACGACAGTCTCCGAGCCCCCCGTAGCAGCGTAGGTCGTGCCGGCACCCGAGTAGTCGGCCCTGGCGCCCGTGTTC
>JALGVU010000381.1 GCA_025774545.1 bacterium | reverse complement strand
TCGGCGCGAACGGCGTATTGTTCACGTCCAGGCCGCTCATCTCGATCGACGCCAGCGTGAATTTCGCCGGGTCGATCACCTCGGAGAAGGCCAGCACCAGGCGCGAGATGCCGCCTTGCCGAGGCTCGCAGAACGTGCCGTCGTCGGGGATCTCGAGCAGGACCTCGCCCAGCGAGCCGTGCTGCGCGGCGCTGTACCACGCCTCCAGCGTCGGGGCCTGCGTGTCGACCGTAACGGTCACAGCCACCGACCTGCGAGACTGGATCTTGTCCACCTGGTGCTGCCGCGCGAAGATAATGTGATTGCCGTCGGCCAGGTCGAACGCGCCGGCGGTGGTTATGATAGTCGTATTGCCCTCTGAGGCCATGGCGCTGCCGAGGGCAATCTCGATCTCGCCTGCTGCTGCGTAGACGGTGACCATCGCCCCCTCGATGGTCCCGAAGACCTCGAACTGAAGCACCGCGGCCGGTTCGCTGTTGTCGAGCCCGGTCTCGTTGTCGCTGTCGCTTGGGCCGCTGTCGAAGTCGGCCAGGAGGTCTATGCCCGTGGGCTTGACCGTTTTCGTACGGCTGCCCGGTGAGGGCAGTTGGGGTGACCACGAGGCGGGCGCGTTGCCCCAGGCCTCGGCCGACACGCGGTTCAGCGACATCGAGTCGGTGTCGGGCTCGGTCGGCCAGGGGTCCACGTTGGAGTACGTCACCTCGTCGACCAGGAGCATCGGCGCGAAGTTGGAATCCTCCAGCGGCGGCTCGTCGGGACGCCTCAGCCGAACCGTCTCGCCGGCGTCGTTCAGCCGCCCGTCGAACGGGCCGACGATCTGAATGTCCAAGCCTACCAGATCATAATACGACTCGAAGTCGGCCAGCTTGCCGGTATCGACGGCCGGGTCGAACCGCACGACTACCAGCCGCTCGCCCGGCGCCAGCGACGTGCCGATGGCAAAGTCGAAGCCCTCGACCCTCCACGGGTAGTCGACGCTGCTGTAGGTCTCCCAGAGGTCCACGGTGGCTTCGGTGGGATTGTAGATCTCGATGAACTCGAGGTCGTCGGCGTCGACGCCTTCACCGGGCGCGTCCGGGTCAGCCGGATGGTACTGGACCTCGTTGATGACCACCGGCCCGATGCGCGGGCCCGTGTTGGGCAAGCCCAACGTCAACTCGGCCATCGGGTACGGGATGCCCTGGTAGTCGGGCCAGCGCCCGAACGACTCACCGTTGGCCGCGGGGCCGAACTTCATGTGGTCCGCGAAGTACATCTGCGTGCCCGGGCCGTCGGCCTTCACCAGCCACACGTCGTCCCCGTAGGCCCCGCTGAGGGCGAAGTCCTTCTCGCCCGTCCCGCCGAACTCCGTGACCGGATTGAACTCGAGCACCCCGCCGACGTAGTGGCCCTCGTAGAAGAGGATGTATCCGCCGGCGGGAATCTCCGTGCCGGAGGGGATCTCGAACTTCGCGTAATCGTTGCTGCTGTCGCTGAGGAACCACCCGCCGATGTTGACAGGATCGCCGGTGGCGTTGTGCAGCTCGATGGTGTCGACATATGGGTCGTCCGAGTGTGTGAGCACTTCGTTGATGACGATGCCGAGATCGTTCTCCGCCGCGGCGCCGGGCGTCCCGCCGTGGGCCACGCTGGACTGCCAGTTGTACGGGTCGTCGTAGTCGCCGGCCGGATCGATGATCTCGAGCGTGGCGCCCTGTCCGTCGGCCCGTTCGGGCCAATCGTCTGAGTCGTCGTAGGTGAAGTCGAGGATCACCTCATCGAGGATGATATTCTCCAGTTTGATGTACTCGCCGCCGTCGGACAGGTGCATGGCGTCGGGTCCGACGCCGTATTGGCCGTCAATTGCGATCCCCGTCCCGTATCGGGCCTCGAAGGCCTCCTGGTTGGCGACCACCACGGTGCGCTCGCCGTAGGCCAGCACGTGGCTCTCGAGCGTCAGCCTGATGCCCTCGGTGAAGCGCACACCGCAGATATTGATGGGGTGTCCGCTGTCGTTGTACAGCTCGATGAACTCAAAGTCGCGGGCTCTGAAGTCAGGATCTGCCGGCAACTGTGTCGCCAGTTCGGCGGGCGTAGGGCCGTATGGATGGTAGTTGATCTCGGTGATGGCCACGTCACCCGCGGCCGCCAGCGCGTTGACGAAGTATTGGCCCACTGCAGGTGCGCTCCATTCGGTGAAGGGCTCCTTCCCGGCCGAGCCGAGTGTCCGAGCGATTATGCGGCTGTAGTCGTTGATGACGATGGGTGTTCCGTTGTACAGCGTGGCGGTGGGCCCGACTGATCCTCCGGGTGCGCGGGGGTCGGAGCCGTCGGTCGTGTAGTAGACGGTTCCTGCCGAGGAGATGGCCACCGTCGAGCCGGGCACGACCTGTCCGCTGGACCTGGCGAGCTCGGGCGCCCGCCGGAAGTTGCTGTCGATCCAGACGACCCGGTTCCTCAGCCAGTTCTTCAGGTTGTTGACGTGTCCGGGCCAGCTTCCGTTGCCGCTCTGGGATTGTTGCAGTTCGGCGGCCTGTGCGTCGACGATGGCATGCAGGTTCTCGATGCTCATTCGATCCTGGCGCAGTTCGTACACGCGGTCGATGTACCTCTGCATGAAGTCGGCATCGTCGAACAGGCGGCCCCACCAGTCGTAGTTGAAGGGGAGCTG
>JALGVU010000104.1 GCA_025774545.1 bacterium | reverse complement strand
ACGAGGATCGCGTCGTCCTCAAGATAGCCGAGAACCTGAAGGTCGAGGTAGCCAAGTCGGCCGTGAGCGGAACGAGGGAGTAGCGAGACGCCATGGCCGTTCTCAGCGTCGTCAAATACGGCGATCCTGTTCTCACGGGATCGGTCGAACAGATTCACGAAGTGACCGACGAGATCCGGCAGTTCGTGGTGGACATGATCGACACCATGAGACACGGCGAGAGATCGTCTTGGGCTCCGGCCACGCCGTCATCGAGGAAGGGTGCCTCTCCTGTCCGGGGGTGACGGCCGACGTCGAGCGTCCGAGCCACGTTGTCGTCAAGGGGCTCGACCTCGATCTCGAGGAGGTCAAGCTGGAGGTCGAGGGCGCGCTGGCGAGGATCTTCCAGCACGAGATCGACCACCTGCACGGCAGGTTCTTCTTCGACCATCTCAATCCGATCAAGAGGCAGCTCGTCAAGGCGCGGATCAGAAGAACATAGCGAGTCAGAAGAACATCGGACGGCGGTCTACGGCCGCCGGTCCCAGCGAGTAGCCACGCATGCGCATCGTCTTCATGGGGACCCCCGACTTCGCGGTCCCGCCCCTCAGAAGTCTCTGTCAGAGCGGCCACGAGGTGGCCCTCGTGATCACCCAGCCGGACCGGCGTGCCGGTCGCGGCCGCGTGGTGAGCCCTCCGCCCGTCAAGGTCGCTGCCACAGACCTCGGCCTTACCGTCGAGCAGTACGAGACAGTCAACTGCGAGGAGTTCTACGAGAGGCTCGCCGACGTCGCGCCGGATCTCGTCGTCGTCGTGGCGTTCGGCCAGATCCTCCGGGACGAGATCCTCGCTGTTCCGCTCAGGGGAGCGATCAACGTCCACGCGTCGCTCCTGCCCGCGTACCGAGGCGTCGCGCCGATCAACTGGGTGATCGTGAAGGGCGAGACCGAGACCGGCGTGACGACGATGTACATGGCGACGAGGGTGGACGCCGGCGAGATCATTCTCACGGGGAAGACGCCGATCGGCGACAACGAGACGGCGGGCGAGCTCTACGAGCGACTGTCCGAGATGGGCGCGAGTCTCCTCGTGGAGACGGTCGATCTAATAGAGAGAGGGGACGCGCCGAGGATCGCGCAGGATCCGTCGAAGAGATTCTACGCGAGGAAGCTCAAGAAGGCCGACGGTGAGATCGAGTGGGGGAAGCCGTCGCGCGAGGTCTACGATCACATCCGCGGCATGACGCCGTGGCCCGGCGCGTACACCTGGTACGGCGGGAAGGCGCTCGTCGTGCTTCGCGCGAGGCGGGGCGACGGGTCGGGCCGACGCGGCGATCCCGGCGAGATCGTCGCGATCGACGACGAGAACGGCATCGAGGTGGCCGTCGGCGACGGAACCGTCTGGCTCTCCGAGCTCAAGCCGGAGGGGAAGAGGTCGATGGACGCGGGAGCTTTCGTGAGGGGGTACCGTCCCGAGGTCGGAACGTCACCCTTCGCGAGGCCCAGCGAGGAGTAGGGAGGCCGAGTTGGATCCAAGGGAGAAGCGGCTCTTCATCCTCATCTCCGAGGGCGGGCTCGTGCTCCTGGCGGTCTTCATCGTCGTGGCGTGGTACCTGATCGCCCCGCGGCTCGGAGAGTTCCACCCGGACCTGCCGGGCTTCATCGGGTTATTGGCGGCGGTCGCCTTCGGGGTCGTCGCGCTCGGCCTCGGGCTCGTCGCCGTGTCGGCCGTGACGGGGCAGCGTGTGCTCTTCAGCCAGCGGATCACGGCGACGGTCGTGCGGATCCTCTTCCCGCTCGTCCTCATGGCCGCCACGATCCTCGGGATCGACAAGGACCGCGTGAAGCGCTCGTTCATCGCCGTGAACAACGCGCTCGTGGGAGCGGGGCGCGACACGATACGGCCGGGGAAACTCCTGCTCCTCCTGCCGCACTGCCTGCAGGCCACGTCGTGCTCGCACAAGATCACCGGAGGGCTCATCGAGAACTGCCACGGGTGCGGCGCGTGCGTGATCGCGAGCCTCCTCGGTCTCGCGCGCGACAACGGGCTCGCCCTCGTCGTCGCGACGGGCGGGACGCTCGCCAGGAGGGTCATCGGCGAGGTCGACCCGTCTGCCATCATCGCCGTGGCGTGCGAGGCCGATCTGACGAGCGGCATACGCGACAGCTACCCGCTGCCCGTCTACGGCGTTCTGAACGAGAGGCCGCACGGACCGTGCCGGGACACGACGGTCGACCTGGACAGCGTGCGAGAGGCGCTCCACTTCTTCGCCGAGGGGCGGACGGCGGAGGCGCGCACGGCCGCGGCGCACTAGGGAGGGACCCGCAAGGTGGACGCACGCAAGATAGCACTTCTGAGCCTCGCCGAGTGGGAGTCCGGGGACCAGACGATCGACGCGGTCCTCGACCGCGAACTCAGGAGCGCCGGGCTCGACGTGCGGGACACCGCCCTGGCCCGGAACCTCACCTACGGGGTCCTCCGGTGGAAGGGGCGGCTCGACTGGGTCCTCGACCAGTACGTGAAGGGCGGGCTCCGTTCCCTCCCGATCGCGATCAGAAACGCGCTCAGGCTCGGCCTCTACCAGATCGATTATCTCGATCGCATCCCGCCCCGCGCCGCCGTGAACGAGTCGGTGAACCTCGCGAAGCGGTACGGCCACAAGGGCACGGCCGGGCTCGTCAACGCAGTCCTCCGGAACATCCTCACGAGCCTGAGACCCGACTTCCCGGTCCTGGACCGCGATCCGGTCAAGCACGTGAGCGTCGTCTACTCGCACCCGACGGTCCTGGTCGAGCGCTGGATCGAACGCTACGGGCTCGAGGCGACGGTGCTTTCGTGCGAATACTTCAACGAGGTGCCGCGTCTGGTGGCACGGGCGAACGGGCTTTCGGTGAGCCTGGGCGGGCTGACGCAGGCGCTCAGGGCCGAAGGCAGGGAGACGCGCCCCGGTCGCTACTTCGACGAGTGCGTCGAGATCCTCGGCGGCGGCGACGTGACCGCCCTCCGCTCGTTCCAGGACGGGCTCCTGCAGATTCAGGACGAGAGCACGCTCGCGGCCGTGAGGCTCCTGGACCCGCGGCCCGGTGAGGAGATCATCGACATGTGCGCGGCTCCGGGCGGGAAGACCACGTACATCGCCGAGCGGATGAAGGGGCGGGGGAGCATCCGCGCGTTCGAGATTTCGAGGAGGCGCGCCGAGATGCTGACGTCGAACCTGCGCCGCCTCTCGATCCCGAACTGCGACGTCCTCTGCGGTGAGGCGACGACCGAGGTCACCGGACCGGCCGACGGGATCCTCATCGACGCGCCGTGCACGGGGACCGGCACGCTCGGCCGGAGGATCGACTCGAGGTGGAAATTCGATCTCCTGGCGAGGGAGCGCGTTCGCCAGGACATCGAGGAGCTCTCGAGGCTCCACCCGAGACAGATCTTCGCCCGCCAGACGAGCCGGCAGCTCAGGCTCCTCATGCACGCGGCCGACCTGGTCCGCGAGTCGGGCCGGATCGTCTACAGCACGTGCAGCCTCGAGCCCGAGGAGAACGAACAGGTGATTGAGAGCTTCCTCAGGAAGCGGCCTGAGTTCGTCCTCGAGGACGCTTCGTTCTTCGTGCCGAACATGTTCGTCGACGGCGGGTTCGTGCGGATCCTGCCGCACCGCCACGCGATCGACGGCGGGTTCGCCGCCAGGCTCGTGAAGAGGGAGAGCCCTCCGCTCAAGGCCGCGGAGGCGACCAAGGCCGAGGCGCTCGGTCGCGCTCCCGTGAAGGAACCGGCGAAGGAGAGAGCGTGATGGCACCCAGGCGTCGTGAGACTGAGGGCGAGGAGCGCGCCTCCGGGAAGCGCGGGGACGACAGGCGCTGGGACGACAGGGGGGGCGACGAGGGGCGGGCGGACGAGGCGCGAGCGGACGAGAGGCGGGCGGACGAGAGGACCCCGACCCGGTTCGCGCTGCGCGGACTCGTCGTGGTGTCGGCCGCCGTCGCGGCGCTCGTGTGCGCCGTCGTCCTCGTGAACTACGTGGTGATGCCGATCATCGTCCGGCGCGGCGACCACGTTCCGGCTCCCGATCTCATCGGATCGTCCCTGGTCGAGGCGACGCGGATGGCCGCGAACGCCGGGTTCCGCGTGCGGGTCGACACCGAGCGACCCGATCCGCGTTATCCGGCCGGCGACGTGATCCACCAGACGCCGGGGGCCGGGCTCGACGTCAAGAGAGGGAGGACCATCGCGCTCGTCCTCTCTGCAGGCATCGACATGAGGACGGTCCCGCCGCTCTCCGGGTTCACGGCCCGGCAGGCGCAGATCGAGGCCGAGCGCGCCGGCTTCGCCGTGGGGGAGATCGTCGACGCGCATACCGACCGCGTCGAGCGCGGGCGCGTCGTGGGCTCCGACCCCGGCGCCGGGGCGGTGATCCCGGCAGGGAGCGCCCTCAGGATGCTCGTGAGCCTGGGCCCCCGTGCCGATGAGCTTGTGATGCCGTCCCTCATCGGCAAGACGCCAGAGGAGGCGCGGCTGATTGCGGAGGAACTCGGCCTCACGGTGAGGTCGGTCAAGTACGAGCGTTCCGGGCGCCGCGTGCTCCGGGACGTCGTGGTCGTCCAGGACCCCGTCGCCGGATCGCGGGTCGTGGTCGGCGAGGGGGTCACGCTCAGGGTCGGCAAGGGCTAGTCGGCAAGGGCCAGCGGGTAGGGCCGGCCGGGCAAGGGCTGGCGGAGCGGCGCGCGAGCGCCCGTCGAGAGGGAGAGAGATCGCATGAGCGAACGGAGGGTCCTGATATCGCCGTCCGTCCTGGCCGCCGACTTCGCGCGACTGGGCGAGGAGGTCAGGCTCGTCGAGGAGGCGGGCGCCGACATGATCCACGTCGACGTCATGGACGGGCACTTCGTCCCGAACCTCACGCTCGGCCCCGCGATCGTGAGGGCCTTGAGGAGCGTCACCGATCTCCCGCTCGACGTGCACCTCATGATCGCCGACCCGGGCCGCTACGCCGCGACGTTCGTTCGAGCCGGCGCGGACTACGTCGTCTTCCACAACGAGGCGTGCGACGACCCGACGCCCCTCTTCGAGCTCATCCGGCAGGAAGGGGCGAAGCCCGGCCTGGCGATCAACCCTCCGAATCCCGCCGAGTCCATCCGCCCGCATCTTCCCGAGATCGATCTCGTCCTCGTGATGACGGTGAACCCCGGCTTCGCCGGGCAGAGCTTCATCTCGAGCGTCATGCCCAAACTGCGGTCGATCGCCCACTGGAAGCGGGAGCTCGACCTCGACGTGGCGATCGAGGTGGACGGGGGGATCGGTCCCTCGACGGCGGCGACCGTCGTCGAGAACGGGGGAGAGATCCTCGTGGCAGGATCCGCGATCTTCGCCGCCGAGGACCCCGCGGAGGCCCTGCGCGCCATCCGGGCGGCCGGCGAGAAGGCCCTCGCGTAGGGCATCTTCTTGGCACCGGCGGCCGTCTCTGCCACCTGTCTGCTGTCTGCTCGGCCGCCCCTCTGGCGCCTTCAGGGCACTCCCGTCCGTTCTGGGCCCCGGCCACCCGCCGGAAGCCCCATCCCATTCCTCGACAAGATTCGACTTTGATCCATTGCTCCCGTTTGGTATAATCGCTACGGGATTCAGTGGGCGTTGTCAACGTCTACGGCTGGCGGCCGTGCGGCGCGCCCGGAAGGAAACGCGGGCGGCGCAGCGGGTGTCGGAGTCGGGGCGCTGAATACGTGCCACGCAAAGGGAACTGTGTATCTGAGGTCTGTGCGACCGCCGGAGGGCGGGGGCGTGTGGAGACCTGTGCTCGCAGCGTGCCGGGAGACCGGCACGGAAGGAGGAAGCGTCATGAGATTGGCTAAGGCAACTTCGGCTCTCGGAATGGGACTCGCGGTGCTTCTCGTCATCGGCGGAGCGACGGTCGCGCGCGGAATGGATCCCGATCCGTTCGCGCCGCTCGGCGAGTGTCCGCCTCCGGCCGACGTGGCGTTCGGGTCGGTCCTGGGTGAGATCGTCACCACCGATCCCGACTCGCTCACGTGCGAGGGCTACGTCACGTTCGAGCTCGTGTCGGGCGGGACGCCCCCGGGCACGAACTACGACGGCCTCATCACGGCGAACGGGGCGATCTTCGGGGAGCACTTCGCCGGCCAGACGGTGACGTACGACGGCCACTTCGACGTCATCAACGGCTCTCCGACGGGGCCGCTCTCGCTCATGGTGGGACCCCCGAACCAGAACCTGAGCGTCGTCTACTACGCGAGCTGGCACAGCAACGTCCTCTCCGGCCTCGGTCCCGAGGGCTATCCCAGCTTCGATGCGATGGGGGAGGGCGCGGTCGCCGTCCTGTTCGAGTTCGACCAGTCGATGATCGGGTTCGACATCACCGGTGGGAACGAGGGGAACGCGTTCGTCAATTTCTACAAGCGCGACGGGGCCTACTTCGACACGTTCATCCTCACCGATCTCGAGTCGCGTCGCTTCGCGTTCCGTCGGATCGACGGCTCGGTCGACATCGGCGGCATCACGATCCACACCGACGACCCGGGCGGGATCGCGCTCGACTACTTCTGCTACAGCCTCGAGCCCGGTCAGGGCGAACCGCCCGTGTGCTCGCTCGGCGGTCCGTTCTGGGGCTACGTGGGCGTCCCGATGACGTACGACGGATCGGAGTGCTTCGACCCGGACGGCGACATCGTCAGCTGGGAGTGGGACTTCGGCGACGGGGGTACGGGCTCGGGTGAGATCGCCGATCACACGTACGAGACGGACGGCTTCTTCCTCGTCATGCTCTGCGTGACCGACAGCGACGGCAACACCGCGTGCTGCCAGACGACGACGGTGATCTCGTGCTCGGCGGTCGAGGGGAGGTCCTGGGGCTGCATCAAGGGCCTCTATCGGTAGGGGCAGGCGAGAACGACGGACAGGATGACCCGCGCCTCAGGCGCGGCGCAGGAAGGCGAGGAGGGCGGTTCTCGGGAACCGCCCTCCTGTCTTGGGTCCCAGGGACCTTCGGGACCGACGGGTCCCGGTGTTCTCAACGGCGAACGGAGAACTGACGCGGGATCGTCTTTTGGCTTGCGTGATACCTGCAGCCTTGGTATATTCTCAAGGCGGTATCTATTGCAAGCCCGGAGTCTCTAACGGCTCTGCCCGGGCAGGCGGTTGTTTTTGTCTGCAGGCGGGCAGTGGCCATCGGGCATGGTGGCCCTCGGGTACGAGGGCGCGCCTCCGCTCGGGCCGCGCCTCGGCGCTCGTGGCCTCGGCGAGGCACCGGGGAGTCGGTGACCGAGGATGTTCGACCAGCTCTCGGAGCGGCTTCAGGGCGCGTTCAAGACGCTCACGGGCCGCGGCAAGCTCAGCGAGGCCAACATCGAGGAGGCGCTCCGTGAGGTGAGGCGGGCGCTCCTCGAGGCCGACGTGAACTTCAAGGTCGCGCGGAGTTTCGTCGACGACGTGAAGGCGCGGGCGATCGGGGAGGAGGTTCTTCGGAGCCTGACGCCCGGGCAGCAGGTGGTCAGGATCGTACACGAGGAGCTCGTGAAGCTCCTCGGCGGGAGCGCGGAGCCGTTCCGGATGCCGTCGGAGTCGCCGGCGGTGATCATGGTGGTCGGGCTCCAGGGCTCCGGGAAGACGACCTTCTGCGCGAAGTTTGCCCGCTACGTGCGGAAGCGCGGCAGGAGCCCGCTTCTGGCCGCGGCCGACACGTACCGGCCGGCGGCACAGGAGCAGCTGCGGACGCTGGCGAGCCAGCTGGGTGTCCCGGTACACGTCGGGCCGAAGGGCGCCGACCCCGTGGCGATCACGGCGGGGGCGCTCGCGGAAGCCCGGTCGAGCGGCGCGGACATCGTGATCCTCGACACGGCTGGCCGTCTCCACGTCGACACGGTGATGATGGCCGAGCTCGACAGGATCAAGGAGGCCACCGGACCGCAGGAGATCCTGCTCGTGCTCGACAGCATGACCGGGCAGGACGCGGTCAACGTCGCGCAGGAGTTCGCCGAGCGGCTCGACTTCACCGGCGCCGTCCTGACGAAGCTCGACGGCGACACGCGCGGCGGGGCGGCGGTCTCGCTCAAGGCCGTGACGGGGAAGCCGATCAGGTTCGCGGGCGTCGGCGAGAAGCTCGACGCGCTCGAGGGGTTTCACCCGGACCGCATGGCATCGCGGATCCTGGGGATGGGCGACGTCCTGACCCTGGTGGAGCGGGCGCAGGAGGTGGCCGATCTCGACCAGGCCGCGAAGCTCGAGGAGAAGCTCAGGAAGCAGAGCTTCACGCTCGAGGACTTCTTCGAGCAGCTGCAGGCCGTGAAGAAGATGGGGCCTCTGGATCAGCTCGCGGGGATGATCCCCGGGATGAACAAGATGGGGGCCGTGGCGGTCGACGAGAAGGCGCTCGCCCGAGTCGAGGCGATCGTCAACTCGATGACGCCGGAGGAGAGAAGGCACCCGAACGTGATCGACGGGAGCCGGAGGAAGCGGATCGCGCGTGGAAGCGGAACGACGGTCCAGGACGTGAATCGGCTCCTCAAACAGTTCGAGACGATGAAGAAGATGATGAAGCAGTTCGGGAAGCTCGGGAAGCGGGGGAAGCTCCCGATGGTATCGCCGTTCGGCACGTGACGGCGACCCGGCGCCGATGGACGGCGTCGGGAGTCCCGGACACCGCACGAGGAGAGCGAGGAGGATAGCTGGTGGCAGTGAGAATCAGGCTTCAGCGGAAGGGCGCGAAACACATGGCCTTCTTCCGGATCGTAACGGCCGACTCGAGGTCGCCCCGCGACGGGCGCTTCATCGAGCAGCTGGGCTACTACGATCCGCTCAAGGACCCACCGGACATCAAGGTCGACACGGAGAAGGTGATTCAGTGGTTCCAGAAGGGCGCACAGCCGACCGAGACGGTGAGGTCCCTCTTCTCTCGCATCGGGATCATGCAGACGTGGCACGAG
>JALGVU010000380.1 GCA_025774545.1 bacterium | reverse complement strand
GGGTCGTCGAGGACGACTACGGTGTCGAGGGACCGATCACTGCGATCGACGGCGAGGGCGGCCTCGACGGATACGGGTCTACGGGCCTCGTGGTTCTCTCGATCGCTGAGGAGGGTGTAGCCCAGCACATGCTGGAGAGCGACGCGGTGACGAGCTCCAAGATCCAGGACGGAGCCGTCGAGTTCCGGGACGTGGGGCAGAACGCGGCAGGGCCGGGTCAGATCATGAAGTGGAACGACGGTCGCGGGACGTGGACCGCGAGTGAGGACTCGGTCGGCGTCGCGCGGGTCAACGCCGGGCCAGGACTCACCGGCGGCGGGGCGGCGAGCGACGTCACGCTGTCCGTCGACTTTCAAGGGACAGGCTTGGCGACGACGGTCGCCCACAGCGACCACGATCACGACACGACGTACGTCGGAGAGGGAGAGGAAGACTCGATCACGAGCACGATGATCGGGACATCGGAGGTCACGACTGACGATCTCGATGGCCAGGCGGTGACGGGGGAGAAGCTCGCGGTGGCTGCGGTGACGGCTGCAAAGATCGACACGGCGGCCGTCACGACGGAGAAGATCCAGAAGGGCGCCGTGAACGCGGACAAGCTCGGCGAGGGCGCCGTCACGGCAGGGAAGATCCTGAAGGACGCGGTGACCGAGGAGAAGCTCCAGAAGGACGCCGTGACGGTCGAGAAGATCAAGGACGCGGCCGTGAACGCTGCGAAGATCGACACGGCAGCGGTGACGACCGAGAAGCTGCAGAAGGACGCCGTCACGAGGGACAAACTCGCGCAGGCCGCGGTCACGGCCGCGAAGATCGACACGGCGGCGGTGACGGCCGAGAAGATCCAGAAGGACGCCATCACGCCGGACAAGATTCAGAAGGACGCGGTGACGGAAGAGAAGCTCCAGAAGGACGCCGTCACGGTCGAGAAGATCAAGGACGCGGCGGTGAACGCCGCGAAGATCGACACGGCGGCCGTGACGACCGAGAAGATCCAGAAGGGCGCGATCACCACGGACAGGATCCAGAAGGACGCCGTGACGACCGAGGAGATCGGAGATCGGACGATCGACTTCATCGACTTCGCGACGAACGAGGCGCAGGAAGGCTGGGTGGTCCGGTGGAGCGACGGGCGAGGCCAGTGGACGGCGAGCCCGGACACGGCGGGGGTCACACGGATCACGACCGGGGACGGTCTCACCGGTGGCGGCTCGGGCGATGTCAACCTTGCGGCCGACTTCTCGGGCACGGGCACTGCGACGACGGTGGCCCACGGCGATCACGACCATCCCGGTGTCTACGTCGGCGTCGACGAAGAGGACTCGATCACGAGCACGATGATCAGAGCCTCCGAGGTGAAGACCGACGACCTGGACGATGAGGCCGTCACAGAGGAGAAGATTCGTGCGGACGCAGTCACCGTCGACAAGATCGCGACCGCTGCCGTGAGCACCGCGAAGATCGACACGTCTGCGGTCACGACCGAAAAGCTCGACCTGGGCGCCGTCACGAGCGAGAAGATCGGCGATGGCACGATTCAGTTTGCGGACATCGGTCCGAACAGCGCGGCTCCCGGAGACATCATGAAATGGACCGGAAGCGCGTGGGCGGCGCGGTCGGACTCCGTCGGGGCCGTCGGCTGGACCGATGACGGATCGGCGGTCTACTTGGAGGACGTGTCGGACTCCGTCGGTATCGGGACCGACACGCCGACGGCGAAGCTCGACGTCGCGGGCAACATCGTGGCGACCGGCAGATTAACGGTGACCGGGACGTCCTCGACCCTGCGTCTGAACGGCGACGCGGGGAACATCACCAGCTCGAACGGGACCGTTAACTTCGGCACCGGCAACATCGTCACGACGGGGAAGGCGAGAATCGGGGAGGACAACACGAACAGCGGAGAGCACGCCTTCGTCGCCGGCCGGGACAACTCGGCAGACGGAGCGGACGCAACCGTCGGCGGAGGCTCGCACCACCGAGCGACCGGGAACACCTCCACGATCGCCGGTGGACAAGACAACGAGGCCAACAACACGGGAGCGACGATCGGAGGAGGATGGGGCAACTGGGCTACAGGGAGATACGCGACGGTACCCGGAGGGGACGGAAACGAAGCTGAAGGCGATTTCTCGTTTGCGGCGGGCCGTAGGGCCCAGGCGCGGCACGACGGGTGCTTCGTTTGGGGCGACTCTCACTCGGAGCCGCATGAGACCGCGTCGACGGACGAAGACCAGTTCATCGTCTTCGCGCACGGCGGCGTCGGCATCGGGACGAACACTCCGCAGGCGAATCTCGACGTGGCCGGGACGTTCCGGACCGAGGGCTTCACGATGCCGACGGGCGCTGAGAGCGGACGCGTTCTCACGACCGACAGCGTCGGGAACGGGACCTGGCAGCCTGTTCCGGGAGGCAGTGGGCAGCCGTGGATCATCTCCGGGGACGACACGTACTCGGCAGTGAGCGGGAATGTCGGCATCGGAACATCGACGCCACAGGAGAAGCTCGAGGTGAGTGGGACCGTTCGTACCCAGGGGTTCGACATGCCCGACGAGTCGGTCGAGGCCGGCTACGTCCTCACGGCCGACGACAACGGAATCGGGACCTGGTTGCCGTCGCAGCCCGCGGCCGGGCTCAACCTGCCCTACTCCGGATCGGCATCA
>JALGVU010000379.1 GCA_025774545.1 bacterium | reverse complement strand
TCGCGGGCTGGAAGTTGTTCCAGTCGTCCCAGCTCACGTAGATCGAGACGTTGCCGTTTCCGAGATTGCCCGGAACGCCGCCGGGAAGCGCCACGGTACCCGAGACGCCCGTGATCGTCGGGGCGACCGTGAGCGTGCCGGTCAGGCTGGCGGTCGCTCCGTGCGTGTCGGTCACCGTCACCGTGACGGAGTAGGTCCCCTGTGTGACCGGCGCTGTCCAGGTCACAACCGAGCCGGTGCCGGTAATCGCGCCACCGCTCGGGGTGTAGCCGTAGGTCAGGGCGTCGCCGTCGACGTCGGCGGCGGCCACGGTCACGGTCGCAGTTCCACCGGACGCGACGTTGCCGGGGAACACGGTGACGGACGTGATGGTCGGCGAGTGGTTCTCCGGGTCGGATCCGCCGTCGCTCGATGAGCACCCGAACATCACGACGAGGGGAAGAAGCGCGAGGAGTCCTAGGATCCGCACGCTGCGTCCGGCTTTCGCGAACATGTGCACCTCCTGCCTCTGCATTGTGGCGGGATCTCCGCCCGCCGCGTTCACTGCGAACACACAACACTTCTCGTACCTATGCCTGCTGGGACGAGCAGCGCTCAGGTTAGCCGTGCCAAAGCTCCGCTGTCAAGCGAAAACCCGTGCAGGATGTGGGCCAGGCGTTGAGCGGGGACTCAGAAGCGAGCGTCCGTCGGGGGCCGTGTTCGGGATTGACTCACCGCCCCTCTGTGCTAGTCTGTCTGCCGAGTTGTGATGGAGGTGGGCCGACAGTGGGTGCTGGACGCGACCAGGGCGCCCGGCAGACAGGAGGTGGATCGTGCATTCGAAACGAACGATGTCCGCGCTCGCGCTGATCGCGCTGCTCGCGGCCACGCTTGTCCTCTGCGGGAGCGGGTGCCCCGGCGGAGGATCCAATCCCGACGATGCGGATCAGACGCGCTCGGGAGAGGCTTACTCACAGCCGGACGGCACGGTGACGATCGATCTGGGTCCTCTCGGGACCTTCGTGGCGATGTTCTGCGATCCGAACGGGGGCGCACCCATGAACAACGTCAAGTGCGTCGTCGCCGCGAACCCCAACAAGACGGACGTCGTCTACGCCGGGGTCGCCTCGCACACGAAGATGCCCAGGCTCGTCACTCGGCCCAAGAGTGAGGTCCTGGGAGCCCCCGGCATGCAGCCGCCCGGCTGCGACGACGTCTTCGACTGGATCGGCGGTGCCGACCCGATCACCGGCGTCCACGGGGCGTTTCCGATGCCCGGGTGGGCGTGGGAAGAGATCGGAGGATCCAAGCAGGACATCATCGACGAGATGGTCGAGGACATGGAGGACGGGAACATCCGGGACGAGCTCGCGCAGCTGCTCCCGGGCCCCGTGCTCGTTGTGGTGCACCCGGCCGGTTCGGACGATGCCCTCGTCTACACGGCGCACGGCAAGGTCGCGACGGTCGGCCAGCTCCTCACGCATCTCAAGGCCAGCGTGTTCGGCCCGCACGGCTACTGCGACGATCAGCAGATCCGCCTCTCGATCCTGAAGGGCATCCCGGGCGGTGACGTCTCCCTGGCGCTGCCGCTCCTCGAGCCGGTCGTGCGCACGCCTGGATGCGAGGGCACCGATCCGCCCGGCGAGATCTTCGGCAACATCCGGAACGCCAACACCGCCGCTCCGGTCGAGGGAGCGACCGTGCTGATCGGCGGCGCCGCGGGAACGAGCGACGCGTCGGGCGATTACACGGTGTCCGGGATCCTCCCCGGAGAGGAGCTCCCGGTGACGGCGACGGCCGCGAACTACGTGCCGTACGCCGCGACCCTGGACGTCGCTTCGGGCTCGAGCACGCAGCACGAGATCGTGCTAGCCCCCTTCGTCGAGGGTGAGCAGTTCCGGTTTGTTGTGACCTGGGGAGAGGAACCGCGCGATCTCGATTCGCACATGTGGGTCCCGATCTCGCAGGGCTCGTACACGCACGTCTACTACGGGAGCAAGGGCTCGTTCGTCAGCGCGCCCTACTGCACCCTCGACGTCGACGACACGAGCTCGTACGGACCGGAGACCATCACGGTCCTCCCGGAGTACTCGGGCGAGTACATCTACGCCGTCAGGGAGTTCTCCGGTGAAGGGACGATCGCCACGTCCGACGCGGTCGTGCAGATCTTCGACGGCAACACCCTCATGCACACGATGGGTGTGCCGTCTGGGTCACCGGGCGACGGCTGGTACTGGTACGTCGGGACGCTCAACGCCCAGACCGGCGTGCTCACGATCGACAACACCTACCACGCCGGGCCGCCGGTCGCACTTCGCGAGCCGATGGCGGCGAAGGAATAGGCCCTCCCCGGGTGGCTGACGCGTTCCGCAGGGCCGCCGCGGCGATAGCACCACGACACGAAGGAGCCCGGTCGTTCGACCGGGCTCCTCTCGTTCTTGGTGTCCGTCGGCGGTCGGGTTCACCGTGCACTCGCCGCCGATCGGTTCAGCGGGCATCTTCCGCCGATCGCTGCATCGTGGCGGCAGGCGGGCACTCACTTCAGCAGGACCGCCTTCTCAGTGCGAGTCGCGCCGGCAGCCTCGAGCCTCACGAAGTAGACTCCCGTCGCGGCGGCGCGACCATCGCTCGTCCGCCCGTCCCACGAGGCCTCGTGCTCGCCCGCGGCTCTGGGGCCCGCGCCGAG
>JALGVU010000378.1 GCA_025774545.1 bacterium | reverse complement strand
GACGCCGCGCCGTCCCGCCTGTCGCCGATCACGTCGTCTCGAGACGCTTCCCCATGCTCACCCGATCCTCGACGGAGTACCCGAGCCGCTCGTAGAAAAGCACCGCGTCGCGGTTCGAGCCGCGCACCTGGAGATTCAGTTTCGTGCAGCCGATCCGCCGGAGCCCCTCCTCGACGCGCGCCATCAGCGCGCGTCCGACACCGCGGCGACGGGAACGCGGCGCGACCGCGGCGTAGTGGACCCACCCGCGGTGCCCGTCGAACCCACCCATCGCCGTCCCGGCGATCGCGTCCCCTTCGAACGCCACGAAGAAGAGCTCGCGCTGAATCCGGAGCTTGCGCCGGACATCGTCGACCGGGTCGTTCCACGGCGGAGCATCCGGGAAAACCTCCCGCCAGAGTGCGGCCACCGCCGCCTCGTCCCGTTCCTCGTAGGGCCGTATCTCCATGACGCTCCCCTCCGCCGCGTGGCTTCCCGTGGCTCTGGAGTGCCCGCCGCGCAGGTTGCGCGGTGGCCTCGTGAAGATCGACACACGGCTACCAGGCCAACTGCACCCCGCCACCCGGGTGCAGGAAGTCGTAGAAGTCGGGACACGCGATCAGCTCGGTCGAATCGGCGAACGTCGACGCGGTGCTCCTCACCCACAGCAGGCTCGGCAGCGTCCCCGACCGGTTGTTGACGATCACGGTCGTCGTGTCGGGGGCGAACACGATCTCCTCCCCGTCGCCCGAGAGCTTGAGCTCTCCTTCGGCGTGACACTCCCACCGGCCGGTGATCGACTCGGCGGGGACACAATGATGACGGTCCACCGTCACGGCCCCGCAGGTCATCACGAACGAACCGTCATCCTTGAGGGCGAGGTCGATCGTCCCGCGGGGGTAGTCGAGGCCGACGTACTCGTCCCGGATCCCGAACTCCTCCTCCGCCCTCGGGCGCCCCGGTCGGCAGCCCGTCACGGCGATCGTGACGACGAGCGCGGCGAGCACGAGCGCCGCGGTGCGTTCGAGGAGACGCATGAGCGATGCCTCCTTCCGCAAGAAGCCTGAGAACGCCCTCCCCTCGCGGGAAGCCTGGGGTCGCCGTCACTCCTTCCGACGGTCTGACGGCGGACGGAAGCCTCGCATCGGACCGATCGTCTTCCTTAGTAGGATCTCGGAGTGGCCGGAAACGACGAAGTCGCGGAGCTCTCCGATCACCTCGTACCCGAGCCGCCGGTAGAGCGCGAGCGCCCGATCGTTGAAGGAGGAGACGCAGAGGAACACGTTCGGAGTCTGTCGGAGAATACGTTCCTCCGCGAAACGCACGAGCCGGCTCCCGATCCCACGCCCCCGACACTCCTCGGCAACGGCCACCGACTGGAGGTAGCCGGAGAAGGCGCCCTCGAGGCGGAGGATGAGGAAGCCCACAACGGCGCCGTCGAGGTCCGCCACGTAGACACCCCGCGCGGGATCGCCGAACATGAGGATGGCCTCCTCGTAGGTGCGCCCGAGCGTGATCCACGGCTCCGAGCCCGCCATGAGCCGGGCGCAGGCCTCGATCTCCTCCCGTCCATCGACGCGTCGGATCGCTACCTCAGGGGCTTCCCTCTCGTCGGACATCAGGTCGCCTCCTTGTCGCGTGAACGTCCGTGGGCCGCAACGCTGAAGCGGCCGGCCTCGCGGTCGGGACGAAGCTCGATCAGCGCGCCCGCGACCCAGGTGGGCTCGGGCGCTCCGTACGCGGGGGACGTGTCGTCCGCCACGAGATCGAGGACGCGCCCCCGAAGGGCTCCCCGGAGGTAGCGGAGCACCTGGCCGACGTCCCGCGCGTCGCTCTTCGCCGCGACGCAGTGCTGGTGGTAGTCCCAGTAGCTCCCCGTCCTCAAGATCTCGAGCCCCTCCTCTATGCGGCGGCGCGCAAGGTCGAGTCCACCGCCGGCGGGATCGAGCGCGTCGGCGCGCCGGTCGCCGTATCCGATCCCGTGATGGAAGGGATCGGCCGTGGCGACGACGGCCGCGTCGGCCGCGGTCGCGGCGAGCTCCTCGATTCCCGGCAGGATCTCAGGCCGCCCGCCGGCGAGATAGGGGTAGCGCGTCACGAGCGTGGGCAAGGGGGCAGAGCGCCGCTCTGCCTCCATCCGCCACAGGAAGAGAAAGCCGTCGAGCGAGAACTCCCGTCGCCAATCCTGCCGCCCCGCGCTGGTCCCCTGGATGCCCCAGGCCGGCTCAACGGTGACGTCGCCGCCCGCGGCAACGCGGGCACGCGCGTCCTCGAGCTCGTCGGTGAGCGCGTGGAGGACGCCGAGAACGAGCACCCGCTCGCGGCCTACGTCCATGCACGCGTGGACCGCGGCCGCCGCGTGAGCCCCACAGACCTCGATCCCCGCGTGGGGAAACACGATGGCGCCGCCCGCCTCGAGGACGGGCGCGAGGTCCCACGCGCGGCCCGCGTCGAGAAGTCTGTGTGCGCCATGCGCGCCGAGCCGCTCGTGCGTCCTCAAGGCCTCGGCTTTGAAGTCAGGAATCAACGAACGCCCCCGTTTCGTGACGCCCGTCCCGACGCTACTCGAGCAGGCGATAGCCGACGAGCCGGTTGTCGTAGAACGTCGGGACGACGATCGTGCTGCTGCCGTCGAGGTACTCGAAGTCGGCGCAGAGCACGCCGGGCACCGTGCTGTCGATCAGAAGATCGCTC
>JALGVU010000377.1 GCA_025774545.1 bacterium | reverse complement strand
CGCGGAGCCGTCGGTCGAGAGGCCGTCGGCCGTGACCACCTCGATCGGGTCGTAGTCCTGGGCGAAGACCGAGTCGAGGCACCTCTCGAGGTACTCCTCCTCGTTCCGGTACGCTAGGACGATCGACACAAGCCGTCGCACGGGCGTCTCCTGGTCCGTGAGCCACGCCGGCACGCGCGTCACCCGGCACGCCCCATGAAGGAGCGACAGGCCCACGCATGCGCAGAGAGCGACCATACCTGTAGGATGCTAGCATGATGGTAGCATGGGCGGAAACGCAACGCAAGACCCGCGCCGGACTGCGCCCAGACGAGGTCATCAGGCGTCTTGACGTGATCGCCGGAGTGACCGGCCGTTCTGGCGATCCGTTGGAGGACCCGGGGGCGCCCTACTGCGCCTCAACCCCCTGAACCATGCCCAGATGGGCCTTCCGCCGCTCCGTCTGGAGGAACTCCTGGTAGGTCGGGCAGCGCTCGACGAGCTCCTCGTGCGAGCCGCTGTCGACGAGGCGGCCGCCGTCGAGCACGATGATCGTGTCCGCCCGCCGGATCGTCGCGAGCCGGTGCGAGACGACGAAGCAGATCCGCCAGCCGAGCTCCTCGTCGAGGCGGCTCCAGAACCGGTCCTCGTTCCTGGCGTCGAGCGCGGCCGTGCAGTCGTCGAAGAGCAGCACCTGCGGGCAGCCCGCGAGCGCCCGCGCGATCGCGATCCGCTGCTTCTGCCCGCCGGAGACGAGCTCCCCCTTCTGCCCGACGACGGTCTCCGTCCCCTTCGGAAGGGTCGCGAGGTCGGCGTCCATCTGAGAGACCGAGAGGCAGTACTCCGCCCACGCCTCCCCCGCCGAGCCGCCGGGCTCCATGAGCCTGGGCCCGTGCCCGCGCGCCGGGGGATCCGGGCGGCGGGTCGCCGGCAGCGGGGCCTCCCCCTCCCCGAGCGCGAAGTCCGCCGGGAGCACCTCGGGGATCGTCCGGCCGAAGCAGACGTTCTCCTCGATCGTCTTCGAGAAGAGGACCGCCTCCTGCGGAACGTACCCGATCAGCTTCCGGTACGAGTCCCAGTCCCACTCGCGGAGCCGGCTGCCGTTGACGAGGATCCTCCCCTCGTTCGGCGTCAGGATTCCCGCGATGAGCTTGAGGATCGTCGACTTCCCGCTCGCGACGGGACCCACGACCGCGACCTTGTGCCCGACCTCGACGCGGAAGCTCACGTTCTCGAGCGTCTTCCGCGACGGATCGTACGCGAAGGTGACGCCGTCGAACGCGATGTCGCGGATCTCTCCGACCGGCTCGCCCGAGGGACGGGCCTCCGTGATGGGGTAGCCGCGAATCTCCTCGAGGCGGTCGATCGACACGAACGCCTGCTGGCCCGTCATGAAGAGGAACGGCACGTCCATCATCGGATGGGTCAGCATGTCGAGATAGACGTAGAAGGCGAAGAGCGTCCCCACCGAGAGCTCGCCCTCGATCACGAGGAACCCGCCGTACGCGATCACGATCATCTGGCCGAGCCTGCTCGCGAACGTGTCGAGTGAGAACATGATCGTCTGGAGCTTGACGAGGCCGAGCAGGATCTCGACGCGCTCCTTCAGGATCCCCGCGAGCCGCTTCGACTGCGCGTCCTCCGCGCTGAACGCCTTGACGATCCGGATGCCGGTGAACGCGGACTCGAGGAGGTTGTTCGTCTTCGAGACGCTCTTCTGCGAAGCCTCCATGTAGTACCGCATGCGGTGGCGGAACGCGTAGAAGACCCACATCATGATCGGGAGCGGCAGGACGGAGAGAGCCGTCAGCCTGCCGCTCAGCACGACCATCGAGACGAGGCAGAAGACGAGCTTCGAGCTCGACTCGACGGCGCGGAAGATACCCGAGCAGGAGAACCACGCCACCTTCGGGAACTCCCCGATGTCGTCGGTGAGCCGCGTCACGACGTCGCCGGTCCGGAAGGTGTTGTTGAAGTGGTAGTCCTTCTCCATCAGCTCGCCGAAGACGTCGTCGCGGATGTCGCGCTCGAGCCGGGAGTTCACCATGGCGCGCGCCGCCGGGTAGAGCCGCGCGATAAAGTGCCCGACCAAGATCGCGCTCAGGATCAGCATGACGTTCGTGAGGTCCGCCACGCCCTCCTCGACCTCGAGCATCTCAGTCAGGCGGTCGATGACCCACCGGAAGACGAGCGGGTACGCCACCGCGACGGCCGTCGAGATGAGCGTGAAGAGCGCGAGGAACACGAGAATGTGCTTGTGCGGCCGCCAGTAGCGCCAGATCCACTGGACGTGCTCCCGGAACGAGAGCTTGGGCGCGTCCTCCCCGGTCTTCGGCCTGTGTCTCTTCTCGTCGCTCATCCGATCACCTTCGCCGCAAACTGAAGATCGAACAGGTCGCGGTAGATCCCGCCCTTCCGATACAGCTCGCCGTGCGGCCCCTCCTCGACCAGTCGCCCCTCGTGGAGAACGAGGATCCGATCGACCTTCGTGATCGTCGCCAGACGGTGCGCGACGATGATCGACGTGCGGCCCTCCATCAGATGGTCGAGCGAGTCCTGAAGCCTCTGCTCGGTCATGGGATCGACCGACGACGTCGCCTCGTCGAGGATGAGGATGCCGGGGTCGTCGACGATGGCGCGCGCGAAGCACAACAGCTGCCGCTCCCCCATCGAGAGGTTCGCGCCGCCCTCCGCGAG
>JALGVU010000376.1 GCA_025774545.1 bacterium | reverse complement strand
GCAGTGACGTAGTCGTCGGTCGCGGTGAAGTGGATCACGTGCGAGCCGATCTGGGTGTCGTCCGGCGTGAACAGCATGTGGACGTTCGAGGGATTCCCGTCCGTGCTGACCCAGACGAAGTTGGCGAGGCCGCCGTCGTCGACGTCCGTGTGGACCGTCTGCTCCGCCTCGGGGCCGATGAACCCGACGGTCATGTCCATCGTCATGCTCGTCATGACCTCGACCGTGTTCCCGAAGGGGAAACCGATCGGAATGGGCGGCTCATTGAACTCCCCGCCGACGGTGAAACAAAACGTCTGACAGTCGAGCCAGTCGACGCCGTCGTTGTTCCCACCGGGCCCGTCGTAGGCGATGCCGGGCTGATCGAAGAGGCCGATCTGGAAGTAGTCGATGCCGTCACACGCCGACGGTCGCCGGGAAGCCCCAGAAGCCCCCCACGCCGCCCGAGGCGTCGCCCGTCGTCCACTGCATGTCTCCGTAGCAGAAGCACACGTTGTTGCCGATCCCCATCAGCTCGTACGTCCCGTCGCTGATGATCACCTGGAAGGTACTCAGGAGATCGGTGTGCGGCGGTTCGCCGTAGTAGCCCACGTGATCGTACGTGACGGCGAGGTAGTTCGGCCCCTGCTTCATCCAAGCGACACCGCAGTTGTTGTCGGAGCTCCGCGTGTCGACGTCGGCCCAGAAGGGCGCGACCATGGGGTACCCGGCCACCGGGAATCCCGTCGATGTGAACGTGCAGTACCCGCCGTCGAACGACAGGTTGCCGTTGTTGTTGATGTAGACCTCGGTCTGGGGGGACCCGTAGAGGTCGAACGTGAAGCCGAGCGGCACGACGAAGCTGTAGTCGTCGTCGTTCCTGCGGCACGGGTCGGTCGGGCTCGCCGGCCCGTTGCAGCCGGCGGCACCGCTGAAGTTCACCACCTGCCAGGTGGTGTCGAGGGGCATGCAGAGGCAGTCGTGCCCCTGCAGGTTGCACTGGCGGTCGCCCCCGGCGTACTCCGCGGGGCCTGCGTAGGGCTTCTCCGCCGCGGCAGGCAGCGACGTCACGAGGAGGATCGCTAGAACCAGCACTGATACCTTGGCGCACATGTCGCGTCTCCTTTCGATCGTCGGTTTTCTCGCCGGCCGGCGCGCGCCTCGCGGCATCGCGTGCCGGTCTCACCTCGAAGAGCGCTGTCTCTGTTCCGGGCCGCCTCCTTTCGCCGCGACCGCTCCTCGAGCGGTCGTCCCCCGCTCGGTTCCCCGAGCGGGCTGCTGTTGCACCAGGGGGACCAGCGCGGCTCCTCCCGCGACCACGGCACTCCCCGCTATCGGTAGAGACCCTTGATCGCCCCCCACGACCGTCGCTCGATCGGCGTCAGGGGAACCACCTCGATGACAAGATCGAGCTCGGTGACGTCTCTCGTCCCGATGGCCGCGGTCGCTGTGAAGTGGATCACGTGCGACCCGACCTGGCTCTCGTCGGGTGCGAACGTCATGTCGACCGTCGACGGGTTCCCGTCCGTGCTGACCCAGAAGAAGTTCGCCAGGTCGCCGTCGTCGACCGCCGTGTGGATCGACGCGCCCTCGTCCGGATGAATGAACGCGACACTGAGGAGCATCGTGTCGCCCGCCGCCGCCTCGATCTCGTAGCCGGGAGGGAAGCCCGACGGGAACGGGGGATCGTCGAAGTGCGTCCCCGCGTAGAAGCAGAACACCTGGTCGTCGAGCCAGTCGACGCCGTCGTTGTTCCCGCTGGGACCGTCGTAGACAATGCCGGGCTGATCGAAGAGGCCGATCTGGAAGTAGTCGACGCCGTCACCCCTGTTGACGCCGACGTGCGCCGGAGCCCCGCCGAACCCTCCGAGCCCACCCGACGCGTCGCCCGTGGTCCACTGCATGTCTCCGTAGGAGAAGCACACGTTGTTCCCGAGCCCGACCGGCACGAACGTGCCGTCGCTGATGACGACCTGGAAGGTGTTGAGCTTGTCCGTGTGGCTGTTCTGGTACCCGACGTGGTCGTACGTCACGGCCAGGTAGTTCGGACCGGTCTTCGCCCACACGGTGCCGCACGCGTTGCTTTCATCCCGCGTGTCCGCGTCCGCCCAGAACGGGGCCACGAGCGGCACACCGGGGACGGGGAACCCGTACGGGTCCATCGAGCAGAACCCCTCCCCGACCGACAGCACCCCGTTGGTGTTGATCCGGATCTCGGTGATGAACTGCCCGTAGAGGTCGAAGGTGAAGGAGAGCGGGATCACGGGACTGTGGTCATCGTTGTTCCGACGGCACGGAACGCCGGGGCCGGCGGAGCCGTCGCACTCGGACGCGCCCAGGAAGCTCACCACCGACCACGTGTTGTCGAGAGGAAGGACGAGGCTCGGATCACCCTGACGGTTGCAGTACCTGCCGCCCGGGGGGTCCGTCGCGCCGCCCGCCTCCGCGGCGTTGCCGAGTGCCACAAGGACGAGGGCGACCGAGGCGAGCACGACAGCTCGCGCGATGACTTCACACGCGCCACACCTCCGCCTGGAACGTTGACGGCTGAACATCACACACCTCCCGAGAAGACGAACCACCTCGGCACATCCAGTATGTGTGGCTCGATCAGTATGTTGTGTGTGGATAGCCTACGATATGCCGTCCACCCGATTATGTCAATAGGCTTCTTGTGCCTACTGGCCATCCGGGGGGAAGGCTCCTGGCGCGGGACGCCGATGTGACCGGAAACGGCCGAGAGATGGCCGGAAGCGGCCGAGCGGCGGCCCGAATCGGCCGAGGGCCCGACCTCCCGCGAGATCGGGCCCTCGTCTTCGATGGGTGCTCCCGTCGCGCCCGCCCGCCGAGGACGAGGACGGTCGCACCGGCGCGCTCCCGCCACGAAACCGCACCGTACCTGTCGCGCCCGAGCACCTCAGGCGGTGGCCTCGAGCGCCTCCTTGTACGCGAAGTCCTCGCGGACGATGTCGTCGCCCCAGCGCTCGATCGACACGCCCTGATCGATCATCGTCTGAAGCTCGAGCACGCCCTTCCGCGAGCCGATCACGATGGCGCCGATCGGACGGCCGTCCCGGACGACGATCTTCCGGTAGAGGCCGCG
>JALGVU010000375.1 GCA_025774545.1 bacterium | reverse complement strand
CCGGCACGGTGAGAACGTCGCCCTGCATGAGCGCGAAGCCCTCACGAACTCCGTGGAAGTAGTCCCCCCGGCGGACGGTGACGTCGCCCTGGAGCGCGATGACGACGCCCACGCAGACGTCGGGTTTCTGCTCCGCGCCGCGTGCGGGGTGGGCCGTGTGGACGGGCGCGAGGGCGACCCGGATGCTACTTCGCCAGGATCATCTTGTCCGTCAGAACGGATCCGTCGACCTCGAGTCTACAGAAGTAGATCCCCGACGCCGCGTCGCGACCCGCGTCGTCACGCCCGTTCCAGGTGACGGTGTGCGAGCCCGCCTCCCTGCTCTCCGCGTCGACGAGCGTCCGGACGAGCCGCCCGGACACGCCGTAGACTCGGAGCGTCACACGCCCCGGCTGCGGGAGCTCGTAGCTCACCTGTGTCTCCGGACCGAACGGGTCGGGGAAGTTACCGAGTGCGAGGCGCGAGACGACCTCGTCGGACGGGTCGTCCAGCCCTGTGCCCTCGCTCTCGACGATGCCCCGGAACATGAGCTCGCCGGAGAAGAGGAACGACCAGGCGCCGCCCGGCGCCTTGGTGAAGCTGTGTCCGAAGGCGCTCTCGTCGAGACCGACGGTGTTGTACTCGACGCCCTCGACCGCACCGACGAAGAAGTCCCCGCCGGTGAACGACGGCTGCAGGAACTCGGGGATCTCCAGGATGTTCCACCCGGCCCGAAGCATGCTCGGCGGATAGGTCGCCTGGTAGAGCGACGTGCCCGGCAGACCGCCCGCGTCGTCGGCCGCGACCTTCATGGTCACCGGAGCGTCGACGAACTCGGTGAGGTAGACGGCGACCTTCGTGAGCGTCAGCTCGTCCTCGCTCGGGAGCTCGAGGCTCGCCGCCATCTCTCCGTTCGCCCCGCCCGCCACCTGGCCCGACTCCGCGGAACCGTCGTCGTTCCCGCACCCTGCCTCGGTGACGCCGAGCGAGTACGCCAGCACTTCATTGGAGGGAACCGACTCGTACGGCTCCCGTCCGACCTCGATCTTCGCCGTGACGACGTAGTAGTTCGACTCGCCTAATCCCGGCGATTCGACGGAGGCCGTGAGCTCGTACGGCCCGCCGATCTCGGTCGAGTGGTGGACGGCGTAGCCCGCGAGCCAGTACGTGCTCGCAGGCGGATCCCAGAAGAGCTCAGTCGTACCGGTGTCGAAGAGCTCGTTCGCGAGGTTCAGAGGCGGCTCGTTCAGGTTCACGACCGTAACGACGAACGTCTCCTGATCCGTGCCCTGGCTGTTGTCGGCCTCGACCGTGACGGTGTTGTCCCCCGTCTGCGCGCTCGTCGGCGTCCACTCGATGGCACCTGTGATCTCGTCGATCGTCATGCCGTCGGGCGCGACCGCGAGCGAGAAGGTCGGCTCGGGGATGCCCGTCGCCGCCACGTCGTACGAGAAGAGGGCGTACGTCTCGAAGAGCGTCGCGTCGGGGATCTCGGCGATCTCGGGAGCCGCCGTCGGGTTGCTGTTCTCGAACTGGCGGACGAAGATGGAGGCGAGCGTGAACTGGTCGGGGGGCATGCTCGCCTCGGAGACCGTCGATCCGATCTCGGCGACGATGTCGGAGTCCACGCCGACCCAGTCGTAGATCCGGATGAACTGCGTGCTGATGAGGAACCACTGGTCGAGGAGCCAGACGTAGATCACGCTCGTCTGCTCCGTGTTGACCCGCAGGGCCTCGATCGGACCGAGCGTGGGCAGGATGACGGTGCCCCAGGCGTCGACCTGGGCGTCGATCGTGAGCTCGACCTTGACGTCGAGGACCTGCTCCATGTCGTACATCTGGAACTGGTACTCGGTGGAGAGAAACCAGCTGTCTCCCCACGTCATCGGATCGGGGAAGTCGAGGAGGGGTGGCGTGAAGACGCTCCAGTCGTTCGTCGCCGCGACGCCGTCGGGCCAGTAGAAGCCGTAGTTCAGCCTACCCGAGCCGGCGAGCTGGTCGAGGTACATCCAGGCCTGGTCGCCGCCGAACTCCTCGGTCATCCTCTGCGAGAAGTCCGCGTCGGGGTAGTGAACGCTCGCGAAGAACCCGGCGCCCGCGTCGTCGCCGTCGTCGGTCGGCACGTAGTCGAAGCGCTTGATCTCGTCCGAGGGACCCTCGGTGAAGTCCCAGGTCCGCGGTCCGCCGGGTAGGCCCAGGACATCCGAGACCGACGCATTGGACGTGTTGGCCCAGGAGCGGTAGTAGTCGCCGATGTCCTGGAAGAAGTCGTCGGACGTGAGGACGGGGGCGTCCCGCCCGGCGTCCGCCTGTGAGGTGCCGACGAGAAGCGGAAGCGTTGCGACGATCAGGAGCCCCGTCAGGAGGGCCCTCGCGATGTTCTCTCTCCGATGCATTTCCTACACCCCCTGCTCGAGCCGGGCGACGTGAGCCGAGACCGGTCGCGCGGACGCGAAGCGGCTCGCGCCGCTCCGCTCGCGCGACGATCCGCGAACGTACGTGTGATACGCTATTCTATCATACTTGATGGTTTCGGGCAAGAACGCTGCAGTGATGGTCGGCACGCGCTGGACGGCGGTGGTCTGTGGGTGGGACGCCAGTGGCAGCGGTCAGTTCATGTTCCCGTCGCATACCGGGGAGTCACTCGGGCACGTCGAGGAGATCGATCACCACGCCGTCGCCCGTGATCGTGAGCGTGCCCGGCGCGTTCGAGGTCATCCGGAAGCCGGGGCCGCCGGCACGGAGCGAGGAGAAGGTCACGGTGCCGGGCGAGTCGAATGCGCACGACAGCCCGTCCGCGATGAGGGAGTCGACCCGGCCCGTGTGGAAGATCGCGGCCTTGTGCAGCGCGTCCCAGTCGTCCAGTTCGAGGAGGGCTCGGTCCCTGACCTCCAGGAATACGCCGTCCCGCTCGAGCGTGTAGACGTCGTAGCGGAGACAGAGACACCGTGCACCACGGTCGGCGATGAGCTTCTCGGCGGAGCTCCTCCGTGATCGACTCAGGCCGTTCGAATCGAGCCGCACCTCGATGCGCGGTCCCGGCTCGGTCTCGAACTGCGAGATCGCTTCCTCGAACGACACCCTCTGTGCCTGGATGGCTCGCTCGCCGGCGACGAGCATGCCGTCGAGGTCGTGGAGCGCCGCGGCCCGAGCGGCAAGATCGGGAAGCCGCTCGTCGTCGATCCCGAGCGCGCGCCCGAGGGCGCCGGCGAAGGTGAACGACTCCGTGGACCGCTCAATCTCCGTCCGCCAGTCGGTGTCGCCGTGCGCGTCGAGGAGGAAGCAGACCGCACTTGCGACCGGGTAGATGCGGTTCCGGCGCATGTCGTCCACGGGCACGAAGCCGTCTCCCATCCTGGTTCGGAAGTTCTCGACGATCGACCGCGGAAGCGCGGCCGAGGTGAGCTTCCCCCGGAGGGGCGAGGAATCCCCCGTGACGGTGGAGTGGTAGTCGAGCGCTCCCGCGAGTTCAAGCGCTCGGAGTTCGACGAAGCGTGCCGTGCCCTCCTGGACCTCCTTGCCCTGTTCGTAGCGGGCGACGAAGGGGTCTGCTCGGTTCCATCGGCGGTCGCGGACCGCGACGAACATCGCGGCGGACTCGCGGCTGCGCGCGACGTCGCCGCGCGCGTAGGATTCGAGCGCGTCCACCAGGAGCACCATCTCGAGATACGCGAGCGCGCTGTTCTCGGCGTCGTCGCTCGGGTAGCGCTCCTCCCGCGCCCAGGGAATCTCGCCGAAGGCGGTCGATTGGTGCTGGTGGAACGCCTCGTGGACGATGTGTCCGAGCATCCGAGACT
>JALGVU010000374.1 GCA_025774545.1 bacterium | reverse complement strand
CAGACACTCGACATTCAGTCGAACACGCTCACCGTGACCCACAGAGCGCTGAACTCGAGCGAGATCGTGGTCAGGAGCGGCGCGGCCTTCGAGGCGCGGGCGGACACGTCGATCTCGGTCATGACGATCGCGGACGGAGGACTCGTGACGCTCGAGGGCGGCGACCTCGTAGGCAGCGGCTTCTGCGAAAACTCGGGCACGCTTCTGAAAACGAGCACCGCGACGAGCCACATCCAGCTCGCCTTCGAGAACGTCGAGGGCGCTCCCGGCGGCTTCGTCGAGGTCGACGCGGGAACGCTCTCGATCGACGGCGACTTCGTGAGCGACGGACGCGTCACCGTGAACTCGGGCGCGACGGCCATCGTGAGCAGCCATTTCTTTGATCGAGAGGGGCGCATCGGGGCCGTGACGAACGGAGGGCTCGTCGGGATCGACGGGTCGCTCGTCGTCGACGGATCGTTCGAGAACCAGGGCCGAGTCAACGTCAACTCCGGCGGGACCGCGATCGTGAGCAGCCATTTCTTCGATCGCGACACGCGGGCCGGAGCGTTCACGAACGCCGTCGCCGGCACGCTCTCCGTGACCGGGTGGTTCGAGGTCGACGGTGACTTCGAGAACCTGGGGCGCGTGACGGTCAACACGGGCGGGACGGCCATCGTGAGCAGCCACTTCGTCGACCGGCTGGAACCCGCTGGCGGCTTCAACAGCTCCGGGTTCGTGACCATCGCGGCCGGCGCCGAGTTCACGACCGAGGGCACGGGGAGCGTGACCTCGAGCGGCGCCTTCGACGCCGCGGGGAGTGTCACCATCGAGGCCGGCGGGACATTCATCGATCTCGGGTCGATCACGGTCGAGCAGAGCGGGGACTTCCTCGCAGGTGGAAGCGTGACCGTCGAGTCGGGCGGCGACTTCACCAACTGGGGGACGACGACGATCCCTGCGGGCGGTGCGCTCGTCAACGCGGGGCTCTTCGATCATCGGGAGAACGCGGTGCTCGCGGGGTCGGGCACGTTCGACACGTCGGCAGGGTTGGCGATCCTGAAGGGCGCCGTTGAGCCCGGCACGTCGCACGGGATCCTGAGCTACGTCGGCGACTTCGTCCAGTCCGGCTCGAGCGAGATCCACCTCGAGATCGGCGGAACCGTCCCGGGCGGTGAGTACGACCGGCTCGCCATCGCGGGCGACGCGAGCTTGGCCGGCGCCGTCTCGGTCGACTTCCTGCCGGGCTTCGAGCCGGCAGAGGGCGACAGCTTCGACGTGATCGTCATCTCGGGCGCGTTCCTGCCGTCCGGCTCCCGCGACGATCTCGCGTTCGGGTGCTTCTCGGGCCTCGAGATCTCCGACTCGCTCTACATCGAGCCCGTGCAGCGTCCCGAGAAGTTCCAGCTGCTCACGGTCGCAGGGACGACCGGGAACGCGGCGCCTCTGGCGGCCGACGACGCGGACAGCGTGCTCGGCTACGCGCCGATCACGATCCCCGTGCTCGATAACGACGGCGATCCGGATCTCGACGCGCTCAGGATCATCGACGTCCTCACCGACGCGACCGTGGGCGAGGTTCACGTGGAACTCGGAGACGAGCTCGTGACGTACGCCGCGGCGCCGGGATTCGACGGCACCGACGGCTTCGACTACGTCGTGACGGACTGCCAGGGAGGCGCCGACACGGCCCACGTCTCGATCGGCGTCACGGCGCCACCGCGGGTCTGGCTCGTGCCCGGTGACGCCGCGACGATCCAGGCCGGCATCGACGCGGCGGGCCCAGGCGACACCGTGCGCGTCGCCTGCGGCACGTACGCGGAGGGCGACATCAACCTCGTCTCGGGCATCGTGCTCACGGGGGCGACCGGCGATCCCGGCTGCGTCGTGATCGACGCCGCAGGCAGAAACGCCCGCGGCCTCGTCTGTGTCGACGTCGACAGCACGACGATCGTGCGTGGGCTCACGGTCACCGGAGGGGCCGCGGCCGATTACGGTGGCGGTCTCCTCTGTTCGAATTCGTCCCCGAGAATCCTCGACTGCGTCTTCGAGGGGAGCGCGGCCGACAGCGCCGGAGGAGGCGTCGCGCTCGTCGACGGCTCGTCACCAGAGATCACGCGGTGCGTGCTCTCTGGGAACGCTGCGCCGACCGGGGGAGGCCTCCACTGCGGAAGCGGCTCCGCCCCGTCGCTCATCGAGTGCGTGATCGTCGGCAACGAGGCCTCGGTGACGGGTGGGGGGGTCTCCTGCGACGTGTCCGCCTCGCCGACCCTCACGCGCTGCACGCTCTCGGGGAACTCGGCGCCCGAGGGATCCGGACTGGTCGCGATCGGGGGCGGTGATGTCACGCTCGACCGGACCATTGTGGCCTTCGGCCTCGCGGGTGAGGCGGTGGCCTGCGTGTCGGGCGGCACCGCGTCGCTCACCTGCTGCGACGTCTACGGCAACGCCGGCGGCGACTACGTCGGGTGCATCGAGGAATATGACGGGGTCGCCGGGAACCTCTCGCACGATCCCGAGTTCTGCGACGCTGACAGCGCCGACTACCATCTGGCCGTGACCGGGGCGCTGCCGGTCGGCTGCATCAGCGAGCCAGAGATCGACGTCTGGCCCGCCGCGCTCGAGTTCATCGTTGAGGAGGGCGGGTTCGCGTGCGACAGCCTCGTGGTCGCGAATGACGGGCGCGCGGATCTCCTCTGGCTGACGCGCGAGGAGCAGGGCGGGAGCCGAGGGAGCGCGCGAGGAGCCCTGGGGCGTACCGGGGCGATCGCCGTGTGGCCCCGCGCGACGCGCGGCGGAGTGCCCGGCGCCTCGATCGACGATCCAACCGCCGGACCGCGCGCGCCCGATCGCCCGAAGGGGGCGCGCAATGCGCGACCGGGGGCGGCGCCCGTCCGAGGCTCCGGCGGCCCCGACGCCTTCGGTTACGCCTGGATCGACAGCGACGAGCCCGGCGGACCTTCGTTCGACTGGTTCGAGATCAGCGCCATCGGCACGCCCGTGGTCCTCGGGGACGACGATGCCGAGGAGATCGCGCTCCCGTTCGCCTTCCCGTTCTACGGGTTCGCTCACGAATCCGTCTTCGTCGGCTCGAACGGACTTCTGACCTTCGGGCCGGGCGGGTCGGACTACAGCAACGATCCTGTGCCGGATCCGGTCGCTCCCAACAGCCTCGTCGCGCCCTTCTGGGCGGACCTGACGCCGCACGCCGGGGGGAGCGTCCACACGTACTACGACGAGGGCGCCGACCGGTTCCTCGTCCAATACACAGGGTTGGACGACTACTGGGGAACCGGGCCGAAGACGTTCCAGGTCGCGCTGTTCCCCGACGGGGCGATCCTCTTCCAGTATCTCACCATTGAGGGCGACCCGACGATCGGAACGGTCGGCATCGAGAACGCCGACGCGTCGATAGGACTCGAGGTCGCCTTCAACACGGCGTACGTGCACGACGGCCTCGCCGTCAGGATCCAGGATGCGGTTCCCCGGATGACCGAGGTTCCCCCCGGGGGCGTCCTCTCCGCGCTCGAGGCGCGCACGGTCGTCGTCTGCGTCGACGCGGCCGGTCTCACGGTCGGTCCGCACCCGTACAGCCTCGTGGTCGAGAGCAACGATCCGAACCACCCCGCGATCGTCGTTCCCGTGACGGTGACGATCGCAGGTCCCCCGGAGATCGCGGTCACTCCTGAGTCGATCGAGCTGACGGGCATCTACGGGGAGAGTTACGCCGATCTCATCACGGTGCGGAACGACGGAGGGCAGGATCTCGCGTGGATGCTCGGGAAGCGCGAGAGCGCCCCGAAGCGGGGCGTCGAGCTCGACGGGGGGAGGGGCGCGGGCGGCCCGGACGCCTACGGCTACGTGTGGATCGACAGCGACGATCCGGGAGGCCCCGCGTTCGCGTGGCGCGACATCACGGGCGTGGGGACGTCGGTACCGCTCGGCAACGACGAGTCGGTGACCGTCGATCTCCCGTTCGACTTCTTCTTCTACGACGGCGCGAGCTTCAAGGACTCGATCACGATCAGCTCGAACGGGTATCTCACCTTCGGTCACGTCGGGACCGATCCCGCGAACGCGGAGATGCCGAACGCGCTCGGGCCGAACGACCTGATCGCGCCGTTCTGGGACGATCTCAATCCCGCAGAAGCGGGGAGCGTCTACTACCACTACGACGTCGCCGACACCTCGTTCATCGTCCAGTACACGAACGTGGGCCGCGCCCTCGCGGCGGGTGGGTACACCTTCGAGGTGATTCTCCGGCCGAGCTCGTGCTCGCACACGGGCAGGATCCTCTTCCAGTACCTGGCGATGATCGGTGAGATCGAGTCGGCAACGATCGGCGTCGAGAACGCGGACGCGTCGGCCGGGCTCACTGTCGCGCACAACGAGCCGTTCGTCCGCGACAGTCTCGCGGTCGCAATCGAGGAGCTCTATGGGTGGATCGACGCGGCGCCGAGGAGCGCCGTCGTCCCGCCTGGAGACTCCCTGGCGGTCGAGATCCTCACCGACTGCGGGCTCTCGGGCCTCGGGGAGTTCGAGCTCGATCTCGTGTTCTCGAGCAACGACTCTCTCAGTCCGGAGATCCTGGTTCCGTACCTGCTCGCGGTCTACCCGACGGGCGTCGACGAGGAGCCTGCGCCTCGCGTGCTGGCGCTCAAGGGGAACTACCCGAATCCCTTCAATCCGGCCACCGTGATCGTGTATGATCTACCTGAGACCGTCGAGATCGGCCTCAGGATCTACGATGTGTCCGGGCGTCTCGTGAGGGTCCTTCTCGACCGGCGTGGGACGGCACGGACGACCGAGGCCGGCGCGTCGCCTCCGGCGTCTACTTCTACGAGCTCGACGCGAACGGAGAAGAGCGCAGAAGGAAGATGATCCTCCTGAAGTGAGTGCCCCGGTCGGTGGCGTCGCGCGCCGACCCCGGCGAGCGAGGAGACGGGCATGGTCCGAGCAGAGCACGGCGCCCGACGATGTGCCAGAGCGGCAACGCTCTGGCTCGTCGCGTTGGCCATCGTCGCGTCGACGGCGGCCGGCCAGGAGCCAGAGGACGAAGGCCTCGCGCTCCAGGCGCGGATCGAGGAGCTGAGGGCGGGAGGTGGGTAC
>JALGVU010000373.1 GCA_025774545.1 bacterium | reverse complement strand
GCGCGCGCTCGAGGGCGCGTGGGCCGACTTCGACTTCTTCTTCCTTCACTTCAAGAAGACAGACTCGACCGGCGAGGATGGGGACTTCGACGCGAAGGTGAGGGCCACCGAGCTCTTCGACACCGTGCTCCCTCACGTGCTCAAGGTCCGCCCGGACGTGCTCCTCGTGACGGGCGACCACTCGACGCCGGCGGCGCTCGCGTCCCACAGCTGGCACCCGGTGCCGGTGCTCCTCCGCGCGGCGAGCGCGCGGAGGGACGCCGTCACGGCGTTCGGCGAGTCGCACTGCGGGTCGGGCGGTCTGGGAGTCGTGCGGGCTGTCGATCTCATGACGATCATGCTGGCGCACGCGGGGAGGCTCAAGAAGTTTGGGGCGTAGGGGGCGGCGCGCCAGAGACCGACGGCGGAGTGCGGCCCTTGCGCTCGTGGCCCAGAAGATGAGGGGGAGTGCGAAGTGAAGCAGAACGCTCCGATCTCGCGCCCGCGGGAGTACGCTCTGCTCGTCGTGAGCGGCCTCGCGCTCGCGCTCGCGTTTCCACCGACGGGTCTCTGGCCGCTCGCCTTCGTCGCGCTCGTTCCGCTCTTCGACGTGCTCGGACGGACGCGTGCGACCGGTTTCTGGAGCGCGTTCCGGCCCGGCCTCGTGGCCGGCATCGCGTTCTTCGCGCCGCTTCTCTACTGGCTCGTCTTCCTCTCGTCTCGGGAGATGGACAACCCCGTCCTGATGAGCGGACCGCTCGTGCTCCTCGTGCTCCTCCAGTCGTTCTACTGGGGGCTCTTCTCGGCGGCGGCGGTTCTCGTGAGCTCGAGAACGCGCGTCACGCCGGTCGTTGCGCTTCCGATTCTCTGGGTCGCCGTCGAGCAGCTCCGCTCGCTCTTCGTGCTCGGGTTCACCTGGGGCGCGGTCGGGTACACGGCCGTCGCCGTTCCCGAGTCGATCCAGTTCGCCTCCGTGACCGGTCTCATGGGGGTCTCGTTCTGGATCGTTGCGGTGAACGCGATCGTGCTCGGGCTCGTCGCGGGGGAGCCCGGGAGACGAAAGGGCCTGTTGGCGGGCGCGCTCGCGGCGGTGATCGCCCTGCCGGTCCTCCACGGAGCGCTCGTCGTGCGGAACGGCGGATCCGACCGGACCGTCCGGGTCGCGGTCATTCAGCCGAACATCACCGCGGCGACGAAGTGGGACCCGCGGCACAAGGACGAGAGCTTCCGCGTCCTGAGCGAGCTCACGCTCGAGGCGGCGCGTGAGGACCCGGACCTCGTCATCTGGCCCGAGACGGCCACGCCGAGCTACCTTCTGCGCGAACCCGACTACTACGAGCTCGTCGCCGAGACGGCGCGGGTGGCCGATGCCCCGATTCTGACGGGTCTCCCGGATCTCGAGTACGTGTCGCGCGAGACCGGCGACCGTCGGACCTTCAACTCGGCCCTCCTCGTCCTGCCCGACGGCTCGTGGCGCGGGAAGTACGACAAGATCCACCTCGTGCCCTTCGGCGAGATCATCCCCTTCGAGACGGTCTTCCCGATCCTGAAGCGCGTCGACTTCGGCGAGGCCGACTTCGCGCGCGGCGAGGACCGGATCGTGTTCCGGATTCCGGAGGGACGTTTCTCGACCCTCATCTGCTTCGAGTCGATCTTCCCCAGGCTCGTGCGGCAGTTCGTGGACGGGGGAGCGGAGTTCCTCGTGAACATCACGAACGACGTGTGGTACGGTCGTTCGTCGATGCCAC
Source organism: bacterium (assembly GCA_025774545.1). Taxonomy (GTDB): domain Bacteria; phylum Joyebacterota; class Joyebacteria; order Joyebacterales; family Joyebacteraceae; genus JALGVU01. The sequence continues at coordinate 972 of JALGVU010000373.1, read as the reverse complement.
ACCAGCACGCCTCGATGGCGGTGATGCGGGCGATCGAGAACCGACGGAGCCTCGCGCGGAGCGCGAACAGCGGGGTGTCCCTGTTCGCCGATCCGCACGGCCGCGTCGTGGCGCGGACGCGTCTCTTCGAGCGAACGTTCCTCGTCTACGACCTCCCCGTGCTCGACCGTCTCAGCTTCTACGCGGCGCGGGGCGACGTCTTCGCATGGTGCGTCGTGGCACTCGCGGGACTCCTCGTCGCGGGCGCCCTCCGGGGGCGTCGCGAGGGCGTCGTCTAGCTCGGCCCCGCGAGTCGTGGATCCCACACCGCGACGGTGAAGCCTCACTGAACTCCCTCACATGACGGCAGCCAGCGCAGGTGCGCCGAGCGCGCACTCTACGCTTAGTGGTCAAGAGGCAATGGTCAACGATTGACCACTCCCTCCCGAATCGGCATGCATTCTGCACCCGGGGATTCCGTACTCGCACGCTCGGACGCGGCGGTGTGCACTCGATTCGCACAGCGATGGTCGTGACCCTGGAAGAGCCTCTGGGATGGCGCTCTCCGGGCACTCAGTCGTGCCGGGCGTGGCATGGAACTTGCTTTGTTTCAGTCGGCGCGGGCAGCACGTGCGCTCGCGAACGGCTCAACGACCGAGACTGGGAGCAGGGGCGTCCCCGCGAGGGCGGGGATGTTTCGGCGAAGGAGACTCACGATGAAGAGGCTCATGAAGCTGGCGATCAAGGTGCTCGACGCGACCGCCTCCGGGCGCGGGGCACCTCGCGACGAGCGGGGCATCTCTCTCATCGCGGTCGTGATGGTCATGACCGCCGTGGCGCTGATGGGAGTCGCGCTTCTGACGTTCGGGACGTCGGAGGGCGAACTCGTCGAGGTGGGCATCGATGAGGCTCAGGCGTTCTACGCCGCGGAGGCGGGGGTAGAGCGAACCGCCGAGTACCTCGAGCAGATGGCGCACTTCGGCGGCAAGGCGG
>JALGVU010000372.1 GCA_025774545.1 bacterium | reverse complement strand
CCGAGTAGACCGACTGCGGTAGCCGTAGATCCCCGCTCGGCCGTCGGCTGTCGCGTCCGTCTCGTACAATCTGCTGTACGTGGTCGTGCCGTCCTCACCGTAGACGCGCAGCATATCGCTCTGCCGCGATTCCTCCTTCGCTCCGTCCTTGAGGATGTCCTCCCGCTTGGCGCCGCTCTCGATTAAGACGTCACCATCGACGTGCAGTGTGGCCGTCGGCGAGGTGGTGCCGATGCCGACGTAGCCGCTGGTGCCAACGGTCACGCGCGGAGCGCCGGCGCCCGCGTAAAGCTCGAGCGGGTGGCCATCGTCGCCGACCGCGATCGATCCGGTTCCGCTGTTCCACCACAGTCCTTGATAGCCGGTTGCGCCGACGTAGTAGGCTCCGGTGTACGGGACCAGCACGTCGCCGTCCACGTGGAGTGTGGTCAGTGGGCTGGAAGTCCCGATGCCGACCTTTCCGGTCTCACGGTAGATGTCGTCGCCCGATATCGTCCAGTCGTCATCCGCTACGGCGGCCGGCGGCTGCCAAGTACCATCTCCGGCTGCGTTAGACGTCAGGACGTGGCCGGACGACGCTCCGCTCGGCATTTCGAAGCCCCCAAGGTGGGCCGTGCCCGCGGCCGTGAAGCCACCGTCGCTCCTGATCTCGAAGACGTAGGTAGGACCATTCAGGCAGTAGAGGAAAGAGCCTGAACTCCCCGAGGCCATCTGGAGATCGAGGACCCTGCGGCCCGACGCAACGGAGGCATTCCTCCACAGCTTCGTCAGAACTGCATCGTCCGCGCTGGTGTCATAGACCATGAACTTGGCGCTGGGTATCTGTCCGACCCCCACGTTCCCGGTTGACCGGAAGATATTGGCACCCGAGGTGGCCCAGTCGCCATCGTCGGCGGCCGTGGCGGAGATCGTAATGGCGTTCCCCGGATCGTCGGGGGTGATGATGATGTTGGCACCAGCAACGAGATCGATATCACCCTCGTTGTTCGTCACGCCGGCCACGCTGCTCACGACGACGGGCAGGTCGCCCTCGTTCACGAACCTCGCGTCGTACGCGCTCCCGCTCTCGTACTCCGGCGTCAGGCCGACGGTTTCCGCGCCCACCTCGAGACCGGTGCCGGCCCCGATGTCGAGTGTGACGTCTCCCACTACACCGCCGCCCGCGAGGCCGTCACCCGCCTCCACTCCGGTGATGTCACCGCCGCCCCCCCCGCTCGCGGCGATCGTGATCGTGTTGGCCCCATCGTCCGGCGTGATCGTGATGTTCGATCCGGCAACGAGATCGATGTCACCCTCGTCGTTCGTCACGCCGTCCACGCTGCCCACGACGTCCGGATCGACCGAGCCGGCCCGAAGTGCATATGGAGCGGACGTGAGCTGGGTGCGCGGGGTCAGCTCCGCCCCCCCCTCGACAGACAAACCGAGCCAGTACTGGTCCTCGAACTCGAGAACCAGGCCCGTCACGGAACCCAGGATTACGTCGAAGACCCCATCGGTGACAGTCACCGTCTGTGTCTCACTCCAAAGAGGTGTGCCACCCGTCTCCAGGTCAAACAGACGGAAAGTCAGATCGTAGTCTCCATCCGGCACGACGGTGCCGCCGCTGTCGTTGAGCACGCCCTGATAGCTCAGCGTCTGCGGCACGGCAGCCGTCCCGACTCCCATCGCGAGCACCAACACCAGCAAAGACACGACTACCATCGCTCTCATCTTGCGCCTCCTCGTGGTTCAGCGGCTTACTTGAGCAGGACCAGCTTCCGGGTCTCCGCGAACGCGCCCGACACCATGCGGCAGAAGTACACCCCACTTGCAAGCCCGTCGGCGTCCACGTCGACCATGTGGACCCCCGGCTCCATCTCCTCATCGAGTAGGACCCTCACCTCCCGCCCGACAACGTTGTAGAGGGAGATCCTGACCCGGCCCCGGGACGGGACGGCGAACCGTAGCTGCGCCCTCGGGTTGAAGGGGTTCGGATAGCCCTGGCCGAGCCAGTACTCCGTGGGGAACATCTCGTCGCCGATGCCCGTCAGGATCCAGCCCGGCTGATACCAGAAGCCGATCTCGTGGATGTTCGAAGGGCCGCTCGTCACACCGATCGCGGCCTGTCCGACCGTACCGATTACCACGTAGCTCGCGCCGGTCATCGTGCCCCCACCCGCGCCGATCACGCTCTGGGGCACAACGAAATCCGCGGCCGCAGAGAGCGCCAACAAGAGCACTCCAACGACCGCGAGCCAAAACAGAGATCTCATCTCTTCACCTCCCGCCTGCAGGCCTGTCAGTGACTGTCCTCATCACCTGGTCTGGTCGCATCGCCTCCTTCCACCTACCAGGCAGCGGGTCAGCCAATCGAGCACACCAATACCCGCGCGCCTCGGCAGAACCCGAGACGCCTCCGTGTGAAGTTGCTCTGTATGGGGACACCAGTGGGAGGATACTGGCGCATCGTGCATGCTGTCAAGAAGAAAAGAGGAGGGAATCGGAAGATACCCCGTTGGCGAAGCTTATGATGCGCGATTCACCGCCTTGTTGGGGTAGACACCCAGCAGTTGGACCCTGTTGAGTCACAGGCGTCGACCACAAGAACGCCGATCGGCTCCACACGTTCGCGGTTCACTCGCCAGCCCTCCGCCAGGAGTAGCACCTGTTCTCCAACCAGCCGCTTCAGGTGTGCGTTCTGCCGCTCCAGCTCCTTCAGACGGCGGGCGTGGTT
>JALGVU010000371.1 GCA_025774545.1 bacterium | reverse complement strand
CGGCTTCTTCCAGGACGCGCTCGCGAAGTCCCCGGACTTCGCCCTCGCGCACGCGGGGCTCGCCATCTTCTACAGCCAGATCTGCCGGTACGTGACCCGCGACGAGCACTGCGAGAAGGCGCGGGCCGCGGCCGCGGAGGCGCTCGCGCTCGACGACACCCTCGCGGAGGCACACACGGCGATGGCCACCGTGCACCTCGCCGCCGACTACGACTGGGAGGTGGCGGCGAAGGAGCACGCCCGTGCGGTCGAGCTCAACCCAGGAAGCTCGCTCGCGCGGGGCGAACGCGGCATGTTCCTGGTGTGGGGAGGCAGCTTCGAGAAGGGCATCACCGAGCTCCTCCGAGCGACGGAGCTCGATCCGTTCGACTTCGGTGTGAATCTCAGGCTGGGGCTCTCCTTGATCTACGCGCGGCGCTACGAGGAGGCGATGGCCCACGTCGAGACGATGCGAGATCTCTTCCCGGGCGATCCGATCCCCGAGCGTCTCCTCGCCTCGTGCCGCGTTCGGAGGGGAATCGACCTCGACGAGGCGATCGCCACGATGGAGAAGCTCGGATACCTGGGTGTGAACATCGTCACGGCGTACGTCGCGGCCGGCCGCAGGGACGAGGCGCTCGCCATGCTCGAGGACTGGAAGGCGGAATGGAAGGAGAACCCCAAGCGCGCGTATGCCGCAGCGGTCGGGTACGCCGCGCTCGGCGACCGCGAGCGGGCAATCGCCTGGCTCGAGAGGACCCACGACGTCATGCCCACCGACCTCTTCATCGTGAACTCCGACAGCGAGTTCGACTTCCTGCGCTCCGACCCGCGTTTCCGTGACATCGTCGGGCGCGTGGGGCTTCCCGGCGGAGAGCTCGAGTCTCTCATCGGGGGCGTCGCTCCCGCGATCGGGGAAGACCCGGGAGGCGAATCGTGAGACGTGCACGCGCGCGGCTCCTCCTCTGCCTCGCTCCGGTGATTCTCCTCGCCGGCTGCGCGGGACCCCGGGCGGACGACCTCCGGGAAGCGGAGTGCCGACCGGGCAGCGACTATCCCAAGCTCGCGGAGGTCGGCGCCTGGAACTGGTGCGGCGATCCCAAGGCCATCACGCACGTTGGCTCGCGCCGGCAGACCTACACCGGATGGGTCGACGACCAGGGCAGCGTCATCGTCGCGTCGTACGATCACGACACCGGCGAGGTCGCCACGACCGCCGTCCGCGAGGCGCTCGACCAGGACGATCACGCGAACCCCTCGCTCCTCGCGCTGCCCGACGGCCGCATGATCGTCTTCTACTCCGCGCACGGCGGCGTCCGCGCGAGGAAGCCGAGCGACAAGGGCATGTACTACCGGATCACCGCGGCTCCTGAGGACATCACGACGTGGGGCGAGGAGCGCGAGTTCCCGACGAACGTCAAAGGGAACTGGCACTTCACGTATCCCAACATCGTCAGGCTCGCGGGCGAGGACGGCCGACTCTACCTCTTCTGGCGCGGGGGCGACGGTCGCCCGACGTACTCCACGTCGGACGACGACGGGGAGACGTGGACGGAGGCTGCGACGCTCATCCGGAGCCAGGGTAGCCGGCCCTACGTCAAGTACGCCTCCGACGGCGACCGGGCCATCCACATCGCCTTCAACGACGGCCACCCGCGCGGCGAGTCCGAGAACAGCCTCTACTACGCGGTCTATCGGGACGGGGCGCTCCGCAAGGCCGACGGGACGCTGGTGCGGGAGATGATCGACCTCCCCATCCACGTGTCGCTGGTCGACACCGTGCACAACGCGCATCGGACGGGAGTCCGATCGTGGGTCTGGGACATCGCGCTCGACGGGGACGGTCACCCGGTGATCGCCTACGTGGTCTTCCCGGATGAGACCGACCACCGGTATCGGTACGCCAGGTGGAACGGGACCGCGTGGGAGACCCAGGACGTCGTGCACGGCGGCTCCTCGATGTGCGTCGGGCTCTCGAAGAGGCGACTCCAGTACTACGAGGACTACTACTCGGGCGGACTCGCCCTCGACCACGCCGACCCGTCGATCGTCTACCTCTCCCGCCAGATCGAGGGCGTCTTCGAGATCGAGCGATGGACCACGCCCGACGGCGGCGTCACCTGGTCGCACGAGCCCGTCACGTGCGGCTCGAAGCTCCACAACGTGCGTCCCTCGGTGCCCAGAGGCAGGACCGCCGACGGGCCCGATGTCTTCTGGATGCACGGCATCTACAAGCACTACTACATCGACTACGACACGTCGGTGAGGATGCGCGTCCCCGCGGTGCCCTGAGCCCCTGGACGCACCCCCTTCCCTCTTGCCAAGCCTCATAGCATCTGCTATACTTGTATTCGTTGCTCACAAGTTGTGTTCTGTTCACCGCGCTCCGCGGCTGACTGCTGACCACGAACGGCGCAGTTTAGATGAGCGCCGCCCCCGCGCCTCGCGGCGGAGCCTCGACTCCCGACTCGACAGACGAGGAGCGGACGGACCGTCCGCGGAAGGAGGCACAGCGATGTCACGGGTGCTCATGCTGCTCCTGGCCGCACTCCTCGCGCTCGCCCTCGCGACCGACGCGCTCGCGGAAACGGCGACCAGAGACGAGGCGGAACGCGTCGCCGGGAACTGGCTCGCGTACATGGTGCACGAGCGGGGAGACTGGGCCGGAACGGATCGCCCGTCGATCCGCACCACGGACGAGATCATCGTCAGTGGCCAGCTCCTCGGCTGGTGCT
>JALGVU010000103.1 GCA_025774545.1 bacterium | reverse complement strand
GCTCGTCCTGGAGCACGACACGCACGTGCGCCGCGTCCTCGATCGCAACGGCCAGCTCGCGCGCTCGAGCGGCGCGGGGACCGAGCGTCCCGTCCATGCGTATCGGATACCCCACGGCGATCGTGTCGACCTCCATCTCTCGCACGAGTGCCGCGATGGCGGCGGCCGCTCCGCTGTCGCTCGCGGCCTCGATCGTCTCGAGGGGACGCGCGATGAGCCTTCCCTCGTCGCTCACCGAAAGCCCGACGCGCGCGTCGCCCGGATCGACTCCCATGACTCGCCCGCGCCCGTCCTCCGGGTTCCTCATGAGGAAGAGCAGCGTTGCGATGTCGTCGGGCAGCGGCGACGTGAACCTCATCTCGCGGCCGGTTCCCGGATGCTCGAAGACGAGCTCGCGCGCGTGGAGCGCTTGCCGGCGGGCGGCGGCGTTCGCCTTCCTCGCGTGCCTCCGGTAGTGGGGCGAAACCTCCGCGAACGATCGCTTGTCACCGCCGTAGTCCGCGTCTCCCATCACCGGGTGATGGAGATGCGCCAGGTGCACCCGAATCTGGTGCGTCCGCCCCGTCATCGTGCGCACCGAGAGGAGCGCCGCGTAGGGGAATTCCTCCGTTACGCGGTAGTGCGTCACCGCCTCGCGCCCGTCCGCTCGCACGGTCATGCGCTTCCTGTCGGATCGCCGTCTCCCGATCGGTTCATCGATCGTCCCCTCGGCGTTCCGTGGGACGCCCCACACGAGCGCCAGGTAGGTCTTCTTCACCTTCCTCTCGCTGAAGTCCCGAGAGAGGGCGCGGTGCGCGACGTCGTTTCTGGCCACCACGATGAGGCCCGAGGTATCGCGATCGAGGCGATGCACGATGCCGGGACGAAGATCGCCGCCGACGGCGGAGAGCGACCCGCCCCTTCCGAGGAGCGCGTTCACGAGCGTGCCCGCGGTCGACCCGGGAGCAGGATGAACGACCATCCCTGCCGGCTTGTTCACCACGATGATGTCGTCGTCCTCGTGGTAGACGTCGAGAGGGATGTCCTCGGGCGTCGCCCTCAGGCGCTCGAGCTCGGGCACGTCGGCCGCGATGACGTCTCCGGGCACGACCGGCGCGCTCGGCCTCGCGTTCTCTCCGTTCAGGGTGACGAGGCCGCCCAGGATGATCTCCTTCGCCCTCGTTCTCGAGAGCTCGGGTGCGTGGGCGCCGAGGTAGTGATCCAGCCTGTCGGGCGGGGCGTCGTCGGGGACGACGAGAACGATCTCCCTCTTCATCGTTCGTCCTGCCGCGCGGGGATCGCCGCTTCGTCACCCGGACGAGGGAAGACGAGGAGGTTCAGGGCGAGAATGACGACGCCGATCGTGATGGCGCTGTCCGCGACGTTGAACGCGGGCCACCTGAGGTTGTTGACACCGATGTCTATGAAGTCGACGACCGCGCCGGTCCTGACGCGGTCGATGAGATTCCCGACGGCTCCTCCGAGGATGAGCCCGAAGGCAGTCCGCTCCCAGCGCCTCATTCGCACGATCGTGCGGCGCATCAAGATGATGGCGAGCGCGGCCAGCGAGGATATGACGATGAAGATGACGCCGCGGCCTCGCATCAGGCCGAAGGCGGCGCCGGTGTTCTCGGTTCTCGTCAGGCGCACGACAGACCCGAGGACGTCGATGAGCTCGCCGAAGCGCATCGAGATCACGACGACCCACTTCGTGATCTGATCGGCAACCACGATGGCGGTTGCGAGCACGAACATCCTGAGCTGCGCCCCGGGAGACCCCTCGCCGGGACTATCGCTCGAGTGAACCATTCTCCTCGGCCTTCTTGCATTCGATGCAGAGCCGCGCGTGTGGGACGATCTCCAGACGGGCCCTCTTGATCGGCTTGCTGCACGCCTGGCAGCACCCGTAGTCACCCTCCCTGACGCGCGACAGCGCCTCATCGATGTGATAGAGGAGCCTGCCCTCTGCGGAGGCCATGTGATAGGCCTTCTCGCGCTCCTCGGCGTCGCTCGCCTGGTCGGCCATGTGGACCGAGTAGGCGGACAGATCGCCCGCTGCGTCCCGTTGGGAGTCGTTGAAGATCTTGTCCTCGAAGTACCCCAACTCCTTGAGCAGCTTCAGGCGCTCCTCGATGAGCCTCTCCTCGAAGTGCCTCAGATCTCGCTTCCTCACCTGGTACCTCCGCCCCGCGAGCCCCGGATCGACCTGAGCGCGTCAGCGCACACGCTCGACCGCAATCCTCGCCCACTCGCCGTTCACGTCCCATTCCTTCTTGAGCTCGCCGTCGCCCTTGCTCTCGCTGATGCTGTCGGCCAACGTTTCCTTCGCAACGCGGGAAGCGTAGCGATCGATCGCGGCCTTGAGCCGCGGCCCGGCCTCGTAGTGGACGCGAATCCTGTCCACGACATCGAAACCGGCCTCCTTCCTCATGAACTGGATCTTGTTGATCATCTCCCGGGCGAACCCCTCGTCCCTGAGCTCCTCCGTGAGCGCAGTGTCGAGGGCCACCGTGAGAACCCCGTCCGACTCGACGGCGAGGCCCTCCTTCGCCACCGTCTCGATCTCGACGTCGTCCGGCTCGACGACCGCGACGTCCTCCCCGACGGGCACCGAGATGTTCTTCCCCTGAGCGAGCGACGCCACCTCGTCTGCACCGAGCCGCCGGATCGCGTCCGCCACGTGGTTCACGTCCTTGCCGTGCTTCGGGCCGAGTGACGGGAAGATCGGCGTCGCCTTGAGCTGCGCGAGATCCGCGGCCTCGGACCAGACGAGCTCCTTGACGTTCAGCTCGCTCAGGATCAGGCCGGCGAGCTGCACGACGCCCGTGCGCGCATCGTCCGAGACGCCCGCCACGTGAAGCGTCTGAAGAGGCTGCCGGACTTTGAGGCCGTCGGCGTTCCTGGCCGCGCGCCCGAGCGCGACGGTCGACCTGACGATCTCCATCGCGGCCTCGAGGGCCTCGTCGCGGACACCCTCGGGGACCTCGGGATAGTCACAGAGGTGAACGCTCGCAGGCGTTTCGAGTCCTCCGCCCTCGCGGAGGCTCCGGTAGATCACGTCCGACAGGAACGGCGCCACCGGGGCGATCGCCCCGACGATCGCAAGGAGGACCTCGTGCAGCGTCGCGTACGCCGCCGCCTTGTCGTCGTCCATCTCGCCCTTCCAGAACCGACCGCGCGAGAGCCGGACGTACCAGTTCGAAAGGTCCTCGGCGATGAGGATCTGGATTCTCCTCACGGCCTTCGTGATGTCGTAGGACTCGAGGCTCCGCGTCACGTCCTCGATCGCGCCCGCGAGTCGCGAGAGGATCCACCGATCGAGCACGGGACGCTCAGGCGCCGGGGGCGCAGGCGCGGCAGGGTCGAATCCGTCGATGTTCGCGTAGAGCGAGAAGAACCCGTACGTGTTCCTGAGTGTGTCGAGGTACTTGCTCGCGACGTCCTTGACGCCCTTCTCATTGAAGCGCGTGGGAACCCAGGGAGGGCTCGTCGACATCAGGTACCACCTGAGCGCGTCCGCCCCGTCGCGCTCCATGATCGTGAACGAGTCCGCCGCGTTCCCGACGGACTTCGACATCTTCTTGCCCTCGTTATCGAGCACCATGTCGTTGACGACGCAGCGCTTGAAGGAGGAGGTACCCGACACGATCGTCGATATCGCGAGGAGCGAGTAGAACCATCCCCTCGTCTGATCGACCCCCTCTGCGATGAAGTCGGCCGGGAAGTGCGTCTCGAACGCCTCGACGTTCTCGAACGGCCAGTGCCACTGGGCGTACGGCATGCTCCCGGTGTCGAACCAGCAGTCGATCACCTCCGGCGTCCGCGTCATCGTGCCGCCGCACTTCTCGCAGTTCAGGCGAACGCCGTCGACGACCGGCTTGTGAAGATCGATCTCGCCGTCGAAGCCCTCGACCGCCCGGGCCCTGAGCTCCTCGAGACCGCCGATCGAGTCCATCACCCCGCAGTCGTCGCAGATCCAGACGTTCAGGGGCGTTCCCCAGTACCGGTCCCTCGAGATCGCCCAGTCGACGTTGTTCTCGAGCCAGTCGCCGAGCCTGTTGAGCCCGATCTCCTTCGGGTGCCAATCGATCTTCCGGTTGTTCTCGATCATCTGTTCCTTGAACTGCGTCGTCCGGAGGTACCAGGAGTCCCGCGCGTAGTAGACGAGCGGGGAGTCGCACCGCCAGCAGAACGGGTACGTGTGCACGATCGTCCCGCTGTCGTAGAGGAGGCCACGATCGTCGAGGTCCTCGAGGATGAGGGGGTCGGCGTCCTTGATGAACATCCCGGCCCAGGGCTCGACGTCGGGTGTGAACTTGCCCGCCTCGTCGACGGGCTGGATGAACGGAAGATCGTGCTCCCGGCCGACGCGGTAGTCGTCCTCGCCGAACGCGGGGGCGACGTGGACGATGCCGGTGCCGTCCTCGAGCGTGACGAAGTCGGCGCTGATGACGTAGTGGCCCCGCTTCCCGCCGGTGTCGACGAACGAGTAGAGCGGCTCGTACTCCGTGCCCATGAGGTCGAGGCCCATCACCCGATCGACGACCTCGCGCTCCCCCTCGATCACATCGATCCGCGCCTCGGCCAGGATCAGGATCTCGCTTCCCACCTTCACCTTGACGTAGCTCTCGGTCGGCGCCACCGCGAGCGCCACGTTCGAGATGAGCGTCCACGGGGTCGTCGTCCACACGAGGAACGACGTCCCGGGCTCTTCCTTGAGCCGCATCCTGACGAAGACCGACGGATCCTCCGCATCGGCGTAGCCCTGCGCCACCTCGTGGCTCGAGAGCGGCGTGCCGCAACGGGGGCAGTACGGCAAGATCTTGTGGCCGCGGTAGATGAGGTCGCGGTCCCACATCAGCTTGAGGATGTGCCAGACCGACTCGATGTACTCGTTGGTGCACGTGACGTACGGGTCCGAGAGGTCGATCCAGTAGGCCATCCGCCTGGTGAGACGGTCCCACTCGTCCTTGTATGTGAAGACGCTCGCGCGGCAGCTCTTGGCGAACTCGGCCACACCGTACTCCTCGATGTCCTCCTTGCTCTCGAGGCTGAGCTGCTTCTCGACCTCGATCTCGACCGGGAGCCCGTGCGTGTCCCATCCCGCCTTGCGCTCGACGAGATGCCCCGTCATGGTCTTGTACCTGCAGACGATGTCCTTGACCGTCCGCGCGAGGACGTGGTGGGCGCCGGGATGACCGTTTGCGGTCGGCGGCCCCTCGTAGAAGACGAACCGCGGGCTGTCCGACCGCCGCTCGACGCTCTTCCGGAAGGTGTCGCCGTCGTCCCACGCCGTGAGGATCTCGTCCTCGAGCTGGGGCAGCGTCTTGGCCTTCTCAAGCTCCCTGTAGGGCATCCTCTCGATTCTCCCCCGGGGCGGTGCGAGGCCTCTCCTCGCTCTGCCGGTCGCCGGCCTTGATCTCATCGATTCGTGAGCGGCGCTCACCGTCGTGTGCGCCTGCTGCGTCCCGTCGTGCGCCTGCCGCGTCCAGTCGTGTGCGCCTCCTGCATCCCGTCGTGCGCCTGCTACATCCCCTCGATGAGCCGGAAGACGAGCTTCGTCAGCTTGGGCTCCGTCGCTCGCGCGACCTTGAGGATCTCCTTGTGGCTCGCAGGCTCTAGCGCGTCGGCCAGGCAGACGTCGGTGACCACGGCCAGACCGACGACCTTCATCTTGCCGTGGATGGCCACGATGTTCTCGGCGACCATCGACATGCTCACGACGTCGCCCCCGATCATGGTCAGGAATCGGTACTCGGCGGCCGTCTCGAGGTTCGGCCCGGCGACGCCAACGAAGACCCCCTTCTTGACGGGGATCTGCTCCTCGAGCGCGATCGTCTCGGCGAGCTTCACGTACTCGCGATCGTACGGCTGCGACATGTCCGGGAACCGCGGCCCGAGCTTGTCGTCGTTCGGACCAATGAGCGGGTTGTCGCCGGTCAGGTTGATGTGATCGACGAGCACGACGATGTCGCCCTTGTCGTGGAGCGGATTCATGCCGCCCGCGGCGCAGGTCAGGATGAGCTTCTTCGCCCCGAGCGCCCGCAACACGCGGATCGGGAAGGTCACCTCCTGCATCGTGTAGCCTTCGTAGTAGTGGACGCGTCCGTTCATGACGGCGACGCGCTTGCGCCCGATCCTGCCGAGCACCAGCTCGCCCGCGTGTCCCTCGACGCCCGACTTCGGGAAGTGTGGGATCTTATCGAACGGGATCGTGGCTTCCTCCTGCATCTGGCTCGAGAGGTTGCCGAGCCCGCTGCCCAGAACGACGGCGACCTGCGGCTTGAGATCGGTCTTCTTCCGGATGAAGGCCACCGCCTTGTCGATCTGCTGTGAGAGCATCAGCGTCTTGGCCATCGGGTCACCTCCGCCTCTCTCGAGGACTCCTCGTCGTCGGGTCCGACTCCGCGGCATCGGCGTCTACTGCATGCGCGCGGCGAGGTCGTACAACGTGCCGACGAGGAACCTCCTCAGAATGTGAATGCCGAAGAAAGCCACGATCGGTGAAAGATCGAATCCACCCTGGACGAGGAACGGGAGCACGCGCCGGATCCAGTCGAGAACGGGCCGCGTGATCGACCTCAGAAACATCACGAACGGATGCGTCGTTCGGGGCGCGAACCAGGAAACGACGACCACCGCGAAGAGCGCGAAGAGATAGAGAAGAAGTCCGATGTCCACGACCGTCGCCACGGCCTCCAGGAAGTTCCCGAACACGAACATCGATCCTCCTTACGTTCGCGCTAGCCTCGCTCCCCGAAGATGGCCCGGCCGACCCTGACGATCGTCGCTCCCTCTTCGATCGCGACCTCGTAGTCGTTCGTCATCCCCATCGAGAGGTGCTCCATCGAGACCCCCGGGATGACCGCCTCCTCGATCTCGTTCCTGAGGTCGCGGAGCAGCCGGAAACACGGTCGAACGTCCTCGGGATCCGGCAGGAACGCCCCGATCGTCATGAGACCGAGGATCCTCAAGCCTCCCAGATCGGCAATCTGCTCGACGACGGGCAGGACCTCGTCGGGATCGAGACCGAACTTCGTCTCCTCCCCCGACGTGTTCACCTCGACGAGGACGTCGGCGGAGGTACCCGCCACGTTCAGGCGCGTCGACATCTCGCGCGCGAGCCTCAGGCTATCGACCGACTCAATCATGTCGAAGAGCTCGAGCGCCTTCCTCACCTTGTTGGTCTGGAGGTGCCCGATGAGGTGCTTCTCCACGGACGCAAACCCGTCCGTGAGCTTCCTCGCGGCGTCCTGAACACGGTTCTCGCCGATTGCGGCGACGCCGGCCTCGATCGCCTCGGCGATGGCCGGGGCCTCGACCGTCTTCGTCACCGCCACGAGTGTGATGTCCTCCGGCTCCCGGAGGCACCGCTCCGCTGCGGCTGCGATCCGGTCCATGACGCGGAGGACGTTGTCACCGATTGCCATCGTTGCCCCGTCTCCGGACCGTCATCATTGAACCATGTATTATAGCCGCGTCAGGCCCCGCGAGCAACGGCAATCCTGGGCGGAGGATTCCCGGCGCTCGCGGGCGTGACGACCGGAAAACGCCCTATTCGTGGGGTAATTCTGGGATCCCGCTTGTCTCTTGCCCCCCTCGGTGGTATGATCGGTGCGGTCGCCGGGAGGCCCGGCGGCCGGGCGATGGAACGGAGTCATCCGAGGGGGTACCACATGGCCGACGCCAGGGGGAGCGACTTCAGGCCCCGCGTCATCGTCTTCTGCTGCAACTGGTGCGCCTACGCCGGCGCCGACCTCGCGGGCGTCTCGCGCTTCAAGATCACTCCGCACTTCAGGGTCGTGCGGACCATGTGCTCCGGCCGCGTCGACCCGGAGCTCATCCTCCAGGCGTTCGTCCACGGCGCCGACGGTGTGATGGTCGCCGGCTGCCATCCTGGCGATTGCCACTACATGGAGGGCAACTACCGCGCGATGCGCCGCGTCCGCTTCCTGAAGCGACTGCTTGAGGGAATGGGCCTCGAGCCCGAGCGTCTCGGCCTCGAGTGGGTGTCGGCCGGTGAGGGTGGGAGGTTCCGCGAGGTCGTGAACGGCTTCGTCGAGGGGATCATCGCGCTCGGTCCGAGCCCCCTCCGAGCGCCGGCTTCGCCCGCGGCGACCGTGGATCCCGAAGAGCCACCGGCGGCCTCAGATCCCGGGGAATCCGTATCTGCGGGCACCGCGGGATAACCGCTGCTCCCAGAATCGAATGGAAGGGGGGCCCACTCGGGCCCCTCTTTTGTCGGTGAAGGGGGACCAGAAGGCCCCCATGTCCTCTCGCCTCAGGGGTGAAACGCGGCCCCGCCTCTTCTCCCTATTGGACCTTCCGGAAGACGCACGAGACGACCGTCCGGTCGTTCCCGCCCATCGAGATCATGAGCCCGTAGGGCTTCCTGGGCTCGATGGTCTGGCCGTCGGGCCTCCCGGTGAACTGCATGCAGATATCCGCGGCCTGCCTGACGCCGGTCCCACCGGTGTAATGGCCGTAGCCGACGAGCCCTCCGGACAGGTTCGTCGGAAGCTCGCCGTCGGGAGCGGTCTTCCCGGACGCCACGAAGTCGGGCGACTCGCCGTACCCGCAGAAGCCGGCGGCCTCGAGCGCGAGCATCCCACCGATCGTGAAGCAGTCATGCACCTCGAGCATCCCGATGTCCGATGGGGTCACGCCGGCCATGTCCATCGCGTTCTTCACGGCGCGCGCGGTCGTCGTGAGCTTCGTCTGGTCCTCGGGCTCCTTCGAGATGTCCGCGACGACCTGGCCGTATCCCACGAGTTCGACCGCGTCGCTCTTCCGAGACCTTCGAGCAGTCGTAGACGTTGATGTGCCCGCAGAACGCGTTCGCGTCGCACGGACTCATGCCGGTCGCGTAGAGATCGTCGATCGAATTGTGGTACTCCTGGGCCTTGGGACAAGCCCTGGCGTTCAGGATGGCGCGCTCGTACCACCGCGCCATCCCTTCGCGCGTCCGCTCGGCGCCGAACTTCGCCTGCGCAGCGCAGGAGCGGTCGGAGAACTTCGCGGGGAAGAAGTAGGCGTGGCCCGCCTTCCGCTGGGACGCGTAGTGCCCGGCGCCCGCGAGAATGTCCGCGCCGTAGATGGCCTTCACGGTGTTCTGCACCTCGACACCCACGGTGAGAACGCTGTCGGCCATCCCCGACAACACGAACTTCGCCGACGTCGTGAGACCCAGGCCACCCGAGCCGCAGGCGCCCTCGACGCGGACGATCGGCTTGTACTCGAGCTTCGGGTCGATCATCGGCATCACGGCAGCCAAGTTCCCCTGCTTGTTGAACCGCGCCGCCATGAAGTTCGCAATGACGCCCTCGTCGACGTTCGAAGGGTCGTTGACCTGCGCGAGCGCCCCCTGCCCCGCCTCCTTGATGTAGTGCTCGAGCCCCGGGCGCGGCTTCTTGGGATGGAACTCCTTCCTGCCGGAGCCCAGGGAGATCGTGTTGTAGCCTGCCGTCACGTAGACGGGCTTCGTCATTCTGCTCATCGCGTCCCTCCCACCTTGTCGGTCATGAGCTCGGCGTACTCGTTAACGGGCCCGTAGAGGTGGTAGAAGCCGGTCACGAGGACCCCGTTCACGTCGTCGATGGAGTTCGCGACGCCGTCGCTCATGAGCTTCTCACCGATCTCCTTCGAGCGAACGAGGTAGGCCCGCGCCAGCCCCGCACCGAGCGTGTCGGCCGTCGCGAGCGCCTTGAAGTAGGCCGAGAGCTTGTCGCCCTTCGCAGGATCCATCAGGAGCGCGCGCCAGGCAGCGTGGCCCGCCGGGTACGCCCCGATCCTCTCGTTGAGCTTCTTCGTCCAGTCGCCCTCCGCGAAGAGCGCGTAGCCGCCCCTGGCCGCCGATGACGCCACCAGCGGCCATCCGATCGAGGAGATCGTCCCTGAGCGTCTCGCCGTCTATGTGCTCGGTCATGACGTTCATGATGAAGCGGCAGACGTCGACGCCAACGTAGTCGATCAACTGGAAGATACCCATCGGCCGGATCAGGAGATCCTGGCTCACCGTGTTGACCACATAGATCGCCTCGACCTCGGTCATCGACTCCTCGGACATCAGCCGCGCAACCTCCGACGTCGCGTGGAGAATGTCGCGCATGAAGTGCCCGTTTCCGATGAAGCCGGCGATGTCGTTCGCCGGGAAGACCTTCTTGCGAAGCCGCTTCGCGATCGCGCCACCCATCTCCACAAGCTCTGGCCGGGTCGACTTCGTCGTGATGAGCTCGAGGAGCCTCTGCACCGCCGGCGGGTTGTAGAAGTGGTAACCGATGATGCGTCCCCCGAGCCCGGCGCCCTCGTCGAGCACGCCGATCGGAATCGATGATGTGTTCGTGAGGTAGTACGTCTCGGGGCCACACAGCGCGTCGACCTTGCGCAGGACGTCGAACTTGATCCCCTTGTCCTCGATGATCGCCTCGAAGATGAGCCTCGCGCCCTTCACCGTCTCGAGCGTCGTGCTCGGACGGATGACCGAGAGCGACTCCTCGACGAACGCGGCGATGACGTCGTAGTTCTCGACGAGATCGTCGCGGTCCGCGTAGATGTCCCTCAACTGCACGGTGCTCTTCTCGGCGGCCTTCGTGAGCTGCGCCCGGAGGTACCCCAGAAGGCCCGTGAGCGCGCTCTCGCTGACGTCGATGAGGTGCAAGACGTAGGTGCGGTCCTTGTTCTCTGGCTTGAGCTTCTGCTTGGCCATCTCCTGCGCGAGGAGCAGGGCGATCCCGCTGCCCATCTTCCCCGCCGCGCCCAAGACGGCCACGTTCTCGAGCCTGGTGTCAAGATCCATTCGTCGCTCCTTTCAACAGATGCGTGGACCTCGTGTCACTCTGTTTGTCTCGCTCTTCCAGGCGCCGGAGTCTCTACGACAGATCGGCGCTCGATCGGCTCCGGGCGAGGGCCTTCTCCATCGCAGCGTCGCCTGCCTCCGCCGCCGCCTCGTCCTCCGCCAATGCCTCGTCCGGATCGAAGCAATGGCGGCAGCGCGCCTCGTACGCCTCGGAGGCGCCGACGACGACGCGCTCGCGCGACGCGATGATCCGCTGCGTTCGGTTCGCCGGCTTCCCGCACCTCATGCAGACCGCGAGCGTCTTCGTGATGTACTCGGCGACGGCGAGAAGCGCCGGCATCGGCTCGAACGGCCGTCCGAGGTAGTCCTGATCGAGGCCCGCCACGATCACTCGCACGCCCGAGTCCGCGAGGCTCTCGCACACCGCGACGAGATCGGGCCCGAGAAACTGTCCCTCGTCGATCCCCACGACCTGAACGTCGTCTCCGACGTAGTCCGGGATCTCGCCGGCGTCCGCGACGCGGATCGACTCGATCCTCCGGTCGTCGTGCGAGACGATGTCCTCCTCGTCGTACCGGTCGTCGACCTTGGGCTTGAACGCGATGACCCTCTGCCTCGCGATCTTCGCCCGGCGGAGGCGTCGGATCAGCTCCTCGCTCTTGCCGGAGAACATGCTCCCGCAGATGACCTCGATCCACCCGGCGTCGTCGTGTCTGTCCGTCATGTCACGCTCCAATGATGATCCGATCCGGCGCCGGCGCGGCGAGCAGCCGATCGCGGGCGCGGACGCTACCGAACCCTGGCCACGTCACCGTGCCAGAACTCGACCCTATCTCCGGCCTCGGTCCGCACGACGAGGGCGCCCTCGAGCGACAGGTCGGTGACCGTCCCGATCACCGTCCGCCCGGCGGTCGCGATCTCGACGCCGCGTCCGCGCGTCGACGAGAGCTCGCGCCAGCGGTCCCTCGCGGGCCCGAAGCCGTGCGCCAGGAACTCGCGGTAGCGCCCCTCGAACTCGGTGAGAAGCGAGCGGAGGACGTCCATGCGATCGATCGCGCGGCCGAGGACCATCTCGAGCGATGTCGCCCGGTCGGCGATGTCTATCGGAAAGCCGCCTCCGGACTGCCCGACGTTGATCCCGACGCCCACGATGACCTCCTCGACGGGTCCGCCGGCGACCTCGCCGGTCTCGACGAGAACCCCGCCGAGCTTGAGCGCGCCCACCATGATGTCGTTCGGCCACTTGACGCGCGTCTCGATACCAAGATCCGAGGCGAGGACGTCGGCGGCCGCCACGGCCGTCACGATCGAGAGCGCCGCCGCCTGCTGGGGCGCGAGCTGCGGCTTGAGCAGGATCGACGCCCAGACACCGAGGTGGGCGGGCGAGAACCAGACGCGTCCCGAGCGGCCCCGACCGCTGGTCTGCTCGTCCGCGATGACGACGGTCCCCTCGGGCTCGCCGGCACGGGCGAGATCGCGCAGCGTCGCGTTCGTCGATTCGACAGAGCGGAGGCGGTGGATCCTCCGACCCACGAACGCGGTCGAGAGCCGGAGATCGCGATGACCATCGAGCACACGGCGCTCGCGCCGATCGGGAAGGTCCCGGGCGGTCTCCCGCTCGGTGTCGTCGGTCGAGGGCCGGGCGTCCGGCGAGCCGACGGAACCGGCCCCCCCGCCGCGCGTGGCGAGGGCGTCGTTGAGGTCTCTGTCGTCCGCTCCGACCATGATGCTCCTAGCACCTGTTGCGAACCCGCGAGAGGCTGCCGATCTGGCGGATCCGCTCCTCGGCGAATGCGTTCGCCGCCTCCGCTGTGCTGATCTGCCGGGCGCGTGCGAGCATGAAGACCTTCTTCAGGAGAACGTAGATGTCCTCGACTCGCCGCATCGCTCGCTCGGTCGAGAACCCCGCGATCTCCTCCGTCACTGCGATGAGCGCGCCCGAATTGAACACGAAGTCGGGCGCGTAGAGGATTCCGCGATCGATGAGAAGACCGACGTGCTCGGGCTCGGCAAGCTGGCTGTTCGCGAGGCCGGCCACGATCCGGCACTTGAGCCTCGGAATCGTCTCCGCGTTCAGGATCTCGCCCACGGCGCACGGGCTCCAGATGTCGCACCCGACGTCGAAGATCTCGTCGGGATCGACCAGCGCGACGCCGATCTCCTCCTCGGCGCGCCGCGCCATCGAGGCATCCACGTCACTCGCGACGACCCGCGCGCCCTCGCGAATGAGGGTCCTCGCGAGCTCCGAGCCGCCCCTTCCGAGCCCCTGGATCGCCACCGTGAGCCCCGAGAGCGCAGGCGTGAGCCCTGCCTCCTCGAGGCACGCGCGGAGGCCGAAGAGGGCGCCGTGCGCGGTCACGGGCGACGGATCGCCGCACCCGCCGTACGCGCGGTGGAGGCCGACGACGTGCTTCGTCTCGGTCCGGATCCACTGCATGTCCTCGACGTCGGTGCCGAGGCCCTGCGACGTGATGTAGCGCCCGTTCAGGCTATCGATCTGGCGTCCGAGGGCCCTGAAGAGCGCCTCGGTCTTGTCGACCATCGGGTCGCCCATGATCACGGCCGCCCCACCGCCGAAGTTCAGGCCGGCCGCGGCCGCCTTGTGAGTCATGCCGAGAGAGAGCCTGAGGGCGTCCTCGAGCGCGTCCTCCTCGCGGTCGTACTGCCGCATCCTGGTGCCGCCAATCGCGGGACCGAGAACGGTGCTGTGGATCGCGACGATGCTGCGGAGACCCGCCGCCTCGTCGTAGGCGAACACGACCTGCTCGTGTTCGGCCTCCTCGAGGGCCGTGAAGATGTCCATCTCTGCCTCCGATCCGCGCGGCCTGAGGGCCGCGGGGTCGCGCTATCCGTTCCGCTTCCTGAGCCAGGCGGGTTCCCTCTTCTCGAAGAAGGCCTTCATGCCCTCCTGAGCGTCGCCGATCCCGAAGCAGAGCCCGAAGGCCTCCGATTCGTATGCGCCGCCCGTCTCGAGGTCGGCGCCCGTGCCCTTGTTGACGCAGGCCTTGACGAGAGCGAGCGCGGCGCCACCGCGGGCGGCCATCTGCTCCGCCATCTGCCTCGCCGCGGGAATCAGCTCGTCGGGCTCGACGACCTTGTTCACGAGGCCGTACGAGAGCGCCGTCGCCGCGTCGATCGGCTCGCCGAGCAACAGGAGCTCCTTCGCCCGGCCGAAGCCGACGAGTCGCGGCAGGCGTTGCGTTCCGGCGAAGCCCGGCGTGACGCCGAGTTTCACCTCGGGCTGTCCCATCTTCGCCCTCGATGACGCGATCCGGATGTCGCACGCCATCGCGATCTCGAGCCCGCCCCCCAGGGCGAAACCGTTGACCGCCGCGATGACCGGCTTCGAGAGGTTCTCGATCGTCGAGAAGGCCATCTGTCCGAGCTTCGATGCCTCCCTCGCCTCCATGCCGCCCATCTTCGAGAGTTCGCTGATGTCGGCTCCGGCGACGAACGCCTTGCCGGCCCCGGTCAGGATGACGACCGCCACGTCGTCGTCGCCGTCGATGTCGTGCATCGCGTGGATGAGCTCCCGCATCGTCTCGCCGTTCAGGGCGTTCAAGGCGTCGGGGCGGTCGATCGTGACGGTCGCGATGAGTCCGTCCTTCTCGACGGTGATGTTACTGAAGGTCATCTCTCCTCCTCCTGCGGCTTCGGCGTCGGACGGCGTGTCGGATCCTGCGACAGCAACTCTCGCCTTCGTCGGATTCTCAGAGCTCAACGGTCGCTCCTTCCACGGTCTCCGGGTAGGTCTTCGCTTCCTCTTCCCCGCGCAGGACGCGAAGGCACCCGTGCGCTAGCGCCTCGAGCTCGTCCTCGCCCGGCACCACGACGACCCTCCCGAGGAATCCCACTCTCGACTCGATGCCGGCGACCACGTGCTCCGACTTGGCGAGTCCGCCGGTGAGGACGACGGCGTCCAGCTCGCCCTTGAGGACGGTGGCCATCGCCCCGATCTCCTTCGCGATCTGGTAGATCATGGCGTCGTAGACCCGCCTCGCCCGGGCGTCTCCGCCCTCGATCCTCCCCTCGATCTCCTCGGCGTCCTTCGTGCCGAGGTACGCCATGAGCCCGCCCGCGCCCACGAGCTTCCTCACGAGCGTGGACTCCTCGTGCTCGCCTGCGAAGCACATCCTGAGGAGGTCGGCAGTCGGCAGTGCTCCCGCGCGCTCGGGCGTGAACGGTCCCGCGGAGAGGGCGTTCGAGACATCGACCATCCTGCCCTTCCCGATCGCGCAGATGCTGATCCCGCCGCCCAGATGCGCGACGACCATGTTGAGCTCGCGCAGCTTCCGGCCGAGCTGCCTCGCGACCGTCCTCGCCGTCGCCTTGATGTTGAGCGCATGCACGAGGCTCGTCCGCCTGATCTCGGGCAGGCCCGAGTAGCGAGCGAGGATGTCCAGCTCGTCGACGCACGGCGGATCGACGATGAACGCCTGGATCCCGAAGTCCCACGCGATGCCGTACGCGAGCACGGCGCCCAAGTTCGAGGGATGCTCGCCGGCCTCGGCCGTGCGCGCGTCCGCGATCATCTGCTCGTTGACGCGGTACGTGCCGCTGACGGTCGGCTGGAAGAGACCGCCTCGGCCGACGACGGCCGTCAGTGAGTGAAGCGCCACGCCGCTGTCGGCGAGGAACTCCAGGATCAGGCACTTCCGATACTCGTACTGCTCCCACACGGTCCGATACCGCCCGAGCTCGAGCACGCTGTGCTGGATCGAGTCATCGAAGCGACACTCCTCGCCTTCGAAGACGGCGAGCTTCGTCGACGTCGATCCGGGGTTCAGAACGAGTATGAGTTCGCTCTTCTTCGTTTCGTCCATCACGGTTCTCTTCCCGAGTCGCGGCCGGGCCGTCGCGCCCCGTCCGCGGCAAACGTCCCCTTCAGTCTGCCGATGCGATCCAGCAAGGCCATGCCGGATCAGTAACCTCTCTCCTTGTAGATCTCGCGCTGAATCAGGAACTGCATGATCTCCGCGGTCCCGCCTCCGATCGTCATGAGACGCGCGTCGCGGTAGATCTGCTCGGTCTTGCTCTCCTTCATGTAGCCGATGCCACCGAGAATCTGGACCGCGTCGGAGGCGATCTCCTGCGCGGCCGTCGTGGCGAAGAGCTTGGCGGCCGCGCCCTGCCGGCTCGCCGGCAGCCCCTTCTCGATCATGCGCGCCGCCTCGAGCGTGAGGAGCCGCGCCGCGTCGATCCTCACGGCCATATCGGCGATCTTGAAGCTCACGCCCTCGAACATGCGAATGGGCCTTCCGAACTGCTCGCGCTCGGTCGAGTGCTTGACCGCGAGCTCGAACGCGGTGCGGGAGTAGCCGACGGCCCCCGCCGCGAGCGAGGTGCGCTCGGTGTCCAACTCGTCCATGAGGATCGTGAAGCCCTTGTTCTCCTCGCCCAGGAGCGCCGAGGCCGGAATCCGCGCGTCCTCGAACTTGAGGTGCGAGACCTTGAGGCCGCGCATGCCCATGAGATCGTAGTCCTTGACAACGCTGAACCCAGGCGTGTCGGTCTCGAAGATGAACGCGCTCATTCCCTTTCGAGGCTTGACGGAAGCGTCGGTCACGGCGAAGAGCAGGATGTAGTCCGAGACGCTCCCGTTCGTGATGAACCGTTTCTCCCCGTTGATGACGTAGCCGTCACCGTCACGCGTAGCCAGCGTCTTCATCCCCGCGGTGTCGGATCCGACGTCGGGCTCCGTGATCCCGATCGCGCCGATCTTGTCGCCGGCGATGATCGGCGGGACGTACTTCCTTCGCTGCTCGTCGTTCCCGAACTTGTTCACCGGCGGAGCGAAGTAGACCGATGTCACGCCGCGCGTCACGTCGAGCATGGGACAGACTGCGGAGATCTCCTCGGCGATGATGGTCTCGGCCACCATGCCCTTCCCCGTGCCGCCGTACGCAGGCGGCAGGAGGGCGCCCATGTAGCCCGCCTCCCCGACCCGCTTCAGGAGTCCGCGCGGGTATTCCGCGCTCTCCTCGATCGAGTCCGCCTCGGGCGCGACGACCGTCTCCGCGAACCTCCGCACCTCGTCCCGGAACGCGTTCTCCTTGTCGGTGTAGAGAGCACTCAGCATGGCGATTCCTTTCGAAGCTTCCGGCCGTCCGTCCTGTGTCGCCGGGTCTCGCAGCCGGGAGACCCAGCTGCGATCAAGGACCGGCGGAGCTCACTCCGCTTGCTCGATCTCGACCATGGCCTCGGTCGTGCCGACCGAGTCTCCCGCGGCGACGTTCACCTTCGCGACGACGCCGTCGATCGGCGACCGGACGTCGTGCTCCATCTTCATGGCCTCGACGATCACGAGGCTCTGTCCCGCTGCGACGGCGTCGCCCTCGGACACGGCGACCTTGACGACGCTCCCGGGCATCGGGGCCCTGATCTTCCCGCTTCCCGCGACCGCGCCGCCCGCCGCCGAGAACGTCTCGTCGTCGCCGCCGGTATCGAGAACGAAGCGGCGTCCGTCGATCCAGACGGTGAGCCCCCCGTCGCGCCGCGCGACGCGGGCCGTGTGCGAGCGCCCGTCGACGAGGATCGAGATGACCCCGCCCTCGGCGCGCGTCCAGTCGACGTCGTACGAGCGCTCGCCGACCAAGACGGAGGTCAGTGGCTTCCGTCCGTCGGTTCGGACCCTGCGTCTCTCTCCGTCCATCACGAACTCGAAGTCCACGATGTCTCCCTGCGTGTGCTTGCCGCGCGTCCCGGGTCGGCCCGGCACCAGCCGATCCGCCGGCCTCCGCAGGCCCTGAGAGGCCTCCCCGATCTACCGGCCTCCGCCGACCCGCCATCCCCCGAGCGTGTCCCACGGCGAGGCCGCGCGCCTCCTCGCGACAGAGCCCGAGCCCCTCTCCGACGAGAGTGTGAGCGCCCCCGCGACGAGCGCGAGG